>NZ_JBSFYQ010000007.1:140756-236995 GCF_053599855.1 Micromonospora sp. NPDC005161
ACGGACGAGAACGGCAAGGACGAGAACAGCAAGGACGAGAACAGCAAGGACGAGAACAGCAAGGACGAGAACAGCAAGGACGAGAACAGCAAGGACTACGAGGGCACGTACGAGTACGGCGGCCAGGGCGGCGGCGCCGCCGCCGACGGCCACCGCGACGAGGACAGCAAGGACTGGAAGGGCGAAGAGCACGGCCAGGAAGGCCGCGACGCCAAGGACGAGGGCAAGAAGGACTGGGAGTCCAAGGACGAAGACAAGAAGGACCGGGACTCCAAGGACCACGACAAGAAGGACTGGGAGTCCAAGGACGAAGACAAGAAGGACCGGGACTCCAAGGACCGCTGGGAGAACAAGCGGGACTTCGTCTACTACGGCGAGGCCAAGGTCGACAAGGACGCCCGCCCGGGTCGCTACGAGCTCAAGGGCTCGTGCGGCGAGGGTGAGCTCGTCGTGCTGCCCCGCGGCGGGGTCGACGGCGGTGACGGTGGCGCGAGCACCGGCACCGACCGTGGCCTGGCCACCGGTGGGGCGAGCCTGCTCGGCGCTGCCGCGCTGGGCGGGATCGTGCTGATGCGTCGTCGGCGGACCGATGGTTCGCTCGTCTGACGTGACGACGACACGGGCCGGCGGCCGTCACGGGAAACCGTGGCGCGCCGCCGGCGCGGTCGTCGTCGTCACCCTGGCCATGATCGGTGCTGGCATGATCGGCACCTCGATGAAGACCACGCCCCCTCCCCGCCCGCCGCAGCCGCTGGCCCAGGCCGGTCCCGAGGTCACCGGGCCGGCGGTCACCGGTACGGTTCCGCCGGCCGACGGGGAGCCCGTAGGGGCCGTCCAGGCTGGACTGGAGCGGTCCGCCCCGACCAGCATCGAGATCCCCAAGATCAGCGTCAACGCGACGATCATGTCACTGGGCACCAACCCGGACGGCACCGTCGAGGTTCCCCCGCTGGAGCAGGCCGACCAGGCCGGCTGGTACGAACCGGGCCCGAGCCCCGGCGAAACCGGTAACGCGGTCATCGTCGGGCACGTGGACTCGGCGAAGCTCGGACCGGCCGTCTTCTTCGATCTCGGCTCTCTCGTCCCCGGCGACACCATCACCGTGCGGCGGGCCGACGGCCAACCGGTCGCCTTCAAGGTCGACTCAGTGAAGTCGTACCCGAAGACGTCCTTCCCCACGGAGCTGGTGTACGGGCCGAACGACCGGCCCGGCCTGCGGGTGGTCACCTGCGGCGGTCAGTTCGACGAGGCCGTCAAGAGCTACCCGGACAACGTGGTCGTCTTCGCCACCCTGGTGAAGTGACCCGCGACAACGAAAGCGGTCCGGCCGATCGGGTCACCCCGATCGGCCGGACCGTGTCCGGCGTACCGACTCAGGCCGCGGCGGAGGTCCGCACCAGGGTGCGGATCTGACGCAGCAGCACGGACAGGGCGGCGAGATCCGCCCGCGACTCGTCGAACTCCCCCATCGCCCGGCGCGCCCGGTGGATCGAGGTGGCGTTCGACTGCTCCCACTGCTGCACCCGCTCGTGCGGCGGCAGCTCATCAGGAGTGGAGTCGAGCACCTCCGCGGTGAGCGCGGCCAGCGCGGCGTACAGGTCGTACCGCAGCGCCATCCGTGCCAGCGTCTGCCAACGGTCCTCGCGCGGCAGCAGGGAGATCTTCGACAGCAGCGAGTCCACCCGGAACAGGTCGGAGAGCACGAAGTAGACCGAGGCCACCTCGCCCACGTCCCGACCGCTGCGGGTCGCGGTCTCCACCACGTCCAGCAGGCCGAAGCTGTACATCAGACGGGTCGCCTGCTCCGCCAACTCCCGGGGCAGCCCCCGCTCGGTCATCGAGTCGATGTGCGCCGCGATGGCCTGCCGCTCGCTGCCGTAGAACAGTTCCTCCAGGCCCGGCAGCAGCCGGGTCACCCCGTCCCGCAGGCGGGCGATCTCGGTCGGCACGTCGATCGGCGAGCGCCGGTTGGTCACCAGCCAGCGCACCGCGCGGTCGAGCAGCCGGCGGGTGTCCAGGTAGACGCTGGTCTGCAGCTCGGGCGAGACCTTGTTGTCCAGCGCCTCGACCGCGTCCCACAGCTCACGCAGCCCAAACACCTCGCGGACCACCACGTACGCCCGGATCACGTCGGCCGCGCTGGCCGCGGTCTCCTCGACCACCCGGAAGACGAACGTGATGCCGCCCCGGTTGATCGCCTCGTTGACCAGCACGGTGGTGACGATGTCCCGGCGTAGCCGGTGCCGGCCCATCCGGTCGGCGAACCGCTCGCGCATCGGCGTCGGGAAGTAGTTGACCATGACCTCGGTCGTCCACTCCTCGTCCGCCAACCCCTCGGTGAGGATCTCCCGCTCAAGGACGATCTTCACGTACGCGAGCAGCACCGCGAACTCCGGCGCGGTCAGCCCGGACTCGCTGCGGACCGCCAGCTCCTCGTCCGGCGGCAGCGCCTCCAGCGACCGGTCCAACGCGCCGGAGCGCTCCAGGTCGTTGATCATCCGACGGTGCACCGGGAGCAGCGAGGCGGCCTGGGCCTGGGCGTTGTTGATCGCCCGGGCCTGGTCGTAGTTGTCCCGCAGCACCAGCTCCCTGACCTCGTCGGTCATCTCGGCCAGCAGCTCGTCGCGGGCGGCCATGGCCAGGTCTCCGTCGCCGACAGCGGTGTTCAGCAGGATCTTGATGTTCACCTCGTGGTCGGAGGTGTCCACCCCGGCCGCGTTGTCGATGAAGTCGGTGTAGATCCGGCCACCGGTCAAGGCGTACTCGATCCGACCGAGCTGGGTCCAGCCCAGGTTGCCGCCCTCGCCGGCCACCCGGCAGCGCAGGCTGCGCCCGTCCACCCGGATCGCGTCGTTGGACTTGTCGCCCACCTCGGCGTTGGTCTGGCTGGACGCCTTGACGTAGGTGCCGATGCCGCCGTTCCAGAACAGGTCCACCGGCGCGGTGAGGATGGCCTTCATCAGCTCCTGCGGCGACATCTGCGTGACGTCGTCGTCCAGGCCGATCGCCGCCCGCACCTGCGGGGTGATCGGAATGGACTTGGCGGTACGCGAGAAGATGCCGCCGCCGGCCGAGATCAGCTCCGGGTTGTAGTCCTCCCAGGACGATCGGGTCAGGTCGAACAGCCGCTTGCGCTCGGCGTACGAGGTGGCCGCGTCCGGGTCCGGGTCCAGGAAGATGTGCCGGTGGTCGAAGGCGGCCACCAACCGGATGTGCTCGGAGAGCAGCATCCCGTTGCCGAACACGTCGCCGGACATGTCGCCGACACCGACCACGGTGAAGTCCTGGGCCTGGGTGTCCAGACCCAACTCCCGGAAGTGCCGCTTGACCGACTCCCAGGCGCCCCGGGCGGTGATGCCCATCTTCTTGTGGTCGTAGCCCGCCGAACCGCCGGAGGCGAACGCGTCGCCCAGCCAGAAGTTGTGGGCCGCGGAGATCTCGTTGGCGATGTCGGAGAACGTCGCGGTGCCCTTGTCCGCCGCCACGACCAGGTACGGGTCGTCGCCGTCGTGGCGGACCACGTCGACGGGCGGCACGATCTGCCCGCTGACGATGTTGTCGGTGACGTCCAGCATCGCGCCGACGAACTCCTGATAGCAGGCGACCGCCTCGTCCCGGTCGCCCGGCTTCTGCTTGAGCACGAAGCCGCCCTTGGCGCCCACCGGCACGATCACGGTGTTCTTCACCATCTGCGCCTTGACCAGGCCGAGCACCTCCGTGCGGAAGTCCTCCCGACGGTCGGACCAGCGCAGCCCGCCCCGGGCCACCGGCCCGAACCGCAGGTGCACGCCCTCGAACCGGGGCGAGTAGACGAAGATCTCGAACTTCGGCCGTGGGGCCGGCAGGTCCGGGATCGCCTGCGGATCGAGCTTGAAGGCCACGTACGCCTTCGGCCGCCCACCGACCGGCTTCTGGTAGAAGCTGGTCCGCAGGGTCGCCTCGATCAGCGTCAGGTACGAGCGCAGGATCCGGTCCTGGTCGAGGCTGGCCACGTCGTCCAGCGCGCCCCGGATCGTCTCCACCAGCTCACCGCTGCGCTGCTGGCGCTGCTCCGCGCTGAACTCACCCGGCGCGAATCGGGTCTCGAAGAGCTCCACCAGCAGCGCGGCGACCTTCGGGTACGCGATAAAGGTCTGCTCCATGTAGTCCTGCGAGAAGACCGTGCCGGCCTGCCGCAGGTACTTCGCGTACGCCCGCAGCACCACCACCTGTCGCCAGGTCAGCCCGCCGCGCAGCACCAGCTCGTTGAACCGGTCCACCTCGGCCTCGCCGCGCCAGGCCGCCGCGAACGCGTTCTCCACGTGCGGGCGCACCTCGGCCAGCTCCTGGTGCCCCTCGGGCAGCATGAGACCGAAGTCGTAGAGGTACACCCGGCCGTCGACCCGGTCCACCTCGTACGGGTGCTCGTCGACCACGCGGACGCCGAGCGAGTGCAGCACCGGCAGCACCGCGGAGAGCATCATCGGCTCGCCGTACCGGTAGACCTTGAACCGGACGTCCATGGCCTCGGCCAGGTCGGCACCCGGGACCCGGGTGCCGGGCCGGGGGGCGAGCTGCTTGCGGAACAGGTGCATCTCCAGCTGGCCGGGCTCCTCCAGCAGCTCCAGCTTGGCCAGGTCCTTCATCGCCTCGTACGGCGTGTGCCCGTCCTTGTAGCCCTCCGGGAACGCGTCGGCGTACCGGGCGAAGAGGTGCTTGGCCTGCTCGTCGCCGAGTTTGCGCTCCAGCACCAGCCGGTAGTCGTCGTCCCAGAGCCGGGTCGCGTCGGCGAGCTCCTCGGCGAGCAGGTCGGCGTCGATCTCGCCGGGCGGCCGGGTCGGGTCGGTCCGGACGATGAAGTGGACCCGGGCCAGCATCGACTCGGTGACCCGGGTGGTGTAGTCCACCCCGACACCGTTCAGCTCGCGCAGCAGGATGTCCTGCATCCGTAGCCGGTTCTGTGTGGTGAACCGGTCCCGGGGCAGGTAGATCAGGCAGGAGATGAACCGTCCGTAGGCGTCCCGACGCAGGAAGACCCGCAGCTGCCGGCGGCCGGCCATCCGCAGCACGCCGATCACGGCGTGGTACAGGTCGTCGGTCTTGATCTGGAACAGCTCGTCGCGCGGGTAGGTCTCCAGAATCTGGAGCAGATCCTTGCCGGAGTGGCTGCGCCGGCTCAGGCCGGAGCGGTCCAGGACCTCGGCCACCTTGCGGCGCACCACCGGCAGCTCCCGCACGCTGGTCCGGTACGCGGCGGTGGAGAACAACCCCAGGAAGCGCCGCTCGCCGATCACGTCGCCGGCCTCGTTGAAGATCTTGAAGCCGATGTAGTCCAGGTACGCCGAGCGGTGCACGGTGGCCCGCGAGTTGGCCTTGGTGATGATGAGCAGGCGCTTTTCCAGCACCTTCTCGTGGGCCTCCGGCGTCATCGACGCCAGCGAACGGGCCTCCGGGGAATCCGACCGCAGGATGCCCAGACCGGTGCCGAGCACCGCCTCCAGGGCCTTGCCGTCGACCACGTCCGCGCCGTCCCTGCCGGGAGCATCCACCAACCGGTACTCCCGGTAGCCGAGGAAGGTGAAGTGGTCCTGGGCGAGCCAGCGCAGCAGCTCCACCGAATCGGTGATGTCCTTCTCCGGCACCGGTGGGCGGTTGTCGGAGGTCCGCGCGGCGGCCAACTCGTCGGCCAGAGCCAGGGCGCGCTGGCGCATCTTCGGCCAGTCCTCCACCGCCTCCCGCACGTCGGTGAGCACCCGCTGCAGCTCGCGGCGCAGCCGCTCCCGCTCGGCCGCGTCCCGGACCGGGTCGATCTCGATCCGCATCCAGCTCTCGATGATGTCGCCGGCGATCGCGTCGTCCGGCTCCACGTCCGCGGAGACCTCGGTGAGGCGGCCCAGCGGCTCGCGCCGGACCACGACCAGCGGGTGCACCAGCAGGTGCACGTCCAGGTGGTACGAGTTCAGCAGCGCGGTCACCGAGTCGACAAGGAACGGCATGTCGTCGGTGACGAACTCGACGACCGTGTGGTGCTGATCCGCGTGCGGCTCGTGGATCCGCAGCTTCAGCTCCCCGGGCACCCGCTGCTGGGCGAGATCCCGGTGCGCCCGGGCCGCGTCGAGCATCTCTTCCGCCGTGAAGCCGACCAGCTCCTCGTCCGGGGCGAACCGCCAGAAGCGTCCGACCAGGGTCGCCGCGTCGTGGTCGTCCCCCGCGAGCGCGACAGCCTGCGCCACCAGGCGCTCCGCGTTGGGCACCGGCTCGTCGAGCTCGGCATCCTCCACGTCGTCGGCCATCGCCTCGGTCGGCAGGCCCAGATCGTAGATGGTGTCGATGCTCGACCCGGTCAGCCCGGTCACTCCCGAGTCGAGCCGGCCGTAGCCGTCCCCGTCGGTCGCCGAATCGAAGCTGTCGTCGTCCCGGCCGGAGTCATCCTGCCGGAGGTCGGGTTCCGGTTTGATCGCCGGACGCCGGTCCATCGGTGCCACTCCCCTCGACCCACCGCGTTGTGGGTCACTCTGCCGCCCAGCCTAGGCCTACCGCTCTGCACCTTCGTCGGTGGACCACTGGCCGGACGTCCGGATCGGGACTCTGTCCTTTCACCCGTTGCGGGTCCGAGGTTGGCCGGTTGCGGGATACCCCGCCGCGCGATGTTCATCACACGGGCGCGCGCCGTCTTTCCGCACGTCGGGCGGCACCGCGGGACGCTCCGGACAGCGGCCGCGTACTACCGTGCAGAGGCTGTCCGAGATCGGAAGGACCCGCTCCATGCCCTTGTCGTACCCCCGGCCCCACCGACCGAACCACCGGCGGAGCGTCGCCGCCCTCGCCGCGACCCTGCTCACCGCCGGTCTCCTGGCCGCCTGCTCGGGTGAGGACGGGCCGGAACGCAGCGTCGACGCCTTTCTCGCGGGCTGGCGCAGCGGCGACCTCCAGGCGGTCGGCGTGGTCGACACGACCGGCGCCAAACTGCCGTCGACCGAGGTGGCGCGCGAGATCAAGGAGCTCTCCGGTGAGCTGGCGGCCACCCCGCCCACGCTGACCCGCCAAGGCGAGCCGAAGATCACCGCCGACACCGCGACCGCGAGCGTCCGGGTGGAGTGGCAGCTTCCCGGTCAGGTCCGCTGGGCGTACGACCGGGAGGTGCGGCTCACCCACGGCGACGACGACCAGTGGCAGGTGATCTGGGAGCCCCGGGTGGTGCACGAGCAGCTCACCAAGGGCGACCGGCTGGCGCTGCGCCGCGACACCGGCCCCCGGGCGGGGCTGCTGGACGGCGCCGGGCAACCGATCGTGACACCCCGCCCGGTGGTCCGGGTGGGTGTGCAGCCGCGTGAGGTCACCGACGTCAAGAAGCTGGTCAAGGACCTCGACGCGGCCTTCAAGGCGATCCGTCCGGCGTTGGTCCCCGCAGTCGACCTGTCCGATCTGCCCGAGCGGATAGCCAAGGCCGAGCCGGATGCCCTCGTCGAGGTGGTGACACTGCGCCAGGAGGCGTACCGGCAGATCAAGCCCCGGATCTACGACCTGCCCGGCACCAAGTTCCCGACCGACAAGCTCGACCTGGCGCCGACCCGGGAGTTCGCGCGGGCACTGCTCGGATCGGTCGACCCGGCGCAGGCCGACGACCTGGCCGCGCACCCGGACCGCTACGTCGCCGGTGACCTGGTCGGGCACGGCGGGCTCCAGGGCCGTTACGACGAGCGGCTGCGCGGCGGCCCGGGGCTGACCGTGCTGGTCGAGCGCCCCGCCGAGGACGGCAAGCTGGAATCCACCGGCACCGAGCTGTTCCGCCGGGAGCCGCAGCCCGGGCAGGCGTTGAAGACCACCCTGGACGTGGCCACCCAGAACGCGGCCGACGGGGCGCTGCGCGCGGAGTCGCGCCGGTCCACCCTGGTGGCGGTGCGGATCAGCGACGGCGCGGTGCTCGCCGCGGCCAACGGGCCCGGGCCGGCCGGGGAGAACCTGGCCTTCACCGCCCAGGTGCCGCCGGGCTCGACGTTCAAGATGGTCAGCACGTTGGGCCTGCTGGATCGCGGCGCGGTCACGCTGGACGGGCCGGTGGCGTGCCCGAAGACCTTCACCGTCGACGGTCGGTCCTTCAAGAACTCGGACAACTTCGAGCTCGGCTCGGTGCCGTTCCGCACCGACTTCGCCAAGTCCTGCAACACGGCGTTCGCCTCGCTGGCGCCGAAGCTCGGCGGCGACGGGCTGGCCGCCGCCGGCCGCTCGCTGGGCCTGGAGGGGCAGTGGGACCTGGGCACGGACGCGTTCACCGGCAAGGTGTCGACGGGCGGCAGCCTCGCCGAGCAGGCCGCCGCCTCGTTCGGGCAGGGCACCACGCTGGTCAGCCCGCTGGCGATGGCCGGCGCCACCGCCACGGTCGCCCGGGGTGCCTTCATCCAGCCGAAGCTGCTGATCGACCCGGCGCCGGCCAAGCCGGCCGCGACCGGCGGACCGCTCAAGCCGCAGTCGATCGAGGCGCTGCGCACCATGATGCGCGAGGTGGTCACCGCCGGCAGCGGCAGCGCGCTCAAGGACGTCCCGGGCGGCGAGGTGTACGGCAAGACCGGCACCGCCGAGTACGACGACAACCCGGCCCACACGCACGCCTGGTTCGTCGGCTGGCGGGGTGACGTCGCGTTCGCCGTCTTCGTGGAGAAGGGCGGCGCCAGCACCGCGTCCGCCGTACCGATCACCGAGCGTTTCCTGCGCGCCCTCCCAACCCCCTGACCCACCCACCCCTCCTCGACTCGGGTGATCAAGAGGTTTGCGTCAGTTCTGAGCGGGATCCTGACGCGAACCTCTTGATCACCCGGGTGGCCAGGTGGGTGGGAGCGGGACGGGGGCAGTGAGTGGGTCAGGCGGTGTCGGCGTTGGAGCGGCCGGCGGGGTCCGGGGCGGCTGGCGAGGGTCGTCGTAGCAGGCCTGGGCCGGCCGACGCGGGTGGGCCGACCGGTTCCCGCTCGACCGGAGCGGGGGCGCCGGCCGGCTCCGAGTGGCTCGGGCCGAGGATCCCCAACGACTCCGGCTCGGCAGGGGCCGGAACGCCGCGAGGCAGCCGGCCCGCCGACGGGCGGACGCCGGAGGGCTCGGCGTCGGCGGGCGAGCCGGCAGTGACGGGGAGGTCGAGCGCGGCGGGATCGCCGAACCGTGCCTCGGCGCCGGTCGCGGGACGCGGACCGTCGAGCCGCTCGGAATCGGCCCCGGGCCGACCCTTGCCGCGGCGCGGCGTTGGCGCCGGCCGGGCCGACAGCAACCGGGGCGGCACCGCCTCGGGGGCGGTCACCGGGGCCAGCCCGGCCACCACGGTGTTGACGATCTCGGCCGCGTAGGAGCCGTCCGGGTCGTAGTCGGGGTCGAAGACGGTCAGCTCGACGCCGAGGCAGTGCGGGGTGTCGACCAATCCGGCGAGCAGGATCTCCAGCTCGGCGAAGGCGATCCCGCCCGGGTCCGGCGCGTCCACGGCGGGCATCACCGCCGGGTCGAGCACGTCCACGTCGATGTGCACCCAGTAGCCCGCGCAGTCGGCGAGCTGTTCGTGGGCCCACTGGGCCGTCCGGGCGGCGCCCTCGGCGCGCAGCGCCGGCACCGGCCGGGTGACGATCCCGGCCGCCTGGAGGTCGAGCCGGTATTCGTCCTGCGCCCGGATGCCGAGCACCACCACGTCGATGTCACGGAAGTAGGGTCGGCGCCCCTCCAGCGCGGCCAGGTCGGCCTGGCCCCGCCCGGTGACCAGAGCCAAATCCTCGCCAGCCGCCGCACCCACGTAGGAGGCGTTGCCGGGGTGCCGGAAGTCGGAGTGCCCGTCCACGAAGACCAGCCCGATCCGCCCGCCGACCGCCTCGCCGAGGCGGTGCATGGCCAGCGCCGAGCCGAGCAGCACGGAGCAGTCGCCGCCCAGCACCACCGGGAACTCCCCCCGGTCGATGATGGAGCCGATCCGCTCGGCGAGCGCCAGCGAGTAGTCGGCGATCTCCCGGGCGTGGCACACCCCGTCGCCGGGCCGCCAGTCACCCGGGTCGTACCGGGGTGGGGTGAGGCAGCCGGCGTCGCGGGCCCGCAGTCGGGCCAGCAGGTCGTGGTCGCGCAGCGCGCCGGGCGCCTTCGCGCAGCCCGGGACCGAGGTGGACGTCGGCGGCCGCAGACCGAGATTTGTCGGCGCGTCGAGGACGGCGATCCGGCGCATCATGAGCTCCCGTCCTCGGTGGTCGGGCGGGCCGGCCGGAACGCCGGCCCGCGCTGGCGTGCTACGAACTCAGAACAGGGCGCTGGCCAGGGCCCGGCGTGCCGAGGCGACCGCCGGATCATCCGGGCCGGCGATGGTGAACAGTGAGACCAGGTGCTGGCGTACCGTCTCGCGGTCCTCGCCGACGGTGCGCCGGACGAGGCTGACGAGCCGGGCGTACGCCTGGTCGGCCAGGCCGCTGAGCACCTCGATGTCGGCGGCGAGCAGTTGGGCCGCCACGTCGTCGGGGGCACTCTCGGCGGCGGCCAGCGCGGTTGCCGGGTCGGCGCCGGCCACCCGGCGGGCAACTCCGACCTGGGCCAGGCCCGCCTCGGCGGCGGCGTCCGCCGGGCTGTCCGCCAGGATCTTGCAGTACGCCCGCTCGGCGGCGTCCAGATCGCCGCTCATCAGGGCGTCGTCCGCCTCGTCGAGGCGGGGGTCCTCCGGCTCGGCGACGGCCACGCCACCGGCCTTGAGCACGGCCTGGATCCACTGGCGCAGCTGCGCCTCGGGCACCACGCCGGAGAAGGCGTCGATCGGCTGGCCACCGACGACCGCGTAGACCATGGGGATGCCCTGGACCCGGAACATCTGGGCGATCCGGGGGTTCTCCTGCACGTCGACCCGTGCCAGCACCCATGTGCCGGCGCTCTCGGCGGCCAGCTGCTCCAGCACCGGGGCGAACTCGTCGCTCTCCGGGAAGCCGGCCGCGCCGAAGAAGACGATGACGGGCATGGCCATCGACCGCTCGAGCACGTCGGCCTGGATGGTCGCCTCGGTGACGTCGACGATGGCGGCGTTACCGCCGGCAGTGGGTGCGCCGGGAGTGCCGGCGGCCGGGCCGCCCTGCGGGGGTGTGCCGGGGCGGGTACTGGCTGGTGCGGGGCCGCGCAGCGTGCTGAGGTCGACCGCGCCGCGGGTGAAGATCGACGAGGTGATCCGTGGGTCGCTCATGGTTACCTAGTCTCGCACGTGAGCCCGCGATCTCCGCTCACCCGCAACTGGGACGTTGCAACTCTCACCCGCACCGCCACAACCCCCGTGATCATGCACTTTCCGCCCCGGAGATGCGGCATCTCCGGGGCGGCACGTGCAGGTTTGGCGGGGTGCGTCAGAAGCGCGCGGGTTCGCGGTACGTGCCCCATTCCGCCCGGAGGGCGTCGCAAATCTCACCGAGGGTGGCTTCGGCGCGGACGGCGTCGAGCATGGCGGGGACCATGTTCTGGTCGGTGCGACTGACGTCGACCATCCGGGCGACCGCCGCGCGGACCGCGGCCTCGTCCCGGGCGCTCTTGCGCTCGGCGAGCACCCGGCGCTGCTCCAGCTCCACCTCGTGCGAGATGCGCAGGATCTCCAGCTCCTTGGCGACCGTGCCGGTGTGGCAGTTGACGCCGACGATCTTCTTGTCGCCCTTCTCCAGCGCCTGCTGGTAGACGAAGGCCGACTCGGCGATGTGCCCGGTGAACCAGCCGTCCTCGATGCCGCGCAGGATGCCGGAGGTCATCGGGCCGATCTGGTGCGGGCCCTCCCCGCCGAGCTGCCGGATCCGGGCGAAGATCTCCTCTGCCTCGGCCTCGATCTTGTCGGTCAGCGCCTCCACGTACCAGGAGCCGCCGAGCGGGTCGGCCACGTTGACCACGCCGGTCTCCTCCATCAGCACCTGCTGGGTACGCAGGGCGATCTCGGCGGACTCGTCGGTGGGCAGCGCCAGGGTCTCGTCCAGCGCGTTGGTGTGCAGCGAGTTGGTCCCGCCGAGCACCGCGGCGAGGGCCTCGACGGCGGTGCGTACGACGTTGTTGACCGGCTGCTGGGCGGTCAGCGACACCCCGGCGGTCTGCGTGTGGAACCGCAGCCAGAGGGCCTTCTCGCTGGTCGCTCCGTAGACCTCGCGCAGCCACCGGGCCCAGATCCGCCGGGCGGCGCGGAACTTGGCGATCTCCTCGAAGAAGTCGACGTGCGAGTCGAAGAAGAAGCTGAGCCCCGGCGCGAAGACGTTGACGTCCAGCCCGCGGCTCAAGCCCAGCTCCACGTAGCCGAAACCGTCGGCCAGGGTGTACGCCAGCTCCTGCGCGGCGGTCGAGCCGGCCTCGCGGATGTGGTAGCCGGAGACCGACAGCGGCTTGTAGCGCGGGATCTCCCGGGCGCAGTACTCCATCAGGTCGCCGATCAGGCGCAGGTGCGGCTCGGGGTCGAAGAGCCACTCCTTCTGCGCGATGTACTCCTTGAAGATGTCGGTCTGCAGCGTGCCGTCCAGCGTGGACAGATCCGCGCCCTGCCGCTCGGCGGCGACCAGGTACATGCAGAACACCGGCACGGCCGGGCCGGAGATCGTCATCGAGGTGGTGACGCCGGCCAGGTCGATGCCGTCGAAGAGCGCCGCCATGTCGGTGGCGGTGTCGATGGCGACGCCGCAGTGGCCGACCTCGCCGAGCGCCTGCGGGTCGTCGGAGTCGCGGCCCATCAGGGTCGGCATGTCGAACGCGACCGAGAGGCCACCACCGCCGGCGCCGAGGATCATCTTGTAGCGCTCGTTGGTCTGCTGGGCGTTGCCGAAGCCGGCGAACTGCCGGATCGTCCAGGTCCGCCCGCGGTAGCCGGTCGGATGCAGCCCCCGGGTGTACGGGTACTCGCCCGGCCAGCCGATCCGCTCGAACCCCGGGTAGGCGGTGCCCTCCGGCGGCCCGTACACCGGATCGACCGGCATCCCGGAGAGCGTGGTGAAGTCCGCGTCCCGCTTGCGCGCGGAGTCGTACCGGGCCTGCCAGCGTGCCCGTCCGGCGGCGATCTCGTCGGCGTCCATGCGCAGGGCTCCTCCTCGGTCCTCGACTGCACGTCGAGTGTAGAGCCCTTGCCTGAACGATCGCTAAGTCGCGTCGTACTGGCGGGTAACCTGAGCTGCGCCGATGGTCAGACGGCCGGCGTCGCCGGTCCGCCCATCGCCACGTCGTCGACCCGGATGTTGACCTCGTCCACCCGCAGCCCGTACGCCTCGACCGCCTCGGTGACCCGGGCCCGCACCTGGCCGGTGATCTCCGGCACCGGCTGACCGGCCTGGATGACCAGCACCAGGTTGACCACGGCCGCGTCCCCGGTCACGTGCGCCGAGCAGCCCCGCCGGGCATCGCCCACCTGGTCCAGCCCGACCCGGTCGAGGACCGAGTTGAAGAACCGGGCGACGTCCCCGCCCATCTCGGCCACCCCGGGCACCGCGCGGGCCGCCGCGACGGCGATCTTCTCGATCACCTCGTCGGAGACCTGCGTCGACCCGCCAGCCACCGATGGCACCGTGGTGAGCTCCTGCGTCGCCTCGTGGTTCACGTCCCGCTCCCCTGCTCCTCGCGCCACCGCGCCGGCACCCCGGCCGGCCCCCACCGCCGTGGGGCGGTGCGAGCCTACAAGGACGCCGGGACACGAGGGTGTCCCCGGTGGACGGTCAGCGGGCGACCTGGGTCAGCAGAGCGTCCGACGCCGCGTACGGGTCGAGGGCGCCCTCGGCGACCTTCGCGGCGAGCGCGGGCAGCTCCGTACCGTCGCGCAGGGAACCGATCCGGGCGCGGAGCACGCCGAGCGCGATGGCCTCGATCTCGGCTGCGGCCCGCGCCTCCTGGCGGCGGCGCAGCTCACCGTGCTCGACCAGCCAGCCACGGTGCTTGTCGATCGCGGCGGCGATGTCGTCGATGCCCTCACCGCGCGCGGCGACCGACCGGACCACCTGCGGCCGCCACATCCCCGGGGCGCGCTCACCGAGGGCGATCATGCCCTGGATGTCGCGGACGGTGGCGTCGGCGCCGTCCCGGTCGGCCTTGTTGACCACGAACACGTCGGCGATCTCCAGAATGCCGGCCTTGACCGCCTGGATCGCGTCGCCCATGCCGGGGGCGAGCAGCACCAGCGTGGTGTCGGCCAGCGAGGCGACCTCCACCTCGGCCTGCCCGACGCCGACGGTCTCCACCAGCACCACGTCGCAGCCGGCGCCCTCCAGCACCCGGACCGCCTGCGGCGTCGCCGCGGCCAACCCGCCGAGGTGCCCCCGGCTGGACATCGACCGGATGTAGACGCCCGGGTCGGTGGCGTGGTCCTGCATCCGCACCCGGTCACCGAGGATCGCGCCGCCGGTGAACGGGCTGGACGGGTCGACCGCCAGCACGCCGACCCGGTGACCGCGCGCCCGCAGCGCGCGGACCAGCTCGTTCGTGGTGGTCGACTTGCCCACGCCGGGCGAGCCGGTCAGCCCCACCACCTGGGCCTGGCCGGCGTACGGCGCCAGGGCCGCGGCGATCTCCGGCAGCAGCTCGTCGCCGTTCTCCACCAGCGTGATCAGTCGGGCCACCGCGCGGGGGTCACCCGCGCGGGCCCGCTCGACCAGCAGCGGTACGTCCCGGGTCCGGCGCACCGACGGTGCACCGGCCGCCGGAACGTGCTCGACCGCTTCACTCACTGGTTGGTCTCAGCCTTTCCCGGTACATGGATGATCAGGGCGTCCCCCTGGCCGCCGCCGCCACAGAGCGCCGCCGCGCCGGTGCCGCCGCCACGCCGCTTCAACTCCAGCGCGAGCGTGAGCACCAGCCGGGCGCCGGACATGCCGATCGGGTGCCCCAGCGCGATCGCGCCGCCGTTGACGTTGACCTTGTCCGGGCTGATGCCCAGGTCACGGGTGGACTGGATGCCGACCTGGGCGAACGCTTCGTTGATCTCGATGAGGTCCAGGTCCTCGACGCTCAGGCCGCCCTTCTTCAGGGCGTGGTTGATCGCGTTGGACGGCTGCGAGTGCAGGGAGTTGTCCGGGCCCGCCACGTTGCCGTGCGCGCCGATCTCGGCCAGCCAGGTCAGCCCCAGCTCCTTGGCCTTCGCCATGCTCATCACGACCACCGCGGCGGCGCCGTCGGAGATGGGCGAGGAGCTGCCGGCGGTGATGGTGCCGTCCTTGGTGAACGCGGGACGCAGCTTGGCCAGCGACTCGACGGTGGTGTCCGGGCGGATGCCCTCGTCCTCGCTGATCACCAGCGGGTCGCCCTTGCGCTGCGGGATCACCACGGGGGTGATCTCGTCGGCGAAGTGGCCGTTCTTCTGGGCGGCGGCGGCCCGCTGGTGGCTGGCCGCTGCGAAGGCGTCCTGCTCCTCGCGGGGGATGCCGTGCTTCGTGCCGAGCCGCTCGGTGGACTCGCCCATCGAGCAGCAGTCCCAGGCGTCGCTGAGCCCGTCGTGCGCCATGTGGTCCTTGACCACCACGTCGCCGTACTTGTAACCGGAGCGCTGGCCGAGCAGCAGGTGCGGGGCGTTGGTCATCGACTCCATGCCGCCGGCCACCACGATGTCGAACTCGCCGGCCCGGATGAGCTGGTCGGCCAGGGCGATCGCGTCCAGGCCGGAGAGGCAGACCTTGTTGATGGTCAGCGCCGGCACGGACATCGGCACGCCGGCCTCGACCGCCGCCTGCCGGGCCGGGATCTGACCGGCGCCGGCCTGCAGCACCTGCCCCATGATCACGTACTGGACCTGATCCGGGCTGACGCCGGCGCGCTCCAGCGCCGCCTTGATCGCGATCCCGCCGAGCTTCGTGGCCGGGAGGTCCTTGAGGTTGCCCAGCAGCCGCCCCATCGGGGTCCGCGCGCCGCTGACGATCACCGAAGCCATGCCTGCCTCCGAGGGGGGTGCCGAGCTGTACGCCTTAACGATTGTTCGGCCAGACTAGCGCCATGGCTGAGAACTCCCCCGCCGAGCCCGGTGCGGACTACGTCACAGACATCGGGCTTCGCAAGATTGACCACGTCGGGATCGCCGTGGCCGACCTGGACGCCGCGATCGACTTCTACCAGCGAACGTTCGGAATGCGCTGCGTGCACACCGAGACCAACGCTGAGCAGGGCGTCCGGGAAGCGATGCTGGCCGTCGGGCCGACCGCCGAGGGCGGGTGCGTGCAGTTGCTCGCCCCGCTCACCCCGGAGTCGACGATCGCCAGGTTCCTGGACCGCAACGGGCCGGGCGTGCAGCAGGTCGCGTACACCGTGGTGGACATCGACGTGGCCTGCGCCGCGCTGCGGGCGCGCGGAATGCGGCTGCTCTACGACGCGCCGCGGCGCGGCACCGCCAACTCCCGGATCAACTTCGTGCACCCCAAGGACGCCGGCGGCGTCCTGGTCGAACTCGTCGAACCCGCCACCACCCAATGACCGTGCAAGGAAGGGCCCCTTCTTATCGCCTCGTGTATAGGAAGGGGCCCTTCCTAACACCGCCGCGGCGGCTCGGAGGCCGGTGCGCGAGCGCGTGGGTGCGCGGTTGACGGGGTGCTCGGACACCTTCACGCATCGGCGGATGCAGTTTTTCACAGAGGACTTCCGGCTTTAGCTACCGTTCAGTAACGTCCCGGCTCACAGGAGCGCGACCGGTGCCGGATGTGTCGAATGCCGACATGGCGGTCGCGCCCACCGGCGCCGACGATGGCAGCACCCGGGCCCGTGCGGGTGCAGATGAACCGGAGGTCACCGTGCAGGACATCCTCGAAGCGATCATGGCGGCGGAGGAATCAAGCGATCCGGACCGCGAACTCGCCGGCGTCGGCGGGCTGCCCGTTCCGGAGAGCTACCGGGGCGTGGTCGTCCGCGCCGAAGAGGCCCGGATGTTCGACGGCATGGCCACCCGGGACAAGGACCCCCGCAAGGCGCTGCACGTGCAGGAGGTGCCGACGCCGGAGTTGGGGCCGGGCGAGGCGCTGGTGGCGGTGATGGCCAGCGCGATCAACTACAACACGGTGTGGACCAGCATCTTCGAGCCGCTGCCCACCTTCAAGTTCCTCCAGCGCTACGGCCGGATCTCGGAGCTGACCCGCCGGCACGACCTGCCGTACCACGTGGTCGGCTCGGACGCGGCCGGCGTGGTGCTGCGCACCGGCCCCGGGGTGACCCGGTGGGCCGCCGGCGACGAGATGGTCGCGCACTGCCTCTCCGTCGAGCTGGAGGACGCGGCCGGGCACGACGACACCATGCTCGACCCGCAGCAGCGGATCTGGGGCTTCGAAACCAACTTCGGTGGGCTGGCCGAGCTGGCCGTGGTCAAGGCCAACCAGCTGATGCCCAAGCCGCGACACCTGAGCTGGGAGGAGGCGGCCAGCCCCGGGCTGGTCAACTCCACCGCGTACCGGCAGCTCGTCTCGCACCACGGCGCGAACATGAAGCAGGGCGACGTGGTGCTGATCTGGGGCGCCTCCGGCGGTCTCGGCGGGTACGCCACCCAGATGGCGCTGAACGGCGGGGCGATCCCGGTCTGCGTCGTCTCCTCGCCGGAGAAGGCCGAGCTGTGCCGCCGGATGGGCGCGGAGCTGGTCATCGACCGGGCGGCGGAGGGTTTCCGGTTCTGGAAGGACGAGGAGACCCAGGACCCGGACGAGTGGAAGCGCTTCGGCGAGCGGATCCGCGAGCTGACCGGCGGCGAGGACCCGGACATCGTCTTCGAGCACCCCGGCCGGGAGACCTTCGGCGCGAGCGTCTACGTGGCCCGGCGTGGTGGCACCATCGTCACCTGCGCGTCCACCAGCGGCTTCCAGCACCAGTACGACAACCGGTACCTGTGGATGCACCTCAAGCGGATCGTCGGCAGCCACTTCGCCAACTACCACGAGGCGTGGCAGGCCAACCGCCTGGTCGCGCTCGGCAAGGTGCACCCGACGGTGTCCCGGACCTACCCGTTGGAGCAGACCGGTCAGGCGGCGTACGAGGTGCACCGCAACGCCCACCAGGGCAAGGTCGGCGTGCGCTGCCTCGCCCCCGCCGACGGGCTGGGCGTACGCGACGGGGAGCTGCGGGCCCGGCACGAGGACGCGATCAACCGCTTCCGGGGGCACTGATCGGCACCCCCGGTCCGGGGCACTGACCGGGCCGCCGGCCGGACGGACGAGCCCCGGACGGCCAATGGGGTGAACGGCCATTGTTCTTCCAACGCAATAGCGGGATACCCACCCGGATCGAACAAAGGGCCACGGGCACGTCCCGTGGCCCTTTTTCGCGTCACGCTGCGTGGCGTCCGACCCGCCCGGGACCTGCCAAGATCGCCCATTGGTCCGGCCTCGCTGAGCGTGGGAGTTGACCATGTAAAGAGGACACGAAAGCTGCGCACCGCTCTTGCGAAGCACCCTGGGGCGTCTGCCAGTATGTCCCAATGCCCCAGCAGCAGTCCTCCCCTCTCGCGTTCTTCGATAACGCGAACTCGCAGCCAGATTTCACCGTTGGCCTGCGCGGATACAACACCCACCAGGTCGACGACTTCATCGGCCGGATGACGGCCGCGCTGACCCAGTCCGAGCAGGCACGTGCCGAGGCCGAGCAGCGGATGAACGACGCCCAGCGTCGGCTCCGCCAAGCCGAACAGCGCATGAGTGCGCTGGAGCAGAAGCTCACCGACACGAACAAGCAGCTCGAGGAGAACAGCCGGCCCACCCTCTCCGGGCTCGGCACCCGCGTCGAGCAGATCCTCCGGCTCGCCGAGGAGCAGGCCAACGACCACCGCAACGAGGCCAAGCGCGAGTCGGAGGGCATCCTCTCCGCCGCCCGCCTCGAGGCTCGTGAGATCACCGACAAGGCCCGCGCCGAGGCCGCCGCGATGAAGGCCAGCGCCGAGCGCGAGGCCGGCAACCTGCGCACCGCCGCCGAGCGCGAGGCCGCCGAGGTCCGGGTGCAGGCCCGCCGCGAGGCCGACACGCTGCGCGCCGACGCCGACCGCGAGACCAAGCAGCTGCGTACCGTCACCGCGCACGAGGTGGCCGAGCTGAAGTCGACCGTGGAGCGGGAGGTGGCCACCCTCCGGGCCACCGCCGAGCGCGAGATCACTCAGCAGCGGGCCAAGGCGGCCCGGGAGGCCGAAGAGAAGCGCGCCGAGGCGACCAAGCTGCTCACCGACGCGCGGGACAAGCGCGACAAGGACCTCCAGGCCCTGGAGCTCCAGTTGGCCGAGCGGCGCGAGAAGTCCGAGCGCGAGGAGTCCGAGCGGCACGCCGCCCAGGTGGCGCAGACCCAGAAGATGGTCAGCGAGGCCGAGCAGCGCGCCCGGGCCGCGCAGGAGCGTGCCAAGGAGATCGAGCAGCGCGCCGAGGCCCGCCGGGTCGAGTCGGAGCGCAGCGCCAACGAGACGATCGACAAGTCCAAGGCGCTGTCCGAGAAGACGTTCAACGAGGCCAAGGCCGAGTCGCAGCGCCTGCTCACCGAGGCCCGCACCGAGGCGGAGCTGACCACCCAGGCCGCCCGCCGCGAGGTCGAGGACCTCACCCGGCAGAGGGACGCGGTCACCTCGCAGCTCGGTCAGATGCTCTCCGGGCTCGCCGGCATCGTCCCCGGCGTTCCGGCGGCGAAGCCGGAAGCCAAGCCGGAAGCCAAGAAGGCCGACGGCGGTCAGGAGCGGGTGACCGCGGAGACCGCCGGCTGACCCGAGGCGTCAGGTCGGGGCATCGACGGCGCGAGGTGACACCGAGTGACCGGTGACACCTCGCGCCGTATGCGTTTCCCACCCCTTGACATCCCGCTCTGCGTACGGAGTGAAGTAGCTCCCACAAGGGGCGTCCGTATCGCCCCAGCCGGGCCCGATGCGTGTGAGGATGGGGGCATGTCGCACGGCGAGGAACTGTTTGCACTCGGCGGGGACGTGACCACGGAGCCCAGCTTCGAGTCCGCTCTGCGGGGTTACGAGAAACGACAGGTCGACCGGTACGTGGCGCGTGCCGAGCACGAGATCGCCACCCTCGCCGCCGAACGGGAACAGGCGTACACACAGATCCACAAGCTCGCCGGCCAGGTCGAGGTGCTCCAGCGGGACCTCGCCCAGGTGCGCAAGCAGATGAACGTGGTGGACCGCGCCTCGTTCCGACACCTCGGCCCCCGGGTCGAGTCGATCCTCACCCTCGCCGAGGAGCAGGCTGAGCAGATCCTCTCCACGGCGAACGAGGAGATCGAGGCCCGTCGCGCCGCCGCCGAGCACATCATCGAGGAGGCCCGCGAGCAGGCCGCCCGGGCACTGAAGGATTTCGAGATCGCTCTCGCCGCCCGGCGCGCGGAGGAGGAGCGGCACAGCGCCGCCCGCCGCGCCGAGGCGGAGTCGACCCTGCGGTCGGCCAAGGACGAGTCGGAGAAGCTGCGCAAGACGGCGCAGGACGCGCTGGCGAAGGCCCAGCAGGAGGCCACCCAGCTGCGGGACACCGCCAAGGAAATCCACACCCGGGCCCAGCAGGAATCCACGAAGCTGCGCGAAACGGCCCGCGAGGCGCTGGCCACCGCCCGGCAGGAGGCCGGCGAGCTGCGCGAGGCCGCCAAGGAGGTGCACGCCAAGGCCCTTCAGGAGGCCAAGCGGCTCACCGACACGGCGACCGAGGCCGGCCGGGCCACCCACGCCAAGGCGCAGCGGGAAGCCAAGCAGATCATCGACGACGCGTCGATGGCCGGGCGGGCCACCCGGGCGAAGGCCCAGCAGGAGGCGGAGCGGGTGGTCACGCAGGCCACCGAGTCGGCCAAGCGCAGCCGGACCGAGACCGAGTCGTACGTGCAGCGGATGCGCAGCGAGACCGAGGCGTACGTGCAGCACGCGCGGGCGCAGACCCAGCAGGAGCTGGGCGCCTGGCGGGCCGGGGTGGAGCAGGAGGTCAACTCCCGACGGGAGACGGCCGACCGGGAGCTGGCCCAGCGGCGGTCCGCCGCCGAGCAGGAGTTCGCCAAGCGCCGCGACGAGCTGGAAAAGCAGTACAAGTCCCGCCTGCACGAGCTGGAGACCGGCTTCACCAGCCGTCAGCAGGAGCTGGAAACCACGTTCGGCGGCCGCCAGCAGGAGCTGGAGACGGGCTTCACCACCCGTCGCGACCAGTTGGAAACCGAGTACTCCAGCCGCAAGAACGAGCTGGAGACCGAGTACGCCACCCGCAAGAACGAGATCGAGCAGGGCGCCGCGGCGGTCCGCCAGGCGGCTGAGCAGGACGCACTGACCATGCGCCTGCGGGCCGAGGAGGAGGCCACCACGCTGCTGAGCCGGTCCGAGACCGAGGCGGGCGACAAGCGCCGCGAGGCGGACGAGCATGTCGCGGCTTCCCGCCGCCAGTTCGAGGAGTACGCGGCCACCACGCAGCAGCACCTGGCCACCACCCAGCAGCACCTGGCGGCCACCCAGCAGGAGGCGGCCGCCGGCCGGCAGCAGCTCGCCCAGGTGATGCTGGAGATCGCCCAGGCCCAGCAGCAGCTCGCCGACCTGCGGCAGGAGACCTGGAAGTCCCGGCAGGAGTCCGACGAGCTCCAGCGTCAGGTGGCCGAGCTGCGGTTGCAGAGCGCCACCGTTCCGGCCGCCGGCGACGGCCCGGCCACCAGTCCCGCGCCCGCCGCAGCGGCCACCGGAGCCGCACCCGCCAGGACGGCGAACGGCGTGGCCGCCGGGACCGCTACGACGGCGAACGGCACGGCAACCGCCGGGGCCGGCACGGCCAACGGGATCAAGGCCGATCCCGCCGACGCCGCGCGGCCCGCCGGCCCCGCACAGCCCGGCGACGCCGGACAGCCCGCCGACGCCCGACAGCCGGCCGACACACGACAGCCCGCCGACGCCCGACAGCCGGCTGATGCCGCCCGCCCGACCGAGGCCGGACAGCCCGCCGACGCCGGACAGTCGGCGGACGCCGGGGACGAGCCGGAAACGGACTCCGGGCAGACCAGGACCAAGCCGGTCGCCGAGCCGGTGACCACTGTCGACGGCGGCGGGGCCAGCGCCGGGGTGGACGGCGAGCCGACCGTGGCCGCTGTCCCAGGGGAGGGCGGCCGGGGCGCCAAGCCGACCAAGATCACCAGCACCGGCGAGAACGGCAAGCGTCCCAGCAAGCCGACCACCGACGAGCGCAGCGCCAAGCCCAGCAAGGTCACTGTCGAGAAGGACTGACCGGTACGGCGACACCGCGCGCCCGCGCACGAGTCACGGCAAACTTGGACAGTTTCCGTTCACGCGTAACGGAAACTGTCCAAGATCTGTGTGCCGGGAGCCGGGTGTCAGATCAGGGCCCGGTGGCGGGCGGGTCGATGACCGGACGGCGGAACGGGCCCCAGGCCACGAAGCGTTCGAACAGCTCCCGTGGTGTCGGCCCGCCGTAGGGGTTGAGCTGGTACAGGTCATGCGCCGCCTCGTGATAGAGCCCGGCCAGGTAGATGGTCAGGGCCGCCGGGTCCGCGTCGAACTCCGCCTTCAGCAGCAGCCGAGCCTCCGCGCACGGCCACGGCCGGCCGTCGGCACGGCAGCACCACATCGGCCGCAGCGGGGTGTGCGGCGTCCGGTCACCGCAGGGTCGGGGATGCGAGGGGTACGGCCCGAGCCGCGGCTGTGGCAGCCCGGACCTCGGCGTACGGGCTGGGTGCGGCCGGCCGGAGTCCGGCGAGCAGCCAGCGGACGACCTCGGCGCCGGCCCGGCGCGCAGGGACCGTCCGAGGCGGCCGGCGCGGCTGGAGCGGGGCATGGGGTACCTCCTCGGCTGGGGCACGGGACGCGTACGGCGGCCCGGCGCGGTGGGGGACCGGAGTGACCGGCAGCAGATCCGGTACGTGACAGTCTGCTGATCGCACCGCTACGGTCGGAAGGCGTCGGCGCTTCCCCAGGCGTGACTGCGTCGGTGACGCGACCCGCCGGGCGAGCCGGTGGAGAGGACCTGCGACCTGCGGAGGCACTGTGGAAGGCGACGCCGCGCCGACGGCCGACATGATCCGCGCTCAACTGCGGCGGCTGCGGACGGCCGCCGGGATGAGCCAGGAGGAGTTCGGCCGGCTGGTGCACTACTCCGGCTCGATGGTGTCCGCTCTGGAGCTGGGTCAGCGTCCGCTGGACCGGCTGTTCCTGGCCCGCGCCGACGAGGTGCTGGCCACCGGCGGCCTGCTGGTCTACCTGCTCAAGCTCGCCGAGCGGGACGGCCAGCCGAGCTGGTTCCGACCCTGGCTGGACGCCGAGCGCAGTGCCCGCCAGCTGCGCTGCTTCCAGCCCACACTGATCCCCGGCCTGCTACAGACCGAGAACTACGCCCGCGCGGTCATTCGGTGCGACGACCTGCTCAGCGACGACGAGGTGGAACGTCGGGTGCACGCCCGGCTGGACCGACAGTCGCTGCTGATCCAGCCGGAACCGCCGCAGTTCATCGCGGTCGTCGACGAGTTGGTGCTGCGGCGTGCCGGGGAGGACGTGCGAGGGCTGTTGGTCGAGCAGATCACGCATCTGGTCGCCAGCCTGGAACGGCCACACATCAGCCTGCACATCATCCCGGCCGAGGTCGGGCTGCACGTCGGCCTGTCGGGGCCGTTCAATCTGGCGCGGGGCGAGGACGGTGGTTGGGTGGGCCACATGGAGCACCAGATTGACGGCCTCGTCGTCGATGGCGACCATGAGGTGGCTACGCTGCTGGCTCGCTGGGAGATGATCAGGAACAGTGCCCTGTCCCGCCGGCAGTCGATCGAGCTGATGAAGGAAGTTGTGACCTCATGGACCTGACCGACGCCCGGTGGCGGACGTCCAGCCGGAGCGGCAACGGAGAGTGTGTCGAGGTGGCGGACAATCTGCCCGGGGTGGTGGGCGTGCGAGACAGCAAGGACCCGACCGGCCCGGTGCTGGTGTTCGCGCCGTCCGCCTGGCGGGCGTTCGTCGCCGTCGTCCGTCGCCCCACCGTCTGACCCGGGAGGTCCCTGGTGCCGCAGCACGGCCCGCCGGCCGACGATCCGGACGCAACCCCCGCTCCCCCGCCGGCCGGTCCCCCGGCGGCCGAGACGCCACACCCGGTGCCGATCCCCGGCCCGGACGTCGACCCGGACGAGCCGCCGGCCGTCCCGTCCGGCAAGTTCGGCACGCCGGGGCGTCCGCTGCGGCGCAGCAGCTTCCTGCTCGGCTTCACGGGCGCGCTCGGCGTGCTGCTGGCGTACACCCTCTATCTGGGGATTCGTAACGCCGGCGGCATCCTGGTGCTGGTGGTGATCGCGCTCTTCCTGGCGGTCGGTCTCTACCCGGCGGTGGCCCGGCTGCGCCGCTGGGGGCTGCCCCACGGCCTGGCGGTCGCGGTGGTGGCGCTGACCGTGGTGCTGCTGCTCTGCGGCGGCGTGGTGGCGCTGGTCCCGCCGATCGTGACCCAGTCCGGGCAGTTCATCGACCAACTGCCGACGTACGTCGAGGAGCTGCGCCGAAACCCGACGGTCAACGACCTGGTGGAGCGGTACGACCTGGTCGAGCGGGTGCAGGGTGCGGTCAACGCGGGCACCGTCGGCCGGGCTCTCGGCGGGGTGCTCGGCGGCGCCCAACTGATCTTCGGCACGGTGTTCCGGGCGTTGACCGTGCTGGTGCTGACCATCTACTTCCTGGCGTACTTCAACCGGCTGCGCTCCCTGGGCTACGCGCTGGTGCCCCGGACGCGACGCGAGCGGGTCCAGCTGATCGGCGACGAGATCCTGGCCAAGGTGGGCGCCTACATGGTCGGCGCGCTCAGCATCGCGGTGCTGGCCGGCGCGACCACCTTCGTCTTCGCGTTGATCGTCGGGTTGCCGTACCCCTTCGCGCTGGCCGTGGTGGTCGCGGTGACCGACCTGATCCCGCAGATCGGCGCCACCCTGGGCGCGGTGGTCGTGAGCCTTGTCGGCTTCGCCACCGACCTGCCGACCGGCATCGCCTGCGCGGTCTTCTTCCTCATCTACCAGCAGGTGGAGAACTACCTGATCTACCCGAAGGTGATGCGGCGATCGGTGGAGGTCAACGAGGTGGCCGCCCTGCTGGCCGCGCTGCTCGGGGTGGCGCTGCTGGGCGTGGTGGGCGCGCTGATCGCCATCCCCACGGTGGCCGCGCTGCAACTGATCCTGCGCGAGGTGGTGCTGCCCCGCCAGGAGACCCGCTGAGCCGTGCGGGTCAGTCCGCCCGGCCGGCGGGCGGGCCGGGGACGGGCGTGTCGGCGAACGAGGCCACCGTCCGGTCGGCGTACGCGCTGACGTCGCCGGTCTCCATCGGGCCGTCCCAGGTCGTCGGCAGAGGCAGCCCGACGGCCGGGTTCACCCGGCGGACGATCTCGTCGAGCACCGTCTCCGCGTCACCGACCCAGAGGTGCTTGGCGTTCGGCACGCCCACCACCTCGGCCTGCGGAACCGCGGCGAACCGCTCCCCGGCCTCGGCCGGGCGCAGGTAGTCGTCGAACTCCGGCACCAGGGCCACCAGCGGGCGACCGGAGCCGGCCCAGGTGGCCAGATCCTCGGGAGCCGAGAAGCGCAGCGGCGGGGAGAGCAGGATCGCGCCCGCCACCGCCGGGTCGCAGCCGTACTTGAGCGCCAGGTCGGTGCCGAACGACCAGCCGACCAGCCAGATGTTGGGCAGCTCGGCGAACTCCGCGTACTCGATGGCGGCGGCCACGTCGTAGCGCTCGCCGACGGCCTCGTCGAAGGCCCCCTCGCTGGTGCCGCGCAGGCTGCTGGTCCCCCGGGTGTTGAACCGGAGCACGGCCACGTCGGCCAGCGCCGGCAGCCGCCAGGCCGCCTTGCGGAACACGTGGCTGTCCATCATCCCGCCGTGGGTGGGCAGCGGGTGCAGGCAGACCAGGGTGGCCACCGGTGGCCGGTCGACCGGCAGGGCCAGCTCACCGACCAGCCGCAGACCGTCGGCGGTGTGCAACTCGATGTCCTCCCGGCGACCGGGCAGGACCGACGACGCGCGGATCGGTGTGCTCACCCGTCAAGTCTGGCGCGAAGTCGCCGCATTCGCCCGCCCGGGCGCGAACAGGGTGATCCAGATCGCTCAGCCGTGGCGCGGGGCGCCCCGGCCGCGCTGCACCGCCGGGCCACGCCGCTCCCGTGCGCGCCAGCAGCCGCTGTGCCAGTGCCGCCGGTCGGTCAGGTCGCCCAGGCCGTCCGCCGGCCAGGCCACCAGGTGCGCCACCCCGGGCCGGATCTCCTGGTCACAGCCGGGGCAGCGGTACGTCTTGACCGACGCGCCCGCGCCGATCCCGCGTACCTGCCAGGCCCCGTCGGTCCACTGCTGCACCGAGGCGACGCCCTGCCGGACACGGTCGGCGTCCAGGTTGGCGTTCTCGTCCCGGCGAGGGCGGTTGCGACGGGGGCTCACAACTACCAAGCGTACGGTCCGTCGGGCGGGACGACCTCGCGGCCGGCCCCGCCCGACGCAGAGATCACTCAGACGCCGCCGGGACCGTCCGGCGTTGACCCGTCAGCGGTGCGAGTGGTCGCGGAAGCCCCGGCGGGTCTTGCGGCCCAGGTAGCCGGCGGTGACCAGGTGCTCCAGCAGCGGCGCGGGCGCGAAGCCCGGCTCGCGCAGCTCCAGGTACAGCTCCCGCTGGATGGCCAGCGAGACGTCCAGCCCGACCACGTCGAGCAGCTCGAACGGGCCCATCGGGTAGCCGCAGCCCAGCTTCATCGCGTGGTCGATGTCGTCGGCCGTGGAGTAGCTGGCCTCCAGCATCTTCACCGCGTCGTTCAGATACGGGAAGACCAGCGCGTTCACGATGAACCCGGACCGGTCGCCGCACACCACGCCGGTCTTGCCCAGCGCGGCACACACCGCCCGGGCGGTCGCCGTGGTCTCCGGGGAGGTACGGATGGTGCGGACCACCTCGACCAGCGGCATGATCGGCGCCGGGTTGAAGAAGTGCAGCCCCACCACGTCGGCGGGCCGCTGGGTGGCCATCGCCACGTCGATCACCGGCAGGGACGAGGTGGTGGTCGCCAGCACCACGCCCGGCTTGCAGATCTCGTCGAGGCTGGCGAAGAGCGCCTTCTTCACGCTCAACTCCTCGACCACCGCCTCGACCACCAGGTCGACGTCGGCGAGGTGGTCGAGCGTGGCCGACCAGCTGATCCGGCCCAGGGCGGCGTCCCGGTCGGCCTCGGCGAGCTTGCCGCGCACCACGCCCTTGTTCAGCGAGGTCTTCACCGCCTCGCACACCTTCGCGGACTTCTCCGCGCCCCGGGTCACCGAGATGACCTCGTAGCCGGCCTTCGCGAAGACCTCGATGATGCCGGTGGCCATCGTCCCGGAGCCCACCACGCCCACCTTGGCGATGGCGCGCGCGCCGTCGGCGAGCGCGGCCTCCGTGGCCAGCGGCGTCGCCTCGTCGGGTACGACCACCGGGGAACCGGGCCGTTCGTAGGTGTAGAAGCCCCGGCCGGACTTCCGGCCCAGCAGCCCCGCGGTGACCATCTGCTTGAGCAGCGGCACCGGGGCGTGCCGGCGGTCCCGCCCGCCGCGCCGGTACATGGTGTCCAGGATCTCGTACGCGGTGTCCAGGCCGATGAGGTCCATCAGCGCCAGCGGACCCATCGGCAGGCCACAGCCGAGCTTCATCGCGGCGTCGATGTCCTCCCGCGTCGCGTAGTGCGACTCGAACATCCCGACCGCGTGGTTCAGGTAGCCGAAGAGCAGCGCGTTGGCGATGAAACCGGCCCGGTCGTTGATGGTGACGTCGACCTTGCCGAGCCGTGCGCAGAGCGCCTCCACGTCGGCGACCACCTCGGCCGAGGTGACCACGGTCCGGACCACCTCGACCAGCTTCATCACCGGCGCCGGGTTGAAGAAGTGGATGCCGATGACCTGGTTGGGCCGGTGGGTGGCCACCGAGATCTCGGTGACGCTCAACGAGGAGGTGTTGGTCGCCAGGATCGCCTCGGGCTTGCAGACCCGGTCCAGCTCGGCGAAGATCCGCTGCTTCAGGTCCAGGTGCTCGGGCACCGCCTCGATGACCAGGTCGACGGAGTGCAGCGCGTCCAGCCCGACCGCGAAGTGCACCCGGCCGAGCAGCGCGTCCCGGTCCTCCGGTGCGAGCTTGCCCTTGGCGACCGCCCGGTCCGTGGAGCCGGTGAGGTTGACCCGGCCGCGCTCCAGCGCCGGCTCGGAGATCTCCACCGCGACGACGTCGATGCCGTTGCGGGCGAAGACCTCGACGATGCCGGCACCCATGGTGCCCAGCCCCACCACACCCACGGTGCTGAACTCGCGCGCCACGACCGGCCTCCCCAGACACTCCGCACGGCCACTGAACGGCCGCTAAGGTTATGCGCGCGAGTCTGCCACGTGACGCTGGGTTGTCGAGACGCCGTGGCATATTTCACCCACGACGCCACCGGCTGCCCGGCTGGCCGGGCCTGCACTCAGCCGGCCGGGACGGCGGTCAACGCCAGCAGCTCCGCGACGAACTCCGCCGGGCGCTCCAGGTGCGGGCTGTGCCCGCAACCGGGCAGCACCACCTCGTGGTACGCGCCGCCGGCCGCCGCGTACCGCTCCAGCACCGCCCGGGTCTGACCCACCATCGGCTGCGGCGGGCACTCCGCCGCACCGGGCCACCCCGGTACGGCACCCAGCGAGCCCAGGTACGCCAGGTCGAACAGCGAAGTGTCCGAGACGATCACGTCGGCGTCACCGCGTACCCAGGTGACCGGAGGCTTGTCGGCGACGGCCACCAGCTCGTCGGCGAGCCGGAACCAGGTCGGCGCGAGCGCGTTGAGCACCCCGCGCTCCCCCGGCGCCACGCCCGGCCAGTTCTCTGAGGACGCCGCCGTGCCGGGGTAGTTGTCGTCCCCCGTGGCGGTGGAGAGCAGGCTGTCGAGCAGCAACTCCTCGTCGCCGCCCAGCGACGACGGATCGGCCACATAGGTCGCTCGCAGCACGGCACGCGGGCTGGTCTGGGCCTCGGTGCCGCGATCACCCGCGGTGAGCCGGGCGACGAAGTCCGGGTTCGCCGTGCCGGCGCCGGTGCCGGCGAAGTCGGGCGTCGTCGGCGTGCCGGCCAGGTCGCGGGTGCCACCGAAGCCGTACGGGGAGACCGGCGCGGCGAGCAGCAGCGCGCCCACCCGGTGCGGGTGGTCGACCAGCAGTCGCATCGCCACGCCCCCGCCGAGGGAGTGCCCCACCACCACCGGGCGGGCGTCGGCCGCGCCGAAGAACGTCGGGTCCTCCAGCAGGGCGGCCACGTCGTCGGAGAAGTCCCGAAGACCCCGGGTCGCGTCCACCGGGGCGGTCTCCGAGGCGCCGTAACCACGCAGGTCCGGCGCGACCACCCGCAGCGTCGGCGGCAGCCGCCGGACCAGCGGCTCCCAGAACAGGGCGGACGAGCAGTTGCCGTGGATCAGCAGCACCGGGGTGCCGTCCGGCGGGCCCGCCACGCGTACCGCCTGGGTGATGCCGTTCGCTGTCACGGTCCGCTGCTCGGTCTCCACCCGCGGCATGCTGCCACCCCGGTCCGCGCCGGTCCAGGTGCCCGGCGGCCATCCCGGGTGCGGCCCGGGTGTGGGCCCGCACCAACCACGACGTCCTTTTACTCAGCGACGTGCGGTGGGCGGCGTGGCCAGCGGCAGCGGCAGCGTCGGCCGGACGTCACGCCGGGACGGGCCGAAGCTGAGCCCGACCGGATCGGTGTGGGCCACTCCCGGATCGAACAGACGCAGCTCGGTGCGGCCGAGCCGGATCACATCGCCGTCGGAGAGGAGTTCCACCTCGGTGATCCGGCGGTCGTTGAGCCAGGTGCCGTTGGTTGAGCCCAGGTCGCGCAGTGCCGGGCCCTCCGGCGCCCGCCACACCGCCGCGTGCTGCCGGCTCAGGTGCGGGTCGTTGATGACGACGTGACCGGTCGGCGCCCGACCGATCACCTGCGCCTCGGCCCGCAGACGAAAACTCGCCCCGCGCATCGACCCACCCGCGACCGTCAACAGCGGCATCAGTTCCGGATGTTCCTCCATGGACAGCCAGCCCTCCACCCCACACGACTACCCCGCGCGTCAGCCTGTCATCAGACGGTAATCGTCAATACCGACCGCCCGGTCAACTCCTCGCCACCTCCCGGCCATCTCCCGTTCGACGGTTCGGGCGGGCGGGATCCGAGCAGAGGGCCTGACCTGCTCTGATCAACGAGCGGGCGGCCCGATGCGACTCCCGTCCCGCCGGGCCGAATCGCGGCCTACCGGCGAGTAATCTTCGGGTCTAGACTTCCGCCATGACGGCTGTGCAGATCCCCGGCAACCCGGTCATCGAGGCAGGCCAACTGGTGTCCACCAGCCCCGCCACCGGCGTCGAGGCCGGTCGCCTCCCGGTCGCCACCGACGCCGACGTCCGGCGGGCCGTCGAGCGCGCCCGCACCGCCGGCGAATGGTGGGCCGGGCTGGGCTTCACCGGCCGCCGCGAACGGCTGCTGCGCTGGCGCGCCCTGCTCGCCAAGCGGATCGAGCAGCTCGCCGAGCTGGTGCACGTCGAGGGCGGCAAGCCGGTCGCCGACGCCATCGTCGAGATCGTCACCGCGATCGAGCACATCGACTGGGCCGCCCGCAACGCCGGCCGGGTGCTCGGCCCGCGCCGGGTGCGGTCCCGGCTCATCCTCGCCGAGTTCTCCGGGCACCTCGAATACCAGCCGTACGGCGTGGTCGGCGTCATCGGGCCGTGGAACTATCCGGTCTTCACCCCGATCGGCTCCGCCGCGTACGCGCTGGCCGCCGGCAACGCCGTCGTGCTCAAGCCGAGCGAGTACACGCCCGCGGCCGGCCAGTGGCTGGTGGACAGCTTCGCCGAGGTCGTACCCGAGCAACCGGTGTTCACCGCCGTGCACGGGCTGGGCGGCGTGGGCGCGGCGCTGTGCCGTTCCGGGGTGAACAAGCTCGCCTTCACCGGCTCCACCGCCACCGCCCGCAAGGTCATGGCCGCCTGCGCCGAGACGCTGACCCCGGTGCTCATCGAGGGCGGCGGCAAGGACGCCATGATCGTGGACAGCGACGCCGACCTGGACGCCGCCGCCGAGGCGTGCGTCTGGGGCGGAATGACCAACGCCGGCCAGACCTGCATCGGCATCGAGCGGGTGTACGCCGTCGACCAGGTCTTCGACACCTTCGTCGACAAGGTGGTGGCCCGCGCGGGCCGGCTGACCGTCGGGCCCGAGGGCACCGACATCGGCCCGATCACCATGCCCGGCCAGGTCGACGTGATCCGCCGCCACATCGAGGCCGCGGTCAACTCCGGCGGGCGCGCCGTGCTGGGCGGCCCGAGCGCGGTGCAGCCGCCGTACGTGCACCCGACCGTGCTGGTGGACGTACCGGAGGAGTCGGCCGCCGTCCGCGAGGAGACCTTCGGGCCGACGCTCACCATCAGCCGGGTCCGCGACGCCGACGAGGCCGTCGCCCGGGCCAACGCGCTCGCGTACGGCCTGGGTGGCTCGGTCTTCGGTCGGCGGCGCGCGGTTGCCATCGCCCGACGGCTGCGCTCCGGGATGGCCTCGGTCAACTCCACCCTCACCTTCGCCGGGATGTCCACCCTGCCGTTCGGCGGAGTCGGTGACTCCGGCTTCGGGCGGATCCACGGCGAGGACGGGCTGCGCGAGTTCGGCCGGACCAAGGCGATCACCCGCCGGAGGGCCCGGTCGCTGCTGCCGTCCATGACCTTCGAGCGGACCCCGACCGACGTCGCCCGACTCGTCAAGGCGATCAAAATTATGTACGGCAGGTGAGTGTCGGATAACCGATCTCCACCGAGATCGACGCATCCTTATGTTTGGACACGGTATTCGCGGCGGTACATTGCGTTAAATGGGCCCTAATCGATTGCGCTACCGCCTTGTCGACAGTGACCGGTCGTGGAGCGCCCGGCAGCGGCGGCGTCGCTCGGACTGGCTCGCACGCACGTTCCCGACGATCGGCGACATGCACGTGGTCGATCTCGGCGGCCGGCTCGGCACCTGGAATCGCGCCACCATCCGGCCCACTCGGGTGACGGTGGTCAACCTGGAGCAACCGCCCGCCGTCGTCCCAGAGTGGGCCCACGTCGTACAGGCCGATGCCTGCGACCTGCCGCCGCAGGTCACCAACGGCGACTTCGACCTGGTCTTCTCCAACTCGGTGCTGGAGCACGTGGGCGGGCACGAACGCCGGCTGCGGTTCGCCGCCGCAGTCCACTCGTTGGCCGACCGGCACTGGGTGCAGACGCCCTACCGAGCTACTTCCCGATCGAGCCGCACTGGATCGCGCCCGGAATGCAGTTCCTGCCGGTCCGGCTTCGCACCGCGGTCGCCCGACGGTGGCCGCTGGGCCACAAGCCGACCCGGAGCCACGACGCCGCCATCCACCAGGTGCTCTGGACCGAACTGCTGGACCGGTCGCAGATGCGCCACTACTTCCCCGACTCGCGGATGCTCGTCGTGCGGGTGGCCGGCCTACCCAAGTCGCTGATCGCGGTGCGAACCGGGGAGTGAACCGGTCAGAAGAGGGTCAGCTCGTCCTTCTCGATGCCCCGCAGCTTGTCGTAGTTCACGACCACGCACCGGATGCCCCGGTCGGCGGCGAGCACCCGCGCCTGCGGCTTGATCTCCTGCGCGGCGAAGACCCCGGTGACCGGGCTGAGCAGCGGGTCGCGGTTCATCAGTTCGAGATAGCGGGTGAGCTGCTCGACCCCGTCGATCTCACCGCGCCGCTTGACCTCGACCGCGACCGCACCGGAGTTGGCGTCCCGGCAGAGCAGGTCGACCGGGCCGATCGCCGTCATGTACTCGCGGCGGACCAGCGTGTACCCGTCGCCCAACACGCTCGGGTTGGCCGCCAGCAACTCCTGGAGGTGCGCCTCCACCCCGTCCTTGCGCAGGCCGGGGTCCACCCCCAGCTCGTACGAGGTGTCCTGGAAGATCTCCTCCAGGGTGATCCGCAGCTCCTCGCCGGCCTTGTTGACCACCCGCCACACGCCGGGGGCCTCCTCCAGCCGACACGGCGGGCTCATCCAGTTCAACGGCTTGTACGCCCGGTCGTCGGCATGGATCGACACCGACCCGTCCGCCTTCACCATCAGCAGCCGGGTCGCCAGCGGCAGGTGAGCCGAGAGCCGTCCGACGTAGTCCACCGAGCACTTCGCAATGACCAACCGCACCCGACGAGGGTAGCCGAGCACCCACCGGTCGCCACCGAGCGGCACTGGCGCGTCGATGGGATGCTGAGATGGTGCTCGAAGTCCTCACCGGTACTGGTCTCGCCGCCTCGGCGGGCCTGAACGCGTACATACCCCTGCTCACCCTCGGTCTGCTCGCCCGCTACACCGACCTGATCGACCTGCCCAGCGGCTGGACGTGGCTCGGCAACGGCTGGGTCGTCGCCATCCTGGCCCTGCTGCTCGCCGTCGAGATGGTGGCGGACAAGGTGCCGGTGGTCGACCACATCAACGACGTGGTGCAGACCGTGGTCCGACCCACCGCCGGCGGCCTGGCCTTCGGCGCCGGATCGTCGTCGGAGACGGTGACGGTCACCGACCCGGGCAGCTTCTTCTCGTCGCACCAGTGGGTGCCCGTGGTCACCGGCGTTCTGCTCGCGTTCGGCGTACACCTGCTCAAGTCCGCAGCGCGGCCGGTCGTCAACGCGACCACCGCCGGGTTCGGCGCCCCGGTGGCCAGCACCGCCGAGGACGCCACCAGCGTGGTGGTCTCCCTGGTGGCGATCATCCTGCCGGTGCTGGTGCTCGCCTTCCTGCTCGGCCTGGTGGCGTTCGTCTACTGGTTCCTACGCCGACGCTCCGAACGCCGCCGGGAACGCGAGGCAGCACGCGCCGCCGGCTTCCGCGTCTGACGAGCCGCGGGCCAGGGCGTTCCCGCCGGTCCAGACATGCTGCTGGCCGGCACCCCGGGTGGGGTGCCGGCCAGCGGTCAGTGTGGTGCGGTGGGTCAGCTGTTCCAGTGCTGGGCGACCAGGTCGGTGGCCTGCTGCTCCCACTGGGCGTAGGCGTCGGGGTAGGCCGAGACCTGCACGGTCTGCGCGGCGTCGGTCAGCGCCATGTCCTGCCACCCGTCGACCTGCTTCAGGCCCTTGAGGAACGCGGTGGTGGAGTACTCGGGGTTGGTGATCTGCTCCGGCGTACCCCAACCCGAGGTCGGGCGCTGCTGGAACAGGCCCAGCGAGTCATGGTCGTTGGCGTCGCCGAGGTGGCCCAGGTTCTCCAGCTTCGACTCCTGCAGGCTCGTGGCGATCGAGATGACCGCGGCCCGCTCAGGCAGACCGGCCTTCTTCGTCGCCGCGATGATCGCCTTCACGTTCGCAACCTGCTCGTCGTTCAGGTTGATGTGCGACTGCGCGCCCTGCGCCTTGGCCGTCTGCACCGCGACCGCGACCGGCTTGCCATCGGCGGGGGTGGCGGCGTGCGCGGCGATCGGACCGGCGAAGACGCCACCGGCGAACGCGAGACCAGCAACAGACAGCATGCTCTTACGAATGATCGTGTTCATGAGGGGGTCAGCTCCTTCAGGGGGTAGACACCCACACGCCCGAGGGGGACGGCGCAAGGGTGCGAGCACCTCGTCCGGCGCTTTCAACAACACGGGGGAAAGTCTTGGAGTTCGGCGGCCTACGGGCGGGGGCTCGTGGCGCCGGGACTGTGTGTAACGACCGCCGGGCCGGGGGCATTCCGGGGGTGGCCCATCCATCGGCACCCCGGTGAGCGGGGGCTCCGTTCCAGCGGCCCCGGGTGAGGGGGTGCTGGTGCGGTCGTTCGCGGGGTCTGCAACGACCGGCTACCCGCGGGCATTCCAACCCGGGCCCGACCGCCATCCCAACCCCAGAGGGGCGGGGTGCCGGACCGGTGGTGCTGCGATCGTCAGGATATGTAACGACCCCCGGCCCGCCACGATTCCACCCCGTGGGTGCACCCGGTCACAGGCCAGAGTCACCCGATACCGGACATTCGACGCGGAGATTGCCGGCTGTCGCGGGCTCAGCTCGACCGGCTGGGGTTGATCGACTCGGTATCACCGATATCGGGCCATCCGGCCGCCCGGGACACCGCGACATCCCCGAAATCGCCGACGTCCTCGAAATCGCCGACAAGGCCGACATCGCTGAAACGCTGACATCGATCGACCGCCGCGAACGAGGATGAAGCGAAACCCGGGGGCGAGGCGGTCAACGAGCGGTATACCTCAGAGGCATATTTATGCCTCACAGGTATATCGCTCACAACAGCGACCGCCCCCGAGAAGGGCGCACCCGGCCGCGTCCAACTACAGGGACCAATCGGACCCCGCCACCCCGCCAGACGGAATGGTCCGTCACGCAGCGGAGGGATCAGGACGAACGGCGACCCACCGACGGTGTGGGGCCCGCCGTGCCCGGCGTAGGGATCAAGCCTGACCGCCCAAAGCCGGGCACGGCGGGCCCCACACCGCCCACGGCGCACCGCACCGCGCCCGACAACCCACGACCCACCGCACCGCGCCCGACAACCCACGGCACCGCACCGCACCCGACAAACCCACAACGCACCACACCGCGCGGCCGACAAAGCCACGACCACCGCACCGGGTGGCCGACAAACCAGACAGCTACCCAGCGTCGCGGCTTAGCAAGGGTCATGAAGCCGGCAAAAGCCTACGATCAGTCAAAGACCCTAGAGGAGGTCGGCATGACTGCAGCGATGGAGATGCCCCGGGTCCAGGAGTGCGTGGTGGTGGCCTGCGCGTACAACAACGCCGGCGACTGCCACGCCTTCGCAATCACGATCGGCAGCATGGATCACGCGCACTGCCACACCTTCGTCGAGTCGCCGGTGCGCGGCGGTGTGGACAGCCTGATCGCTCAGGTGGGCGCGTGCCAGCGGTCCGACTGTCGACACAATGAGCAGCTCGAGTGCCACGCCTCGTCCATCAGGGTCGGCCCGGACAACGACATGGCCGACTGCATGACCTACGCCGGCCGCTGACCGGTCACACCAGCCCGGGTCAGGGCAGGTCGTTGGCGCGCCGGATGACCGTCACCAGGTCGTCGATGATGCCGGTGAGGGCGAAGTCCTTCGGGGTGAAGACCCGAGCCACCCCGGCCGCCCGCAGCGTGTCGGCGTCGCCGGCGGGGATGATGCCGCCCACCACCACCGGCAGGTCCGCCCGACCGGCGGCGCGCAGCCCGTCGAGCACGGCCGGCACGGCGGCAAGGTGCGAGCCGGAGAGCACGGAGAGCCCGACCAGGTCGACGTCCTCCTCCACGGCCGCGGCGACGATCTGCCCGGCGGTCAGCCGGATGCCCTGGTAGACGACCTCGAAGCCGGCGTCGCGGGCGCGTACCGCGATCTGCTCGGCGCCGTTGGAGTGCCCGTCCAGGCCGGGCTTGCCGACCAGCAGCCGCAGCCGGCCGCTGCCCAGCTCGCGGGCTGTGGCGGTGACCCGTGCGCGGACGGCCGCGAGGCCCGGGTCGCCGCCGGTGCCGGTGGCGCCGGCCAGTCCGGTGGGCGCCCGGTACTCGCCGAAGACCTGGCGCAGCGCGCCGGCCCACTCGCCGGTGGTCACGCCGGCCCGCACGCACTCCAGGGTGGCCGGCATCAGGTTCGCGGTGGTCGCGGCGTCCGCCCTGAGCCGGGCCAGGGCCGCGTCGACGGCCGCGGCGTCCCGGTCGGCCCGCCACCGGCGTACGCCAGTGGCGGCGGCGGTTTCGACCGCCGGATCGACCTGCTCGACCGCCTCCGCTCCGGCCGCGGTCAGCGGGGACGACTCGGTCTCGGTGAACCGGTTGACGCCGACCACCACGTCGGCGCCGGACTCCATCCGGCGGCGGCGCTCGGCCAGCGAGGCGACCAGCGCGCTCTTGAGGTAGCCGGTCTCCACGGCGGCGACCACGCCGCCCAACTCCAGCACCTTGTCCAGCTCGACGCGGGCACCGGTGACGATCTCGTCGACCAGCGCGGTCATCACGTGCGAGCCGGCGAAGAGGTCGGGGTATTCGAGCAGGTCCGACTCGTACGCCAGGACCTGCTGCATCCGCAGCGACCATTGCTGGTCCCACGGGCGGGGCAGGCCGAGCGCCTCGTTCCAGGCGGGCAGCTGCACCGCGCGGGCCCGGGCGTCGCGGGACAACGTCACGCCGAGCATCTCCAGCACGATGCGCTGGATGTTGTTCTCCGGCTGCGCTTCGGTCAGGCCGAGCGAGTTGACCTGCACGCCGTAGCGGAACCGGCGCTGCCTGGCCTCGGTGACGCCATACCGGTCCCGGGTGATTTCATCCCAGAGCACGCCGAACGCGCGCATCTTGGCGATCTCCTCCACGAACCGCACCCCAGCGTTGACGAAGAACGAGATCCGCTGCACCACGTCACCCATCCGCTCGGCGGGCACCTGGCCCGAGTCGCGGACCGCGTCAAGCACGGCGACCGCCGTGGCCAGCGCGAAGCCGACCTCCTGCACCGACGTGGCACCGGCCTCCTGGAGGTGGTACGAGCAGATGTTGACCGGGTTCCACCGCGGCATCTCACGCAGCGTGTAGGCCACCACGTCGGCGGTGAGCCGCAGCGACGCCGCTGGCGGGAAGATGTACGTCCCCCGGGACAGGTACTCCTTGATGATGTCGTTCTGCGTGGTGCCGGCGCAGCGGGCCAGCTCGGCGTTCTGCTCCAGCCCCACGGTGCCGTACAGGGCGAGCAGCCACATCGCCGGTGCGTTGATGGTCATCGAGGTGTTCATGTCGGCCAGCGGAATGCCGTCGAAGAGCGCCCGCATGTCGCCGAGGTGGGCCACCGGCACGCCGACCCGGCCGACCTCACCGGTGGCCAGCTCGTGGTCGGGGTCGTACCCGGTCTGGGTGGGCAGGTCGAAGGCGACCGAGAGACCGGTCTGCCCCTTCGCCAGGTTGCGGCGGAAGAGGGCGTTGGTCGCGGCGGCCGACGAGTGACCGGCGTAGGTGCGCATCACCCACGGGCGGTCCCGCTCGGGCAACCGCCCCGAAGATGCCTTCTCATCCATGGCCGGAGTCTAAGTTACCGTTTAGTAAAACGGGTTGTGGAAAACCACACAGGTCCATGTCGCGGACGTCCGGGTGCGAAGCGCCCGGAGTGTCCCGGACCGCCACACCCCGGGCGCCACGCCACCCCGGACAGGACGCACACTGGACACCATGGATGACGAGCTGGCCATCTCCGTCCGGGGGCTGCGCAAGGCGTACGGCGACAACGTGGCCGTGGCGGGCGTGGACCTCGACGTCCACCGCGGCGAGGTGTTCGCCCTGCTCGGCCCGAACGGCGCCGGCAAGACCACGACCGTGGAGATCCTGGAGGGCTACCGACGCCGGGACGCCGGCGAGGTCGCCGTGCTCGGGGCCGACCCCGCCCACCCGGACGCCGGCTGGCGGTCCCGGGTCGGCATCGTGCTCCAGGGCACCGGCGAGTTCGACGAGCTGACCGTGGCCGAGGTGATTCGGCACTTCTCCGGCTTCTACCCGGACGCCGACGACCCGGACAAGGTGATCGAGCGGGTCGGGCTGGCCGGCAAGGCGAAGGCCCGTACGCACACCCTCTCGGGTGGGCAGAAGCGCCGCCTCGACGTGGCGCTGGGCATCATCGGCCGCCCCGAGCTGCTCTTCCTCGACGAACCGACCACCGGCTTCGACCCGGAGGCCCGCCGCGAGTTCTGGGAACTGATCCGCGACCTCGCGGCGGCCGGCACCACCATCGTGCTGACCACCCACTACCTGGACGAGGCGGAGGCGCTGGCCGACCGGGTGGGTGTGATCGCCGGCGGCCGGCTCGTGGAGGTCGCCGCACCGAACCAGCTGGGCAACCGGCAGGAGGCGCTGGCGACGGTCTCCTGGCGTACCCCGGACGGGACGCTGGAGCGCGCGCAGAGCGCGACGCCGACGGCCCTGGTGGCCGAGCTGGCCGCGCGCTACGGCGGCGAGGTCCCCGGGCTCACCGTGACCCGGCCGACCCTGGAGGACGTCTACCTCACGATGATCGGACACGCGCGATGACGACCACGACGAAGCCGGCGACGCCGGTCGCCGCGACCCCGGGCCGCCGGCCGGGCGCGGGCGCGCTGGCCCTGCGGCAGGGCCGGCTGGAGATCACCCAGTTCCTGCGCAGCCGGGAGTCCGTGGTCTTCACGATGGGCTTCCCCATCATCATGATCTTGATCTTCGCGTCGATCTTCGGCGGCACGATCGGCGGCGGGGTCAAGTTCACCCAGTACTTCATCACCGGCATGATCGCGACCGGCCTGATGACGGTGAGCTTCCAGAACCTCGGCATCTGGATCCCGATCGAGCGGGACCGGGGCGTGCTCAAGCGCTACCGGGGCACGCCGATGCCGAAGTGGGTCTGGTTCGCCGGCAAGGTGATCATGGTGGTGGCGATCGGCATCGCCGAGACCGCGCTGCTGCTGGCGGTCGCGGTGGCGCTGTTCGACCTCGACCTGCCGGGTACCGCCGGGAAGTGGTTCACCTTCGGTTGGGTCTCCGTGCTCGGGGTGACCGCCTGCACGCTCTGCGGGATCGCCATCTCGTCGCTTGCCCGCACCGCGCGCAGCGGCTCGGCGGTGGTCACCCCGGTCGCCCTGGTGCTCCAGTTCATCTCCGGGGTGTTCTTCGTCTTCACCGACCTGCCCACCTGGATGCAGCAGGTGGCCGCGCTGTTCCCGCTCAAGTGGATGTGCCAGGGGCTACGGGCGGTCTTCCTGCCGTCGAGCTTCGGCGCGCAGGAGCCCGGGGGCTCGTTCGAGCTGGGCCGCGTCGCGCTGGTGCTGGCCCTGTGGTGCGTGATCGGCCTGGTGCTCTGCCTGACCACCTTCCGCTGGACGACCAAGCGCGACGGCTGAACGGTAAGCAGACAGTTCCCCGTCGGCTTTTTTCGACAGCACGACGGGACACCGGGTTCCGCCAAGGGCTGCGACACTCGGACCATGGCGGCTCGACCGACCCGGCGTGGTCTCCTGCTCGCGGGGGCGGGGGCGGGGGCACTGGCCGTCGGCATCGGCTGGACGGCGCGCGACCTGATCCGGCCCGCGCCGGCACGGCCGGTGCCTCCGAAGGCACCGGCCGGCGACGAACGGCTGACCAGCCGCCCGTCCGCCGCGCGGGGCCGCACGGTCGACTTCTACACGGCCGTCCCGGACGGGTACGGCGACGGGCGGGGACTGCCGGTCTGCCTCGTGCTGCACGGCGCTTCCACCACCGCGCGGGACTTCTCCGGGCTCGGCCTGGGCCGTTTCCTGACCGACGCGGTACGCCGGGGCGCTCCGCCGTTCGTGCTCGCTGGGGCAAACGGCGACCGACTCTCCTGGCGTCCGTCCGGGCGGGACGACCCACAACGGATGGTGCGCGAGGAACTACCGGCCTGGTGCGCCGAGTGGGGCTTCGATTCCGCCCGACTGGCGGCCTGGGGCTGGTCGATGGGGGGCTTCGGCTCGCTGTTGCTCGCCGGGACCTGGCCGGGGTTCCTCCGGGCGGTGGCGGCCTTCTCCCCCGCCGTCGCACCTGGCGACGCCGTCTTCGCCAGCGTCGATCGGCTGCGCGGCACTCGGCTGGGCATCTGGTGCGGTCGGCAGGACGACTTCCTCGCCGACGTGCAAGCGCTGGAGCGTGCTCTTCCAGAGCCGGCCGCCCAGGTGGAGTACGCCGACGGCCGACACGACTTCGACTACTGGGGTCGGGTCATCCCAGACGCCTTCGACTTCGTCGCGGCAGCGCTGGCAGACCCCGACCCGGCTTCCAGTCCGGGATGAGCACCGCCCCGGGCCCGCGGTAGCGAGTGATCGCCACTGCGGGCCCGTAGCTGCGTGTTCTCAGTACGTGTAGAAGCCCTTACCGGTCTTGCGGCCCAGGTCGCCGGCGGTGACCATGCGCTGGAGCAGCTCCGGTGGGAAGAACTTCTCGTCCGCCGTGTCGGTGTAGATGTTCTTCGAGGCGTGCAGCAACACGTCCACGCCGGTCAGGTCGGTGGTGGCCAGCGGGCCCATGGCGTGCCCGAAGCCCAGCCGGCAAGCGGTGTCCAGGTCCTCCGCCGACACCACCCCGGACTCGACGAGCTTGACCGCCTCCACCACCAGGGCGGAGATCAGGCGGGTGGTCACGAAGCCGGCGATGTCCCGGTTGACCACCACCACCGTCTTGCCGATCTCCTCGGCGAAGGCCCGGACGGTGGCCAGCGTGGCGTCGCTGGTCTTGTAGCCCCGGACCAGCTCGCAGAGCTGCATCATCGGCACCGGGGAGAAGAAGTGGGTGCCGACGACCGCCTCGGGCCGCTCGGTGACGGCGGCGATCTGGGTCACCGGGATGGCCGAGGTGTTGGTGGCGAGCACCGCGTCGGCCTTGCAGATCTTGTCCAGGGCGCGGAACACCTCGTGCTTGATCTCCAGGCGCTCGAAGACCGCCTCGACCACGATGTCCGCGTCCGCCGCCGCCTCCAGGTCGGTGGTCGGGGTGATCCGGGCGAGCGTCGCCTCGACGTCCGACGGCTCGATCTTGCCCTTCTCGGCGAACTTCTCCAGCGACTTCCGAATGCCGCCGAGCCCTCGCGTGGTGGCCGCGTCGTCCAGGTCGCGCAGCGTCACCTGCCAGCCCGCCTGCGCCGCCACCTGGGCGATGCCGGAGCCCATCAGCCCGGCCCCGACGACCGCGAGTCGACCCGCCATCTGCTTCTCCCTCGCTGCGATTGAGTGCCTGCCTGCACCCTAGTCGGCGAGCCTGAACGACGGCTAAGGGGCTGTCGGGAGACCCGACAACCTCCTGGACCCGGTCGGCGTCAGATTTCCAGCTCCGGCTCCTCCGGCGTCGTCCCGCGCTCGACAGCCACTCCGAGCGCGCGCAGGTCGGCCACGAAGTCCGGGTAGCCCCGGTCGACGTGGTGCACGTGGGAGACCTCGGTGGCCCCGTCCGCGCAGAGCCCGGCGATGATCAGGCCGGCCCCGGCGCGAATGTCCGTGGCCCGCACCGGCGCTCCGGAGAGTCGGCTCCGGCCCCGGACCACCGCGTGGTGGCCGTCGGTCTTGATGTCCGCGCCGAGGCGCATCATCTCGTTGGCGAACATGAACCGGCCGTCGAAGATGTTCTCGGTGATCAACGAGGCGCCGTCACTGACCGCGGCCAGGCCGATCGCCATCGGCAGCAGGTCGGTGGCGAAGCCCGGGTACGGCAGCGTCACCACGTCGACCGCGCGGGGCCGGTCGTCCATCCGCACCCGGAAGCCGTCTCCCCGGGTCTCCACCAGGCCGCCGGCCGCCACCACCTTGTCCAGCGCGACCTCCAGGAAGGCCGGGTCGAGCCCGGTCACGGTCACGTCGCCTCGGGTCATCGCCGCGCCGAAGGCCCAGGTGCCGGCCACGATCCGGTCCCCCACGGTGGCGTGCCGCACCGGGCGCAGCCCGGGTACGCCGGTGATCCGCAGGGTGGACGTTCCGGCGCCGGAGATCCGCGCGCCCATCTGGTTGAGCATGGTGCAGATGTCAACGATCTCCGGCTCCCGAGCCGCGTTGTCGATCGTCGTGGTGCCCTGGGCCAGCACCGCCGCCATCACCAGGTTCTCGGTGGCGCCCACGCTGGGGAAGTCCAGCACGATGTCCGCGCCGCGGAGCCCGTGCGGTGCGGTGGCGATGACGAAGCCGTGCTCACCGGAGATGTCCGCGCCCATCCGGGTCAGCCCGGAGACGTGCATGTCCAGCCCGCGCGAGCCGATCGCGTCGCCGCCCGGGTGAGCCACCCGCACGTACCCCCGGCGGGCCAGCAACGGGCCGAGCACGCAGATCGACGCGCGCAGCCGGCGGACCAAGTCGTAGTCCGCGTCGGCGCCCGGCTGGTCGGGTACGTCGATGGTCACCGAGCGGGACCGGGCCACCCCGCCCCGCGCGACCATCGGATCGACCGGGTCGTCCGCGTCGAACCGTACGTCGCAGCCCAGCCGGCGCAGCACCTCCCCCATGATCGCGATGTCGGTGATCCGCGGGACGTTGGTGATCACGCTCCGGCCCGGAGCGAGCAGCGCGGCTGCCATCAACTTCAACGCCGAATTCTTGGCACCCACCACGTGCACGGTGCCGGCCAGCCGGGCGTCACCGCGTACCCGGATGACGTCGACATCGTTGACCGCCGGATCGCCCGCGTCCCCGGGGCCCACCACCGCTGGCCAGCCGGCGGTGGTGTCCGGCCGCGCCGGGATCGTCAGGTCCGGTATCCGTAGGCTGTGCGTCATGGCCGTCCACCTCACGCGCATCTACACCAAGGCCGGCGACGCCGGCATGACCAGGCTGAGCAACAACGAGCAGGTGCCGAAGACCGATCCACGGATCGCCGCGTACGCGGATGTCGACGAGTGCAACGCGGCGATCGGCGTCGCGCTCGCCCTGGGCCAGCTCGACGAGGAACTGCGGGCCGTGCTGGCGTCGATCCAGAACGACCTGTTCGATGTGGGCGCCGACCTGTCCACGCCGGTGGAGCCGAAGCCGAAGTATCCGCCGCTGCGAGTGACCGAGGAGTACGTCGAGCGCCTTGAGGGCTGGTGCGACGAGTACAACGCACGCCTGAGCAAGCTCGACTCCTTCATCCTCCCCGGCGGCACCGCAGGTGCGGCGCTGCTGCACGTGGCGCGGACCATCGCCCGGCGTGCCGAACGAGCAGCGTGGGCGCTGGTCAGCCACGATCCGGAACGGACCAGCCCGCTCCCGGCAAAGTATCTCAACCGGCTCTCCGATCTGCTCTTTATCCTGTCAAGAACGGCAAATCCGGCGGGAGATGTGCTATGGGTGCCGGGCGGTGAGCGCTGAGCGTCGGCGGGCTGCACCACGTCGAGGTGTGGGTTCCCGATCTCGAGGCCGCCACGCGTAGCTGGGGCTGGCTCCTGGGCGAGCTGGGCTGGTCGCTGCACCAGGACTGGCCGGCCGGCCGCTCGTGGCGCCTCGGCCCCACCTACATCGTGCTGGAGCAGTCGTCAGCGCTCTCCGGGCCCCGGCACGATCGGCTGGCTCCGGGGCTGAACCACCTGGCCTTCCACGCCGGCCCGCCGGCCGCCGTGGACCGGCTCGTGACGACAGCCCCGGCGTACGGCTGGACGCTGCTCTTCCCGGACCGCCATCCGCACGCCGGCGGCCCCGACACCTACGCGGCCTACCTCACCGACAACCACGGCTACGAGGCAGAACTGGTCGCCACCAGTAACGGCAGTTGACAAAAGCCGCGCCCGAACGACGCACAGTGCCCCCGCAGGGTTTCCGGGGAGCCCGCCCGGCGGAGGGATCAAGCCTGACCGCCCGGAGCCGGGCGGGCTCCCCGGAAACCCCCAACGGTGAGAGGGAACTAGGCAGCGGGCCAATCTTGGGAGGCCATACGCGGCGAGACCGCCCCCGGAGGGGCGGCCTCGAGCCAGGAGAGGAAACCGGTCACTGTAGACCGCGCCATGGCGATCTCCACCGGTGCGTGGTGACTGGTACAGCGGAGGATCACCCAGTCGGCCGGCATGGAGAGGCGTTCCTGACCCTCCGGCAACCGGCGGCGCTCCACCGCGAGCCCCTTGCGGGAGAGCACCCGCTTGGGCCGCAGGGCGAAGCTGAACATCCGGTACCAGCGCAGCTCGTCACCGGCGAACCGGCCGAAGCCGGGCGACCAGCCGCGGCCGTCGAGCATGGTGGAGACCCGGACGCTGAGCCGGATGATGCCACCGCTGCGGGTGACCAGGGCCCGCCGGACGAAGAGGATGAGGAGCGCACCGAGGATGACGGCGACGCCGATCCCGATTCCCTCGACGATCTCCATCCCCGGTACGGCTCAGTGGCTCTGCGCGGAGACCGGGGTCGCGCTCTCGGCCAGGACGGTGACACCGTCGGCGCTCACCGAGAGGAAGCCGCCGGCCACGTCGTAGGAGACCTGCTCACCGCCGGCCAGCTTGATGCGCACCTGGCCGGGCTCGGCGAGCTGGCCGAGCAGCGGCGCGTGCCCCGGCAGGACACCGAGCTCACCCTCGGTCGTCCGGGCGACGACCATCTCGGCGTCACCGGACCAGACCTTCTCCTCGACGGCGACGAGCTCGACGTGAAGCTGCTGTGCCACGCTGTCTCCTTGCTGCGGCGGCGGATTGCCGAAAGTCTAGTCCTGACGCTGACCCGCCCCCAAGGCGGGTGGGGAGAGCTGCGCCACGGCTACTTGGTCTTGTTCTGGAATTCCGGGTGCTCCAGCAGGAACGGGTCCAGTTGTTCATTGTGCAGGGCGGTGAAGAAGTCCGACACGCCGGGCTTGAACTGCTCACCCTTGTACTTCTTACCGTCGAAGACCCCGCCACCCGGGAGCTTGATCATCTGGATGGTGTTCGGGCGGATGCTCTTCAGGGCGAGCCCGAAGTCGATCACGCTGTTGCCGCGGCCGTTGAAGATCAGCGACTGGCCCGCGGCGCGGAGCACCTTGTCCAGCTTGATCGGGTTGGACACCACGTCAGCGCTGAACGCCTGACCGACCATGGCCTTGACGAACTGCTGCTGGTGACGCTGCCGGCCGTAGTCAGAGTCCGGGACACCGTTCTTCGGGTAGCGCTGCCGGACGTAGTCCAGCGCCTGCCACCCGCTGAGGTGCTGGTTGCCCTTCTCGTAGACCGCCTGCGGGCCGACGTAGCCCTCGCCGCGCGTGTTGCCCGGCCGCGGCTTGCCGTCCGGCTGCTTGTGCTCGGAGCGCACTTCCCGCTCGACGTACATGTCGACGCCGCCCATCGCGTCGACGATCTTCTGGAAGCCGGTGAAGTTGATGATCGCGCCCGCGTCGAACCGCTTGATGCCGGTCACGTTCTGCACAGTGGTGGCCAGCAGCTCGAAGCCCCGCGCCGCGTCGGGGTTCCCTCCCGGCACCCGGCTGCCGAACGACATGGCGGCGTTGATCTTCGTGGTCTCGCCAGCGAACTCGGCCTTCTTGAACGAGGGGATGTGCACGTAGAGGTCCCGCGGCAGCGAGAACAGATAGGCCCGGTCCATCGACGCGGGCACGTGCAACACCATGATCGAGTCGGCCAGTGGCGCCGCTGTCGGCGTACGCGGGTCGATGCCGACCAGCAGGATGTTGAGCGGGCCCTTGATGTCGGTCTTCTTCGCCTGGGCACCGGCCGCCTGGTCGCCGAAGAGGTCGGCCTTGCCGACCGCGCCCTCGTAGCGGGCCATCAGCACCTCGGTGCCGACCAGCACCGCCCCGCTGAGCATGGTCAGCACGGTGCCGAACACCGTGCAGACCCTGGCCCAGCGCGGCACGCCCCGCCAGATGGACGGCTTACGGCCACTCTTGACGGCCTTACCCACGAGCATCTCCGTTCGTTACGCCCACGAAGAGGAGACGGGCGCACGTAGCCGAAAGGTTGCAAAGATCAACGCTCGTTCACGTGAGCGCCGACCGACCGTATCTCGGGTGGTACGGAACTGACGACCACGAGTAACGGACCGCGGCGATGATAAGGCGTGAAAATGAACAAAAGACTGCCCCGGCATGGCCGGGGCAGTCTTTTTGTTTCAGATCTGATCGGGCTGTCAGCCCTTCATCAGCTCCTCAGCCTTACGCTCCAGGTCCTCGAGACCGCCGCACATGAAGAACGCCTGCTCGGGGAAGTGGTCGTACTCGCCCTCGCTGATCTTGCGGAACGCCTCGATGGTCTCCTTGATCGGGACCGTCGAGCCCGCCACGCCGGTGAACTGCTCCGCAGCGTAGGTGTTCTGCGACAGGAAGCGCTCGATCCGCCGGGCCCGGGCCACGGTGATCTTGTCTTCCTCGGAGAGCTCCTCGATGCCGAGGATGGCGATGATGTCCTGCAGGTCCTTGTAGCGCTGCAGGATCCGCTTCACCTCGGTGGCAACCTGGAAGTGCTCGGCGCCGACGAACTCCGGGGCGAGGATCCGGGACGAGGACGCCAGCGGGTCCACGGCCGGGTAGATGCCCTTGTCGGAGATCGACCGCTCCAGGTTGGTGGTCGCGTCCAGGTGGGCGAACGTGGTGGCCGGTGCGGGGTCGGTGTAGTCGTCCGCCGGCACGTAGATCGCCTGCATGGAGGTGATGGCCTGGCCCCGGACGGAGGTGATCCGCTCCTGGAGCTCGCCCATCTCGTCGGCCAGGGTCGGCTGGTAGCCCACCGCGCTCGGCATACGGCCGAGCAGGGTGGAGACCTCCGAGCCGGCCTGGGTGAAGCGGAAGATGTTGTCGATGAAGAGCAGCACCTCCTGCTTCTTGACGTCGCGGAAGTACTCGGCCATGGTCAGCGCGGAGAGCGCCACCCGCAGCCGGGTGCCCGGCGGCTCGTCCATCTGGCCGTAGACCAGCGCGGTCTTGTCGATGACACCGGACTCGGTCATCTCGGCGATGAGGTCGTTGCCCTCACGGGTGCGCTCACCCACGCCGGCGAAGACCGAGGTACCACCGAAGTTGCGGGCCACACGGGTGATCATCTCCTGGATGAGCACCGTCTTGCCCACACCCGCGCCGCCGAACAGGCCGATCTTGCCGCCCTTGACGTACGGGGCGAGCAGGTCGATGACCTTGATGCCGGTCTCCAGCATCTCGGTCTTCGGCTCCAGGTCCGCGAAGGCCGGGGCCTTGCGGTGGATACCCCAGTGGTCGTCCGGGGTCAGGGTCTCGCCCTCGGTGAGGTTGAGCACCTCGCCGATCGCGTTGAACACGTGGCCCTTGACCGCGTCGCCCACCGGCACGGTGATCGGCTTGCCGCGGTCACGCACCTCCGCGCCGCGGACCAGGCCGTCCGTCGGCTGCATCGAGATGGCACGGACCAGGTTGTCACCCAGGTGCTGGGCGACCTCCAGGGTCAGCGTCTTCTCACCGCCGGACAGGCTCACGTCAACGTTGAGGGCGTTGAACAGGGCCGGCATGGCGTCGCGCGGGAACTCGGCGTCGACGACCGGGCCGATGACCCGGACCACGCGACCCGTGGCCGTCTTGGTCTCTACTGGTGCAGTCATCACACTTCACTTCCCGACGCGGCCAGCGCGTTGGCGCCGCCGACGATCTCGCTGATCTCCTGGGTGATCCCGGCCTGGCGAGCCGAGTTCATCTCACGCGTGTACTTCTCGATCATCTCTTCGGCGTTGTCGGTGGCGCTCTTCATCGCCCGCCGCCGTGCCGCCGACTCACTCGCCGCCGACTCGATCAACGCCGCGTAGATCCGCGTGTTGATGTACCTCGGCAGGAGCGCGTCGAGCAGCGCCTCCGCCTCCGGCTCGAACTCGTACGCCGGCAGCAGCCCCTCGGAGCGCGGCCGGTCCTCCACCTGCATCGGACCGATGATCTTGGCGACCGGGGTCTGCATCATCAGCGAGTGGAACTCGGTGTAGACGATGTGCAGCTCGTCGACGCCGAGCACCCCGTCCGCACCGGCACCGCCGTCGACGTCGTCCGCACCGGCCGTGAACGCCTTGATCAGCGTCTCACCCACCGTGCGGGCGTCCTCGAACGACGGCTGCTCGCTGAACCCCGTCCAGTTCGCCTCGATCGGCCGGTTGCGGAACCGGTAGAACCCGACACCCTTACGCCCGATGACGTAGAGCACCGGCTCCTTGCCGTCCGCCCGGAGCCGCGCGATGAGCGACTCCGCCGTCTTGATCGCGCTGGCGCTGTAGCCGCCGGCCAGGCCTCGGTCGCTGGTGACCAGCAGGACGCCCGCCCGCCGCACCCGCTCGCGCGGGGTGAGCAGCGGGTGGTCGATCCGCGCGTTGGACGCCAGCGCCGTGAGCACGCCGGTGATGGCCTGGGCGTACGGCAGGGACGCCTGCACCCGGGCCTGGGCCTTGGCGATCCGGCTCGTCGCCACGAGCTCCATCGCCTTGGTGATCTTCTTCATCGACTTCGCCGAGCGGATCCGTTGACGAAGAACGCGTACCTGGGCCGCCATGGGATCAGCTCTCGGCCGGGCGGTCGGTCGCGCTGTCGCGGAAGCGGGTCACCGTCTCGCGGTTCTCGTCGCCCTCCAGCGGCGCGGCCGGCGCGTCGTTGACCCGACGCTCGTCGGCCTTGCCGAGGAAGACCTGCTTGAACTCGCTGATCGCGTTGTCCAGGGAGCCGATGATCTCGTCGCTCCACTGGTTGTCGGCGATCCCGGCCAGCACACCCGCGTGCTTGTGCCGCAGGTACTGCAGGAACTCGGACTCGAAGCGCCGGATCTCGCCCACCGGGATGTCGTCCAGCTTACCCTCGGTGCCGGCCCAGACCGTGACGACCTCTTCCTGCACCGGGTACGGCGAGTAGTTCGGCTGCTTGAGCAGCTCGACCAGCCGGACACCGCGGTCCAGCTGGGCCCGGGAGGCCTTGTCCAGGTCGGAGGCGAAGGCGGCGAACGCCTCCAGCTCGCGGTACTGGGCCAGGTTGAGGCGCAGCGAACCGGCAACCTTGCGCATCGGCTTCACCTGCGCGGCGCCACCGACCCTGGAGACCGAGGTCCCGACGTTGATCGCCGGACGGACGCCCTGGTTGAACAGGTCGGTCTCCAGGAAGATCTGGCCGTCGGTGATCGAGATGACGTTGGTCGGGATGAAGGCCGAGATGTCGTTGGCCTTCGTCTCGATGATCGGCAGACCGGTCATCGAGCCGCCACCCAGCTCGTCGGAGAGCTTCGCGCAGCGCTCCAGCAGGCGGGAGTGCAGGTAGAAGACGTCACCCGGGTACGCCTCGCGGCCCGGCGGGCGGCGCAGCAGCAGCGACACGGCCCGGTACGCCTCGGCCTGCTTGCTCAGGTCGTCGAAGACGATCAGGACGTGCTTGCCGCCGTACATCCAGTGCTGCCCGATGGACGAGCCGGTGTACGGGGCGATGTACTTGAAGCCGGCCGGGTCGGACGCCGGGGAGGCAACGATGGTGGTGTACTCCATCGCGCCCGCCTCCTCCAGCTGGCCCTTGATGGAGGCGATCGTGGAGGCCTTCTGGCCGATGGCGACGTAGATGCAGCGGACCTGCTTCTTCGGGTCGCCGGTGCGCCAGTTGTCCCGCTGGTTGAGGATGGCGTCCAGGGCGACCGTGGTCTTGCCGGTCTTCCGGTCACCGATGATCAGCTGCCGCTGGCCCCGGCCGATCGGCGTCATCGCGTCGATCGCCTTGATGCCGGTCTGCAGCGGCTCGAACACCGACTGCCGGGACATCACGTTCGGAGCCTGGAGCTCCAGCTCGCGGTAGCCCTCGTCGGCGATGTCGCCGAGGCCGTCGATCGGCTGGCCGAGCGCGTTGACCACGCGGCCGAGGAAGGCGTCGCCGACCGGCACGGAGAGCACCCGGTCGGTGCGCTTGACGCGCTGCCCCTCCTCGAGCTTGGCGGCGTCACCGAGAACGACGACACCGATTTCCCGGACGTCGAGGTTCAGCGCCACGCCGAGCGTGCCGTCCTCGAACTCCAGCAGCTCGTTGGTCTTGGTCGAGGGCAGGCCCTCGACGTGGGCGATGCCGTCACCGGTGTCGGCGACGGTGCCGACCTCCTCGCGGGAGACGTCGGTCGAGTAGGAGGAGACGTAGCGCTCAAGGGCGCCGCGGATCTCCTCCGTCGAGATGGTCAGCTCGGCCATCCTCTGCTTCCTTAAAATTCAGGGGCCCGGGATACCTAGTACCGACCGGTCCGAATGGCGTCTGTCATTCCGGGCGCTGCGCGGCGAAGCCGCCGCAACGCTGGGCGGCGGAGCCGCTCAGCGCTTCGCGAGCGCGTTGCGGGTCTCGTTGAGGCGGCGCAGGATCGTGCCGTCGTACAGGTCGGAGCCGACCCGCACGCTCACGCCACCCAGGACGTCGGGGTCGACCGTCTGCTTGATGGAGACCTCTCGACCGTATATCGCGGTGAGGCTCGCACCCAGCCGCCGCTCGTCCTCGTCACTCAACGGGGCCGCGACGGTCACGTACGCCACCTGCCGGTCGCGTCGCTCGGCGGCGAGCTCCACCAGCCGGGTGAGCGCCCCGATGAAGGAGCGTCCACCGAACCCACTCAACGCCACCTCGACGAGGCGGACGGTGACCGGGCGCGCCTTGTCGGCGAGCAGATCACGGGCCAGGGCGACCCGCTTCTCGACCGGAGCGACCGGGTCGGCCAGCGCGTTGCTCAGCGCCGACTGACCCGTGACGACCTGGCCGAAGCGGAACAGCTCGTCCTCGACCTCGCCCAGGTCGCCGGCCTTGTCGGCGCTGGCCAGCAGCGCCTCCACGCCCAGCCGCTCGGTGCCGTCGAGCAACTCCGACGGTGCCGACCAGCGGCCGGAGACCAGCGACACGAGCAGGTCGAGCGCGTCTGCGCCGATCCGACCACCCAGCATGTCGCCGAGCAGAGCGCCCCGGTCCTCGCCGGAGCGGGCCGGCTCGGACAGCGCCCGGCGCAGCCGCGGCTCACGCCGCAGCAGGGCGGCGACGGAGAGGACGGCGTCAGCGGTGGAGGCCACCGCCGACGGCTCCGCGCCGCGGACGTACGCGTCGAGGCGCTCGGCCGCGACCTTGTACGACTCCCGGCTGGCGGCCTGCATCAGCGGGCCCCCGTGCTCTCGAGACCGCTCAGGAACCGGTCGACGGTGCCCTTGCGCCGCGCCTCGTCGGCCAGCGACTCACCGACGATCTTGCTGGCCAGGTCCACCGCGATCGTGCCGACCTCGGTGCGCAGCTCGCGCACGATGGTGGCCCGCTCGGCGGCGAGCTGGTCCTTGCCGGCCGCGATGATCCGGTCGGACTCTTCCCGCGCCTTGGCGAGGACGTCCTGCCGGATCCCCTCGGCGTCGGCCCGGGCGTCGTCGCGGATCTTCGCGGCGTCGGTGCGGGCCTCGGCGAGCTGGGCACGGTACTGCTCGAGCAGCTGGTTCGCCTCGGCCTGGGCGGCCTCGGCGCGCTTGATGCCGCCCTCGATCGCGTCGACCCGAGCCTGGAACGTCTGCTCCATGCGGGGGAAGACGAACTTCATCAGCACGAAGCAGAGCACGGCGAAGGCGACCGTGCCGACCACGATCTCCTGCCAAATCGGGATGATCGGGTTGTGGGTCGACTCACCACCCTCAGCGGCGAGGAAATACATGGTTACCTCCCGGTCTAAGGGCGGGATCAGTTGCCGGCCCAGATGAAGCCGAAGGCGATGCCGAACAGCGCCAGCGCCTCGATGACGGCGAAGCCGATCCAGACGTACGGCAGGGTCATGCGGGACGACTCGGGCTGCCGGGCGGTCGACTGGATGTAGGCGGCGAACACCAGGCCAACGCCGATGCCCGGGCCGATGGCCGCGAGGCCGTAGCCGATGGCGGCGGTGCTGCCCTCTACCGCGGCGATAACGTCCATTAGTGGTTCCTCCTGGTTATCACGCGTGACTCTCACGCGGGACGACAACGGTTGGTGCGTGGATCAGTGCGCTTCGGCGAGCGCGCCCTGGATGTAGCTGGCGCTCAGCACGGTGAAGACGTAGGCCTGCAGGACGATGACCAGCGCCTCGAGAAGGGTCAGCGCCACGGTCATCACCCAGGACACCACCGAGATCGGTGCCAGCCAGGCGTTGGCATTGAGCATCGCGAAGCCGCCGAGCGTGAAGACCAGCAGGAGCATGTGGCCGGCGAACATGTTCGCGAAGAGACGGACGGCCAACGAGAACGGCCGGATGATGAAGGTCGAGAACGCCTCGATCGGGATCAGCAGCGGCAGGATGTACCACGGTGCCGGCGGGATCAGGGCGTGCTTGAAGTATTTGACGAAGCCGTGGTGCCGGATGCCGATGTAGTTGAACAGCACGTAGCTGAGCACCGCGAGGATCGCCGGGAAGGCGATGTGCGAGTTCGGCGAGATCTGGAAGAACGGGATGATCGCGAACGCGTTCGCCAGCAGCACGAAGCAGAACAGCGTGGTGAAGTACGGCGCGAACCGCACACCCGCGTGCCCGATCATGTCGACCGCGATGTTGTTCCGCACGAAGCCGTAGATCGACTCGGCGAACCACTGCTTCTTGGTCGGCACCAGCTGCGGCTTCCGGTAGGTCGCCAGGAAGAAGATGATCAGGACGCCGACCGCGATCCAGACCATGGCCGTGAACTTGGTGAACCAAGGAGCGTTTTCCACACCCCAGGGCAGGATGGCGGGCAGGTAGAAGTCGTCCACACTGGGTGGGAATGCCGCCTGGCCTGCTGCCAGAACGTTCGCCTGTCCGAGCACCGTGTCCCTTCCTAAGTAGGCGTGCCGAGCCGGCGGACGACGAGGATGATCCCCCCGGTCACGCCGAGCACGACGCCGATCCCGGTGGCGACGCCACCGGTCTCGAGCCACTGGTCGACCAGCCAGCCGATGAAACCCCACACGAGCATGCCTCCGATGAGGTAGCTGAGCGCGGTCCAACCCTGACCGGCGCCGGACGGATAGTCGTCCGGTTCACCGGCGGGACGGGGGGTTTGGTCACCAGCCATGACGGGGCGAACGATATCAGCCGGGAAGACGAGGCTGTGCCTCACCCCCCGCACAACCGTCGTTGTGTGGGCATCTCGGGGGCCGCGTCGTCTGTGGGCACGCTACTCCCCTTCCGCCCGTCGGAAAATGACCGGAGGCCGACACATTGTGGCGCGTCCGCTGGGTGGGACGACCGGCCGACGGCCAGGTCAGCCCCGCGGCCGGCGGGCGTGCACCGTGGTCAGCCACCAGAGGTGCACCGCTGTCCACACTGCCACCCCGGCGACGATGCCGAAGCAGAGCGGGATCAACCCGGGCCAATCGGCCGACGCCACGGCCACCAGCACCACACCCAGCAGGGTGAACTTCAGCGCGTACAGGCCCAGCCCGAGGGGCAGCACCAGCTGCGGGTTGATCTCGTCGGCCCAGGCCAGCACCACGGTGGTGAGGGTGTAGCTGAGCACCGTGACACCGACCCCCGCCGCCGCGCCGAGCGCGGCCGTCATGCCGCCGGTCGCGCCACCGACCACCGCGGCGACCGCGGCCAGCGCCACCGACGCGGCCAGGAGCACCGGCAGGTGCCGCAGCCGCCAGCGCCGGTTGGTGTCGGCCGCGACAACCTCGGGCTCAGCCACGGGGGTACGCCGGAAACGCCGCGACCAGCTCGGCCACTTCGGCACCGACCCGGGACAGCTCGTCGGTGCCGCCCGGTGCGCCGGGATCGGCGCGTACCGCCCGCGCGATCAGGGCGGCCACCTGCCGCAGCTCCCCCTCCCGCATGCCCTGGGTGGTGACGCTGGGCGTGCCCACCCGGATGCCGGAGGCCACCATCGGCGGCTGCGGGTCGTACGGGATCGCGTTCTTGTTCAGGGTGATCGACGCGGCGTCGCAGCGCGCCTCGGCCTCGGAGCCGGTCACCCCCAGCTCCCGAAGGTCGATCAGGGCGAGGTGGGTGTCGGTGCCCCCGGACACCGGGCGCATGCCCTCGGCGGCCAGCCCGGCGGCGAGCGCCTGGGCGTTGCTGATCACCTGACCGGCGTACGTCTGGAATTCGGGCTGGGCGGCCTCGCGCAGCGCGACTGCCTTGGCCGCGACCGCGTGCATCAGCGGGCCGCCCTGGGTGAACGGGAAGACCGCCTTGTCGATCCGCTGCGCCAGCGACTCGCGGCAGAGGATCATGCCGCCGCGCGGGCCGCGCAGGACCTTGTGGGTGGTGGCGCAGACGACATCGGCGTACGGCACCGGGGACGGGATCGCCCGGCCGGCGACCAGGCCGATGAAGTGCGCCGCGTCCACCATCAGGTACGCGCCGACCTCGTCGGCGATCTCCCGGAACCGGACGAAGTCGATCAGCCGGGGGTACGCGGTGGCGCCGCAGATGATCATCTTGGGCCGGTGCGCCCGGGCCAGGTCCCGCACCTCGTCGTAGTCGATCAGCTCGGTGTCCGGACGGACGGTGTACCCCACCGTGGCGAACCACTTCCCGGAGAAGTTCACCCGGCTGCCGTGGGTCAGGTGCCCGCCGTGCGGCAGGTCCATCGCCAGCACCGTGTCCCCCGGCTGCACCAGCGCGGCGTACGCGGCCAGGTTGGCGCTCGCCCCGGAGTGCGGCTGGAGGTTGGCGTGCTCGGCCCCGAAGAGCTCCTTGGCCCGGGCGATGCCGATCTCCTCGGCCCGGTCCACCTCGGCGCAGCCGCCGTAGTAGCGCCGGCCCGGGTAGCCCTCGGCGTACTTGTTGGTCAGCGTCGAACCGAGCGCGGCCAGCACCGCCGGCGAGGTCAGGTTCTCGCTGGCGATGAGCTGCAGGCCGCCCCGCAACCGGTCCAGCTCGCCGAGGACCACCCCGGCGATCTCCGGATCGGTTGCCCTGAGCTGCGCGAAATCCGGCCCCCAGAAGGTGCTCGTCTCGGTCTCCACAGCGAACGAGTCTAGGGGGCCGCACACTGGAAGCCGTGCGATGCCTCGTCACCGGAGCCACCGGATACATCGGCGGGCGGCTGGTGCCCCTGCTGCTCAACGAAGGGCACACCGTGCGCTGCCTGGCCCGCAAGGCCGTGCGGCTGCGCGACGTGCCCTGGGCCTCGGCGGCCGAGATCGTCGAGGGAGACCTGAGCAGGCCGGAGACACTGCCCGCCGCGTTCGCCGACGTGGACGTCGCCTACTTCCTGGTGCACTCGCTGGGCCGAGCCGACTTCGAGGCGGCCGACCGGACGGCGGCGACGAACTTCGCGGAGGCGGCCCGCGCTGCCGGCGTACGCCGGATCGTCTACCTGGGCGGCCCGGAGCCGGCGCCCGACGAGGAGGTCCCCTCGCCGCACCTGCGGTCCCGGGCCGAGGTGGGCCGGATCCTGCTGGCCAGCGGCGTGCCCACGGCGGTGCTCCGCGCCGCGGTGATCATCGGCTCCGGCTCGGCGTCGTTCGAGATGCTGCGCTACCTGACCGAGCGGCTGCCCGCCATGGTCACCCCGCGCTGGGTGAGCAACCGGATCCAGCCGATCGCGGTCCGCGACGTGCTGCGCTACCTGGCCGGCTGCACCACGCTGCCGCCGGAGGTCAACCGCGGCTTCGACATCGGCGGGCCGGACGTGCTCAGCTTCCGCGACATGATGCAGCGCTACGCCCGGGTGGCCGGCCTGCGCCGGCGGGTCATCGTGCCGGTCCGCCCGCTGACCCCGTCGCTCTCGTCGCACTGGGTCGGCCTGGTCACCCCGGTGCCGAACGCCATCGCCCGCCCGCTGGTGGAGAGCCTGGTCCACGAGGCGATCGCGCACGAACACGACATCTCCCGGTACGTCCCCGACCCCCCGGGCGGGTTGACCGGCTTCGACCAGGCGGTGGCGCTGGCGCTGGCCAGGGTGCGCGACGCCCAGGTGGAGACCCGCTGGTCGACCGCGAGCGGGCCGGACGCCCCGGCCGAGCCACTGCCCTCCGACCCGGACTGGTCCGGCGGCACCGCCTACACCGACCTCCGGGAACGGGCGGTGGATGCGCCGCCGGCGGAGCTCTGGCGGGTCATCGAAGGTGTCGGCGGCGAGCACGGCTGGTACTCGTTCCCGCTCGCCTGGTCGATCCGCGGCTGGCTGGACCGACTGATCGGTGGCGTCGGGCTGCGCCGGGGCCGGCGCGACCCGCACCGCCTCCAGGTCGGTGAGGCCCTGGACTTCTGGCGGGTGGAGGAGATCGTCCCGGGCGAGCTGCTGCGGCTGCGCGCCGAGATGCGGCTGCCCGGCCGGGCCTGGCTGGAGATGCGGGTGCTGCCCGCCGACAACGGCCGCAGCCGCTACCAGCAACGCGCGGTCTTCCTGCCGCGCGGGCTGGCCGGGCACGCCTACTGGGGGTCGGTGGCCCCGTTCCACGCGATGGTCTTCGGCGGGATGGCCCGCAACATCGCCCGCGGCGCCGAGCAGGCTCCCGACCGTCCCGCCCCGCACACCGGCTGACCCCGCCGACCGGAACCGCCCGGCTCAGTTGCCCGTACGGGCGCCGGTGACCTGGAAGGCCACCCGCTCACTCGGCGGGACGAAATCCCGCACCGGCTGGTCGCGCAGGGCGAAGGTGAGCACCTTGCCGACCGCGTCCACCATCCGGGCCTGCACCGCCTGACCCACCGCGTCGCGGGGGTCGTCCGGGTTCGCCGCCATCGAGGCCACCGCGAGCTGCGGCGTGAACGCCACCACCGTCTCCGTCTCGTACCGCTCCGAGCTGCCGGTCTTGCCGGCGACCGGGCGGCCGAGGCCGGACCGCAGCCCGGGTGCCGTGGCGCCGTCGCAACGCCCGTACATCGACTGGTCGCCGACCGGGCAGCGGGCCGCATCGGCGGCCGCCCGGGCCACATCGGGGTCGAGCACCTGCCGGCAGTCCGGTTTCGCGGCGTCGACCGGGTGGCCGGCCGAGTCGCTGATCGAGACCACCGGCAGCGGGGCGCACCAGGTCCCCTCGGCCGCCACCGTGGCGTACGCCGTGGCCAGGTCGAGCGGGGTCGTCGCGGCCACGCCCAGGGTGAACGGGCCCCAGTTCTTCGCCCCGTACCGGGCCAGCCGGGCGTCCGAGTCGGCGCGCAGCACGATGCCGAGCCGCTCGGCCATCTCCACCACCCGGTCGGCGCCGACCCGCTCGGTGAGCCAGGCGAAGTACGTGTTCACCGAACGCCCGAACGCGGTCCACATGGTGCGCGGGCCGTCCATCGACGAGGGGATGGCGTTCACCGGACACCAGCGGCCGTCACAGCTCGCCTCCCCGGTCACCGGGAACTTCGTGACCAGCCGGGTCGGGGCGGTGAACTCGGTCGACAGTGGCAGCCCGGACTCCAGCGCGGCCAGCATGGTGAAGAGCTTGAACGTCGACCCGCCCTGGTACCCCTCGATCGCCCCGCCGCCGGCCACCAGCTGATTCACCGTGTTCGGGTGGTTCTTCTGCCCGGCCGGGTTGTCCGCCACGCTGTAGCTGCGGTTCACCGCCATCGCCAGCACCCGACCGGTGCCGGGTTGCACCACTGCGGTCGGCACCGCCCGGGCCTCGGTCGGCTGGTAGATCCGCAGCACCTGCTCGGTGGTGGCCCGCTGCACCGCCGGGTCGAGCGAGGAGACGATGGAGAACCCACCCCGGCGCAGTGTGCGCTGCCGCTCGTCGGCGGTCGACCCGAACGCCGACTGGTCGCTCCACCACCGGGTGAACCAGTCGCAGAAGAATCCCCAGTCGTTGTGCCCGTCCGGCACGGCCGCGCAGTCGTTCGGGGTCTCGCTGGGCCGCAGGTCCAGCGGCTCGTCCCGCGCCGCCGCCGCCGCGTCCGCCGACACGTGGCCCGACTCCACCAACTGGTTCAGCACGTACGCCCGCCGGTGCAGGGCGCTGTCGGCGTCGCCGTTGATCGGGTCGTCGCTGTCCGGTGACTGGACCAGCCCGGCCAGCAGCGCGGCCTGCGCCAGGGTCAGCTCGGCCGGGGACCGGGAGAAGTAGCGCTTGCTGGCCGCCGCGATCCCGTACGCCCCGGCGCCGAAATAGGCGATGTTGAGGTAGCGGGTGAGGATCTCGTCCTTGCTCAGCTCCCGCTCCAGCGCCAGCGCGTACCGCATTTCCTGGATCTTGCGGGCGGTGGTGACCTCGGTGGCCGCCCTGCGCTGGCTCTCGGTCAGCCGGGGATCGCTGCTGAGCACGTTGCGGACGTACTGCATGGTCAGCGTGGAGGCGCCCTGTCGGGTCTGACCGTCGCGCTTGTTCACGGTGAACGCGCGCACCACACCGCGCAGGTCCACCCCGCTGTGCTGGAAGAACCGGACGTCCTCGGCGGCCACGATGGCCTGGCGCATCACCGGCGCGACCTCCTGCAGCGGCACGTCCACCCGGTCCTCCTGGTAGAAGGAGGTGATCAGGGTGGTGCCGTCGTTGGCGTACAGGTTGGAGCGCTGGGCGGTGGGTGGCGTGCGAAGCGTGTTCGGCAGCTCCGAGTAGGGCGTGGACAGGGCGCTGAAGCCGATCCCGAAGACCAGGGCCACCGGCAGGGCGGCCGCTGCCAGCACCAGTCCGGCCAGCACACCGGCGATCACCACGGTCAGCAGTTTGTCGAGATGGGCCCGGATCATCAGCTCTCCCCGCAGGAGCCGGTCACGCTAGGACCCGTTCAGAATGACCCGGAACGCCCCTTTCGCCCCGGGTTTTCTACAAACCCGGAGGAAACTCGCACGCCGCTCAGGGAAGCAGCGCGGCGGCCAGCGGGTGGACCGTCTCCTCGATCTCGTCGGCCACCCGGCTGAAGCACTGGTCGCCGCGACCCCACGGGTCGTCGAGATCGTCGCTCGGCAGCAGCGAGGCGCCCAACCGGGCGTCGTGAGCCGCCGCCACCAGAGCCACGCCCCGGGCGTACACCGCCTCCGGGGTCGCCTCGGCCGACGGCAGCGCGGCGGCGTCCACCGCGGCCAACAGGCGGCCGAACTCACCCAGCACGAAGGTGCGGGCCGCCGCGTCCGGACGAAGCGCCACCACGTACTCCTGCTGATCCGCGGTCGCGGTCAGGACCAGGTCGGCGGCGTCGATGTGCTCCGAGCGCAGCTTGCGCGCCGCGAAACCCTCGACGTCCCCGCCCCGGCCGACGACCTGCCGGGCCGCCGGCGGGTTCATCTCCTCGCCGGCGTGCCAACCGCCCGTGCCGGCGCTGTGGCTGTGCAGCAGCTCCTCGGCCCGGGCCGGATCCTGCTCGCGCCGCGCCAACCGCTCCCGCACCGCCAGGGCCAGCAGCCGCTCGGCCATCGGCGAGCGGCAGATGTTGCCCATGCAGACGTGCAGCACGGTGAACGGGGGCACTCAGACCCCCCGGCCGTCGACGAGATCTGGCACCACGTCGCGCAGCTTCTCCAGCGGGATCGCGCCGGCCCGCAGCAGCTGCGGCACCTCACCGGTCAGGTCCACGATCGTGCTGGGCACCGGGTCCGGGCAGGGCCCGGCCTCCAGGTATGCCCGCACGGAGTAGCTGAGCTGGTCGCGCGCCTCCTCCGCGGTGACCGCGGCGGGCTGGCCGGTCTTGTTCGCCGAGGAGACCGCCATCGGGCCGGTCTCGCGCAGCACCTCCAGCGCCACCGGGTGCAGCGGCATCCGCACCGCCACCGTGCCCGACTTGTCGCCGAGATCCCACTGCAGGCTCGGTGAGTGCTCGACAACGATCGTCAACGCACCCGGCCAGAACGCCTCAACCAGGTCCCGCGCGGCGCTGGGCAGCGAGAAGACCAACCCGTCCAGGGTCTGCCGCGAGCCGATCAGCACCGGCGGCGGCATCTGCCGCCCCCGGCCCTTCGCATCCAGCAGCGCCTTGACCGCGTACGGGGTGAACGCGTCCGCGCCGATGCCGTAGACGGTGTCCGTCGGCAGGACGACCAGCTCGCCGTTCTTGACCGCCTCGATGGCCGCAGCGATGCCGCGGTCCCGATCGGCGGGCGACCGGCAGTCGTAGAGCATCACGAGGAGTCAGTCTGCCACGCCGTCCCGCTCGGGGCGTGCCGGCCGTCCGCCCGTCGGGACGCGGTGGCGTAGCGAGGACGGCCGGTGAGGTCCGGATGCTCCGTGATCGCGGTGAATCGGCCGTCCGCGGCGAGCAGCTCGGGCACCGCCGAACCGTGCGTGTCGTCGTGCTCGACCCCGATCACGCCGCCCGCGCGCAGCAGCGCCGCCGCCCGGATGACCACCGGCCGGATCACCGCCAGACCGTCCACGCCGCCGAAGACCGCCTCCGCCGGGTCGTGCCCGGCCACCTCCGGCGGCACCACCACGTCGACCGGCACGTACGGGGGGTTGCAGAGCAGCACGTCCACCCGGCCGACCAGGTCGGCCAGCAGATCCGGCGCGGTGACATCGGCCTCGACCACCTCGATCGGGCGGTCCCCCGCCTCGGCGCGCTCCGCCGCGTTGCGGCGCAGCCACGCCAGCGCCGCCGGGGACCGCTCCACCGCCACCACCCGCGCCCCCGGCAGCTCCTGAGCGACCGCCAGCGCTATCGCGCCGGAACCGCTGCACAGGTCCACCACCAGCGGGTCGGGCCGGCGCTGGCCCTGTTCGAGGCCCCAGCCGGCCAGCAGCTCGGTCTCCGGCCGGGGCACGAAGACGCCCGGGCCGACCGCCAGCTCCAGGTGCCGGAACCCGGCGCGACCGGTCAGGTGCTGCAACGGCTCCCGGGCGGCGCGGCGGCGCACCAACTCGTCGAGCCGGGCCCGATGCTCGTCGGTCAGGTCGTCGGCGAGCGCCAGCCGACCCCGGGGCACCCCCAGCACGTACGCCGCCAGCAGCTCGGCCTCCACCCGTGCCGGGCCCACCCCGGCGGCGGCGAGCAACCGGGCCGCCCGGGCCACCGCGGCGGACGGACGGAGCCGGCCTGTCCCTTCGGGGGGGTGTTGCGGCAGAGTAGTCACGCGATAATCATGAAGCGTCGCGGGCGACGCCACGAACGGGTGCGTCGAGGCGCACACGACGGGAGGTCGCGAGTGGGCTGGCTCGACCGGGTCGATGACCAGGTTGACGCCCTCAAGCACGCCCGGGCGTTGCAGGAGGCCAGTCGTTCCGCAGAGTCGTACGCGCTGCTGGAGCGGGTGATCCGCAGCACGACGGACCCGGCGGCGCGAGCGGACGCCATGGTGCAGCGACTCTCCGCGCTGATCAATCTCGGACGCACGGCGGAGTTCACCCGGGCCATCGAGGAGGCCTCGGCGGCGGTCCGCGACCTCGCCGAGCCCTATCTGCTCGGGCACCTCAACGCGCTGGCCGCGCTCGCCGCGCACCACCAGGGCGCACTGGACCGCTGCGTCACCCACCTGGTCAAGGCCGCCCGGGCGCTGGGCGCCGTGGAGGACCCGGACCGGGACACCGCCTGGGGCTGGCACGACCTCGCGATGGCGTACAGCTACCTCAGCTTCCACGGGTATGCCCTCGGGGCGATCGAACGGGCCCGGCAGCTGGGGCTGACCGCCGGGATCCCGGAGGAGACGTTCGCCGCGCCCGGCATCCGGCTGCGCAACGCCGTGGCGCTGGACCACAACGGCGACAGCGACGGCTGCCTGCGCGTGCTGCGGGACGTCGCCGCCGACCTGGCCCGGTTCATGAACGCGGGGCGGGCCGGCCGGCTGCGTCCCAGCAGCCTCGCCGCGTACGGCTACGCGGCGGCCCGGCAGGCCGCGCTCGGCGACCGGGTGGAGTCCGGCGGAGACGGCGATCCGTCCCGGTTGCTCGGCCACGGCGGGGACAGCGCCCGGGCGCGCGACATGCGTCAACTCGGGCAGGTCTGCCTGGCCGTCGCCGCCGGGCGGCCGATCGAGGCGGTCACCCGGCTGGACTCCATCCGGGTGTCCACGGAGACGCTCGGCGCGGCCGAGCCGGCCCGGCTGCGCAGCATCGCGCTGGCCCGGGCCGGGGACCACGTGGCGGCGCACCGGGCCGACCGGCTCGCGTTCCGGCTCGCCGCGCAGCGCAACGACCGGTTGCGCGACGTCTACATCGACGGCATCGCCGCCCGGATCGACCACGAGGAGATGCGCCGCGAGGCGGCGCGGTTCGAGGGTGAGGCGCTGACCGACCCGCTCACCGGGCTGCCCAACCGACGGCGACTGGAGCGGTACATCACCGCCGTGGTCACCCGCGGCGAGCGGGTGGTGATCGGCGTCTGCGACCTGGACGGCTTCAAGGCGGTCAACACCCGGCACGGGCACCACTCCGGCGACCTGGTGCTGCAACGCATCGCCGGGGTGATCAACCGGGTGATGCGGCGGGGCGACTTCGTGGCCCGCTACGGCGGTGACGAGTTCGTGGTGGTGCTGCCGGACACCGGCATGACCGAGGCCGCCGAGGTGGCCCGCCGGATCGAAGCGGCGGTCCGCGCCGAGGACTGGGAGTCGCTGGTGCCGGGGACGCCGGTCGGGGTGAGCATCGGCTTCGCCGAGGTCTCCGTCGGAAGTGGGCTGCGGGACGCGCTCAGCGTCGCCTTCGAGGAGGCCGACCGGGAGATGCTGCGAGCCAAGAGCCGTCCGCGCGCGAGCTGACCGCCCTGGGCACCGGCTGGGCGGACCCGCCGGGTGCCCGCCGGGCGGCGCCCCCGCGGCGCCGCGGTCAGCGGCGGGTCAGCTCGGTGTCGCCGGCCAGCCGGGCGGCGCGGTCGGCCTCGGTCAGGGCGTCCAGCACCCCGTCCAGCTCGCCGGCCAGCGCCAGATCCAGGTTGTACGCCGTGTAGCCGATCCGGTGGTCGGTGATCCGGTTCTGCGGGAAGTTGTAGGTGCGGATCCGCTCCGAGCGGTCCACCGTGCGCACCTGCGCCTTGCGGGCGTCCGAGGCGGCCGCGTCGGCCTGCTCCTGGGCGGCGGCGAGCAGCCGGGCCCGCAGGATCCGCATGGCCTGCTCCCGGTTCTGCAACTGGGACTTCTCGTTCTGGCAGGAGACGACGATGCCGGTCGGCAGGTGGGTGATCCGCACCGCCGAGTCGGTGGTGTTCACCGACTGGCCGCCCGGGCCGGACGAGCGGAACACGTCGATCCGCAGGTCGTTCTGGTCGATGCTGACGTCGACGTCCTCGGCCTCCGGCAGCACCAGCACCCCGGCGGCGCTGGTGTGGATCCGACCCTGCGACTCGGTGACCGGAACGCGCTGCACCCGGTGCACGCCGCCCTCCCACTTGAGCCGCGACCAGACGCCGTTGCCGCCCTCGGGGACGCCCTTGGTTTTGATCGAAAGCGAGACGTCCTTGACTCCGCCCAGGTCGGAGTCCTGTGCGTCGATCACCTCGGTGATCCAGCCGTGGCGCTCGGCGTACCGGGTGTACATCCGCAGCAGGTCACCGGCGAACAACGCCGACTCCTCGCCGCCCTCACCGGCCTTGATCTCGACGATCACGTCCTTGGCGTCGTGCGGGTCACGCGGGATGAGCAGCTCGGCGAGACGCTCCTCCAGGACCGGCAGGGACGCCGCGATCGCCTCGGTCTCGGTAGCGAAGGAGGGATCCTCGGCCGCCAGCTCGCGGGCCGCGGCCAGGTCGGCGCGCGCCTGCTCCAGCTCACCGGCAGCCTTGTGCAGTGGCACGAGCTCGGCGTACCGGCGGCCGACCCGCCGCGCGGTGGCCTGGTCGGCGTGGATCGCCGGATCGGCCAGCCGCTTCTCCAGCTGCGCGTACTCGTCGAGGAGGCCGGCCAGACGCTCGCTGCTCATGCTGCGGATGCTCCTTCGAGGGTGCGGCGCCGGCCGGGCCGGACCGAGTGCCGGTCGCCGGCCGGAAAAGGGCGGAACGCGGACGGCGCCCGCGTCCGGTGGAAAACCGGACGCGGGCGCCGAACGAGGAGCTACTTGGCCTTCTTGGCCTGAACCTTGGCGTACTTCTGCTGGAACTTCGCGACCCGGCCGGCGGTGTCGAGAACGCGCTGCTTACCGGTGTAGAACGGGTGGCAGGCGCTGCAGGTCTCGACGTGGATCGCCCCGCCCTTGGCGGTGCTGCGGGTCGTGAACGTGTTGCCACAGGAGCAGCTGACCTCGGTGGTCACGTACTCCGGGTGGATGTTTGCCTTCATCTCGCCTCGGTCCTCTCGTTGGTGGTCGCCGGGTCGCCGTCACCGCCCGTCGCGCCGTGCGCGACGGGCTCGGGCGTGAACCGGAACCGGTGGCCGATTGACCAGTGTGCCATGGGCCTGAGCCGACCCGGTAATCGGGCCGCACACCTCGTCCGGCATCGTCAACACGTGCCCTCCCGTCCGCATTCCCGCCGCCCGGCCGGGCATTCACCCACCCGGCGGGCCGCCGCCCGGTACCCCGTCGGGGGTACACCCGCCGAGCCGGAGGGGAGCCGATGACCCGCCTGATCGCCACCCGGGGCCTGCCGGCATCCGGCAAGACCACCTTCGCCCGGACCCTCCAGCCGTCCGTGGTCCGGGTCAACCGTGACGACCTGCGCCGGATGCTGCACGGCGAGCGGCTCTTCACCCAGTGGGCGGAGGCGCAGGTGACCACCGTGCAGCGGGCCCAGGTCGAGGCGCTGCTGCGGACCCGGGCGGACGTGTGCGTGGACGACACCAACCTGCGCTCGCGGACCCTGCGGGACTGGGCCGAACTGGCCGCCCGGTACGGCGCGGAGTTCGAGGTGCACGACTTCACCGACGTGCCGCTGGCCGAGTGCCTGCGCCGCGACGCCGCCCGCCCGGAGTCCGACCGGGTCGGCGCGGACGTGATCTGCCGGCTGCACGAGCGCTACCTGGAGGGGCGGACGCTGCCGTTGCCGGTGCCGCAGGCCCGCACCGGACGACCCGCCGCCGTGCACCCGCCGTCGACCGAGCCACCGGAGATCGTCCTGGTGGACATCGACGGCACGGTCGCGCTGGCCGTCTCGCGCAGCCCGTACGACATGACCCGGGTGGGCGAGGACCAGCCGAACCCGGCGGTGATCGCGGCGGTCCGGGCGATGCACGCCGCCGGGTACGGGGTCGTCTTCTGCTCCGGGCGGGACGCCTCGGCGCGGGCGGCCACCGAGGCGTGGCTGGCCCGGCACGTCCGGGTTCCCTACCTCGGCCTGCACCTGCGCGCCGTCGGCGACTCCCGCAAGGACGCGATCGTCAAGCGGGAGATCTACGACCGGGAGGTCCGGGACCGCTACCGGGTGGTCGGCGTCTTCGACGACCGCGTCCAGGTGGTCCGGATGTGGCGCTCCCTCGGCCTCACCGTCTTCCAGGTGGCCGACGGCGACTTCTGAGGGTGCGGAAGGGCCCCTCCGCGGAGGGGCCCTTCCGGGCGTCTCACCGCGTGACGGTGCTGGTGGCGTTGGCGACGAGGCCGTTGACGGTGACGCTGAGGCGGATGGGGGCGCCGGGGCGCAGCGCGGTCAGAGTGCCGGTGGCCGGGTCGAAGCGCGCGGTGTGCCACGGTCGCACCCCGGCCGCCGAGCCGATGTGCACCCCCGGCGAGGCGGACCAGTCCGCGCTGACCGGGGCGGCCACCGGGACGGCACGCCCACCCGGCTGGGTCAGCGTGGCGGTGACCTGCGCCGGGACGCCGACCGCGACGCTGGCCGGGGCGCTCACCGCGAGCCGGTCCACGTGTGCGTGGAACTCCGCGTCCACCCAGCGGGGCCCCTCGGCGAGCGGGTCGCGCCGGGCCCGGTCGGCCTCGGCCGGGCTGACCGGGTCCACGCCGAACTCCGTCCAGCCGGTGAAACCGCCCTGGTCCGCCGGGGTGGATGGCGTCTTGCCCGCGTTCCCGTTGATCACGTACGGCACTCCGTCCACCCGGTCGGCGTGGAACGTGCCGACGTGCCCGCCCACGAACAGCGCGCCCTTGCCGGTGCGGTGCTGGAAGTCGGCCAGCCACTGCTCCAGCAGCGCCGCCTCCTTGCGGTCACCGAGTTGGCTGGCCTGCGCCGGGCTGGGGTCGCGCGGCGGGTGGTGGTGCAGGACGACGACCGAGCCGACGCGCCGGTCGGCGGCTGCCGCGTCCAGCGTCTCGCGCAGCATCCGCACCTGGTCGAAGCCGCCGCCGCGCAGCGTCCCGGTGGACGAGTTCAGGGTGACGAACCGGGTGCCGGCATGGTCGAAGACCCGTGCGGTGGCGCCGAACGCGGCCTGGAAGTTGCTGATCGGGGCGCCCATGATCTCGTGGTTGCCGGGCACGTAGTACCAGGGCAGCGCGTCGCCCAGCTCCTCGTCGAGGATCCGCTTGGCCAACGCGAAGTCGGCCGGGTAGGCGGTGTCCACGAAGTCTCCGTTGATCAGCAGGAAGTCCGGCCGGGCCGCCTTCACCTCGCGCAGCGTCCGTCGGGCCTGGGCGACCAGGTCGCTGTCCGGGTCGGCGGCGACGAACTGGGCGTCGGACAGCACCGCGAACCGCCACGGTGCGCCGTCCACGGTGCCGTCGCGGACCACCACCCGATCGGTACGCGGCGCCACCGGCGGCATGTCGACCGTGGGCGGCACCTTCGCCACCAGGTCGTCGATGATCACCTCGCTGCTGTACTGCGCGGCGGCGTTGGTCTCGGCCACGTAGAACCGACGGACGCGCACCGGATACTGCACCCCCGCCGGCACCGCGAACTCCACGTACCGCCAGCCGGTCCAGGTGATCAGCGGGCCACGCAGCACGTGCTGGGTGTCCTGTGCGTCGTGCAGGTGCAGGCTGGGCCACTCCCCGGTGCCGTTGCCGTGGATCCACATGCCGAAGGCCTGCGGCTGGCCGGGCACCTCGATCCAGGCCGGCGGGTCGGCGTACGCGGCCCGGGTGCCGGTGGACTGGCTGAAGTCGTACGACATCCGCAGGCCGGTGCCGGTGTGCCCCGGCGCCGGGGCGACCGAGCCGCTGGCCCGGGCCTGGCTGAACCGCCAGGACGGGGCGTCGTCGAAGCCGGCCACCGGGACGTCGGTCAGTCCGACGGTGACCGGGAGAACGGTGCTGTGCCGTCCGACGTGGACGGTGACGAGCCCGGAGCCGGTCTCGCGCAGCGCGGTGACGGCGAGGTTGCCGTCGTCGGTGGGGGTGATCCGCAGCAGGTCCCGGTCGTAGTCGAGGGTCAGGTCGGCCGGCTCGATCGGTGCGGTGTTGCCCTCGGCGTCGTGGCCGACCACACCGACCAGGGCGTTGCCGTCCCGGCCGGTCAGCCCGACACGTTCCACTGTGGAGGCGATCCGGGCCAGCGGGCCGAGCACCGTGAGTCCCAGCGAGCCGGTTGCCCGGCCGCGCTCCGCGGTGACCGTGCCGGCCCCCGGCACGCCGGCGTGGAACACCCCGTCGCGGTCGATTCGGCCGCGCGCGGCCGGGGTCACGCGCCAGGTCGGCGCGCCGGCCGCCGGGCCGTACGTCTCGTCGTAGCCGGCCGCGGTGAGGGCGCGGGTGAGGCCGGGGAAGACGCGGTCGGGCCGGCCGCCGCGCACCGGTGAGATGCTGGGAGCGGCGGTGGGGTCGCTGGCGGTCTCCACCCAGTAGCCGGTGAGCCGGCCGCTGCCCTTCGGCGCGTAGATGGCCAGGCCGTTGGGCACCGCCCGCTCGCTGCCGTCGGAAGGGGTGTTCTCGACCTGCACGGCCGGGGCGCCCGGCTCCCGGGCCAGCAGCGTGGACGAGCCGCCGCCGTCCAGGTTGAGCGCGTGGTGGGCACCCAGTTCGGCCATCATCCGGCCCATCTCGGTCTGGGTCACGCCGCGGCTGTCGACCTGCCGACCGTCCACCGTCAACATGATCATTTTCCGACCGTCGGCGGTGAAGCCGACCGCCGTGCGCGGCGCCAGCGACGGGTCGGCGATGCTCTGCACGACGCCGTCGCGGACCAGGACGTTGCCACCACCGACCGCCGCGTGCAGGGTGCTGCCGTCGGACGACTTCGGTTGCCAGGCGACCGTCACCGGGTCACCGGGGCGGAGCCCGGCCAGCGCGTCCGCGCCGGCGTCGCGGCCGAGCAGCACGGTGCTGCCGGCGACGATCGGGCCGCTGCCGGCCGCGGTGGTCACCGTGGCCACGCGGCCGCCGGCCACGACGACCTCGACGACCCGGGCCGCGCCCGCGACCGCCCGCTCCCGGGGGTACGTCCCCCACAGTTCGGTGAACGCGCCGATGCCGTCGGCCTGCACGATGTTGTTGAACTGCGTCAACGGCACCGGCCCGGTGGGCAGGGTGGCGGTGCCGTCGAAGTTCACCTCGATCACCCGGCCGAGCCCGTCCGCGGTGACCGCCACCGCGTTGCGGTGCCCGCCGACCGCCGACTGGATCAGCTCACCGTCGCGGATGCCGACGCCCTGGGCGGCGCCGGAGTTGTTGATGTCGAAGAAGTCACCGTTGACCGCGGCGACGGCACGCGAGCGGTCCACCGCTCCCCGCAGCGGCTCGGCCTGGCTGACGGCTCCGGAGTTGACGTAGTCGACGGTGGCCCCGCCGCCGAGGTCCGTGGTGAGGGCGTCGGCACGCAGCCAGCCCTCGGCGTCGTACCGGTCGAAGGAGGTGAGCTGCACGCCCGGCGCAACCGGCCGGGTGGCCTTGGTGGTCTCCAGGCCGCCGGCCGGCTCGACGCCGTCGACGGCGGCGGTCGGGGCGGTCGCGGTGGCCGGGTCGGCGGCCAGACTGACCCAGCCGGCCGACCGGGACGACGCGGGCGGCGCGTCCTCGGCGACGGTGGACGGAGCCACGGGGGCGGCGATGGGCGCGGCCGACGGTGCGGCTGTCGCCGGCACCGGAGCAGCCAGGGTGAGCATCGGCGTCAGCAGCAGGACGCCGATGCGACGGGCGGATCGTCTGCGGGTACGCATGGACGACAGTCAACCCGATCCTGAATAGAAGTTTCAAGATGCATCGACTGAACCGAAGGAAAACTCCACCCTCGTGGGCTCTCCCCGCGTCGGGCTGGCCCGCCGGGCCGGGCCGCCGGGCCGGCCTTGCCTCCGCCCTTTGCTCTGCTTCAACGGACGCAACGCGGAGAGGCCCGAACTGTTGCGCGGGTGTAAGCAGAGCAAAGGGGTCGAATGGACATGACGAAGGGGCACGGCCGCTGTGGCCGTGCCCCTTCTTTGGTCAACCGAGGGTGGTTACTCCCCCGGCGTCGACTTCGCGATCTGCATCAGGAACTCGATGTTGGTGCGGGACTTCTTGAGCCGGTCCAGCAGCAGGTCCATGGCGGCCTGCGAGTCCAGCGAGTGCAGCACCTTCCGGAGCTTGTGGATGATGGCCAGTTCCTCGGGCGCGAACAGGACCTCTTCCTTACGGGTACCGGACGGGTTGACGTCGATGGCCGGGAAGGTGCGCTTGTCAGCGATCTTCCGGTCCAGCTTCAGCTCCGCGTTGCCGGTGCCCTTGAACTCCTCGAAGATGACCGTGTCCGCCATGGACCCGGTCTCCACCAGCGCGGTGGCGATGATGGTCAGCGAGCCGCCGTTCTCGATGTTGCGAGCCGCGCCGAGGAAGCGCTTCGGCGGGTAGAGCGCGGTGGAGTCGATACCACCCGACATGATCCGGCCGCTGGCCGGCGCCGCCAGGTTGTACGACCGACCGAGCCGGGTCACCGAGTCGAGCAGCACGACCACGTCGTGCCCCAGCTCGACCAGGCGCTTCGCCCGCTCGATCGCCAGCTCCGCCACCGTCGTGTGGTCCTGCGGCGGCCGGTCGAACGTGGCCGCGATGACCTCGCCCTTGATCGACCGCTGCATGTCGGTGACCTCTTCGGGCCGCTCGTCCACCAGCACCACCATCAGGTGGCACTCCGGGTTGTTCCGGGTGATCGCGTTCGCGATCGCCTGGAGCACCATCGTCTTACCCGCCTTGGGCGGAGACTGGATGAGCGCCCGCTGGCCCTTGCCGATCGGCATGACCAGGTCGATCACCCGGGTGGTGAGGATGTGCGGCTCGGTCTCCAGCCGCAGACGCTCCTGCGGGTAGAGCGGCGTGAGCTTGTAGAACTCCGGCCGGCGCCGCGCCTCCTCCGGCTCCATCCCGTTGATCGTGTCCAGCCGCATCAGCGGGTTGTACTTGTCCCGCCGCTGATCGCCGCTGTTGCCGCCCTCGCGGGCCGCACGCACCGCACCGGTGATCGCGTCACCGCGACGCAGGCCGTACTTCTTGATCTGGGACATCGACACGTACACGTCGTTCGGGCCGGCCAGGTAGCCGGTCGTCCGCACGAAGGCGTAGTTGTCGAGCACGTCGATGATGCCGGCCACCGGGACGAGCACGTCGTCCTCGCCGACCTGCGGCTCGCGCCCACCGGTGTCGCCACCGGTCTCTGGGCGGTCGCCCCGGCCCCGCCGACGGTCCCGGAAGCGGCTACGCCGGCCGCGCCGGCCGCCACCCTCGTCGTCGCCGTCGCCGTCGTTGTCGCGCTCGGCGCGCTGACCACGGTCGTTGCGGTCGCCCCGATCGTTGCGGTCGTTGCGGTCACCACGCTCGTTGCGCTCGGCACGCTCGCCCCGGTCGGCACGCTCCGGCCGATCGTTACGCTCGGCCCGCTCGGCCCGCTCGCCCCGGTCGTTGCGCTCGCCCCGCTCGGCACGCTCGCCCCGCTCGGCACGCTCGCCCCGCTCGGCACGGTCACTGCGCTCGGCACGCTCACCACGCTCGGTGCGCTCGCCCCGCTCGGCACGCTCGCCCCGCTCGGTGCGGTCGGCACGCTCAGTGCGCTCGGCCCGCTCGGTGCGCTCGGTGCGCTCCGGGCGCTCGGCACGCTCGGTGCGCTCCGGGCGCTCGGCACGCTCCGGGCGTTCGGCCCGGTCCCGGCGGTTCTCGGTCCGCTCGCCGGCCTCCGCCTCGTCGGTGCGCGCCTCAGCGGTACGCGCCTCCGCCGCGGCGGTCCGGCTCCGCCGGGTACGGCCCCGGCCCTCGGTCTCGGCGGCCGGCTCGGCCGGCGCCTGGTCGGTGCGTCCCTCCGCCGCCGGACGGTCCACGGTCTCCCGCACCTCCTCGCGGGTCGGAGCGGCCGCGGCCGCGACTTCGGCCCGCGGTCGAGGGGTACCGGCGGCGTTGCCGCCCTGCCGCTCGGAGATCGCGGCGATCAGCTCGCCCTTACGCATGCGAGCCGTGCCGGAGATGCCGAGCGACGCGGCCAGGCTCTGCAGCTCTGGCAGCAGCATCGCCGACAGACCGGTGCCGCTACGCCGACGACGGGCGGGAGCGGCGGTGGTGGCATCGCCAGCGACGTTGGAAACATCCGACGTCACGTCGGTGGTGTCGCTCAATGGATTCCTTCCCTCGATAAAGGCCGGGACTGCCCGGAGTCGGACTCAGGTGGCCGGGCGGCCTCGGTGCACCCGCCTCGCAAGGACGCGTCGCGGGAGTCTGTGACACAGCAGCCGGTCGGTTTCCCGACTCACCAAACATCGGTGAGCAGGTCTCGCCGTCTGCGGCGACCTGTGGAAACTGCGGCGCGGCGTGGGCCTTGGCAGGGGTGACGGGCTGACCGCCGAGAGCTTCGGGGGTGCGCCGCCCCGCAGGAGATCGCGTGCTTCGCGGCTGTGCTAGGTCTAGAGCGTAATCAACTCTTCCGACCTGCGGCAACAGGGTCCCGCTCGGCGTGTCCAAGTCTACCCCGAGCAACCCGCGCACCGCTGACGTCTATCGGTAACTGCCAGATCTGCCAATCTGTTCCCACCGGGAGGCTTGGCGGCGGCTCGCTGAGCGCCAGCACGGTCGGCCCGGCCCCACTGACAACAGCCGCCACACCGGCCGCTCGCAATGCGTTGACCAGGGCCGATGTGCCCGGCATCCCCGGTGCGCGGTAGGCCTGGTGGAGCCGGTCGACGGTGGCGGGCAGCAGCAGCGACGGGTCCGCGGTCAGCGCGTGCACCAGCAGCGCCGCCCGCCCAGCGGTCAACGCGGCGTCGCCATGCGGCACGGTGGCCGGCAACGCGGCCCGCGCGGTCGCGGTCAGCCCCCGCTCCGAAGGCACGAAAATTGTCGGCCGCACCCCGTCGGCGACGGCCAGGGACACCGCGCGAGCGCCGGTCGGCTCGGACCAGGCCAGCGTGAAGCCGCCGAGCAGGCACGGCGCGACATTGTCGGGATGGCCCTCGATCTCGGCGGCCAGCCGGAGCACGGCCGCCGTGTCCAGCCGGTGCTCCCCGTCGGCGACCAGGGCGCGGGCCAGCAGCACCCCGGCGACGATCGCGGCGGACGAGGAGCCCAGCCCACGGGCCTGCGGGATCCGGTTGACGCACTCCACGATCAGCCCCGCGGGCTGCCCACCGAGCACGTCGAAGGCGGCCCGCATGGCCCGCACCACCAGGTGCCGGTCGTCGTCGGGCAGCTCACCCGCACCCTGCCCGGTCACCGTCACCCGGACCCCACCCGACGCGACCTCGGCCGCCAGGTCGTCGTAGAGCCCGAGGGCGAGACCCAGCGCGTCGAAGCCCGGGCCCAGGTTGGCGCTGGTCGCGGGGACCCGGACCCGGACCGGCCCGGCGCTGAAGTTCATCGGCACGCGCTCATGCTAGGGGTCAGCACCGACGATCCGGTCCGACGCCCGCAGCGTGGGACCGGCGAGCTCAGCCGGCCGGGTCCGGAACCGGTTCGGCGACCGGGTCGGTGAGCGAGAGCCGGCGGGTGGCGATCCGCCAGCCGACCGCATACACGAGGGTGACCAGCCCGCAGCCGGCCAGCACCACGCGCTCGTCCACGACGTCCACCACCAGGGCCACCGCCAGCTGGCTCACCGAGATGGCCAGCGTCGCGAGCATCATGTCGGTGGCGAAGACCCGACCGCGCAACCGGTCCGGCACCTCGCCCTGCAGGGCGAAGTTCGACATCACCCAGTTGCTGCCGCCCGCGAAGTGCGCCACGAAGACCAGCAGCAGCACCAGCGGAAACCAGCGGACCACCGACGCGCCCAGGTAGGACAGGCCGTAGAGCGACATGGACAGCGCCAGCCCCGGCAGCAGCCAGGACCGGTTGGTCAGCACCCGGCGCATCAGGATGGGCCCCACCAGGGCCCCCGCCCCGCGTACCGCGAAGAGCAGGCCGGCGCCCAGCGAGCCGACCCCATACACGCTGGCGAGCAGCGGAAACACCGTCAGCACACCGTTGCCCAGGCCGACCGCCGACTTCACCGTGACCAGCGCCAGGACCCGCGGCCGGTGCCCGATGTAGACGAGCGCCTCGCGGACCGCCGGCCAGGTCCGCTGGGCCGGCTGGTCGACGTCCCGTGGCACCTGCAACGGCCGGCGGATCCGCCCGGCGAGGCCCGCGGCCAGCGCCAGGCCCACCGCCGCCACCCAGAAGCAGGCGTACGGGCCGACGGCCGAGCTGAGCACGCCACCGAGCGAGGCGCCGACCACCGTCATGGTGCCCCAGGCCGAGCCGGCAACGGCGTTGCCGGCGGCCAGCTCGTGCGGCTCCAGAACGTTGGGCAGCGCGGCCTGGGCGGCCGGCGAGTAGAACGCCTTGGCGACCGCGACCACGCCGATCGCCACCAGCGCCAGCCACGCGGTCCCGGCGCTCCGGACGCCGAGCAGCAGCAGCACGCCCGCCAGCGCCGCCACGTTCGCGGCGATCATGACCTTGCGCCGGTCGAACCGGTCGGCCACCGTGCCCGTGTACGGCAGCAGCAGTGCCACGATGCCGGTGTCCACCGCCAGCACCAGCGCGCCCCAGACCCCGCTGCCGGTCAACTGGGGCAGCAGCACCAGCAGCGGCACCATGACGAACCAGTCGGCGCCGAAGACGACCAGCTCGGCGAGGAAGAGATTGCGAAAGCTCCGGTTGCCGGTCAGGACGGAGAGGGTGGACGCCACGTAGCGCGACGCTACCCGGTCGATCGCACTCGATACCCTCCGCGAGCAGCACCGACCGGCCCCTCGGTTCCGCTCGGAACCGGTCGGCGCGCAGAGAGCCGGAACGCCCCCGGCAGGTGAACCCGCCGAGGGCGTTCCGAGGTGCCGGTCCGACTACTCGGTCGGCTCCGTGGGGGGCAGCGGCGAGGTGCGGCTGCGGGGCAGCCGTAGCACCTCGAACTGGTCCGTGCCGTCCACCAGCGCGCCCGACGGCGCGGGTCGCCCCGCCGCCTGCGAGCCCTCGGCGTGCGTCGCCGCCGGTGCACCGGAGGGCACGGCCACCTTGTTCGGGCTGGCCGGCTCGGCGGTCTCCGGGTCGGTCGGCCCGGTCACCGCCGGGTCGCCGGAGCGCCGCCGGCGGCGCCGCTCCCGCAACGATTCCTTGGTGTGTTCCACCATCGTGTACAGCGTCGGCACCAGGATCAGCGTCAGCAGCGTGGAGCTGAGCAGGCCACCGATCACCACGACAGCCAGCGGCTGGGAGATGAAGCCGCCCTCGCCGGTCAACCCGAGCGCCATCGGCAGCAGCGCGAAGATGGTCGCGACCGCCGTCATCAGGATCGGGCGCAGCCGGCGCCGTCCGCCCTCGACCACCGCGTCCCGGACCCCCATGCCCTGGGCCCGGTACTGGTTGATCAGGTCCAGCAGCACGATCGCGTTGGTGACCACGATGCCGACCAGCATCAGCACGCCGATCAACGCCGGCACGCCCAGCGGCGTACCGGTGACCAGCAGCAGGCCGATCGCGCCGGTCGCCGCGAACGGGATGGAGATCAGCAGGATGAGCGCCTGGGTGAGGCTGCGGAACGTGGCCACCATGATCAGGAACACGATCGCGATCGCGGCCAGGACCGCCAGGCCCAGGTCGCCGAAGGCGTCCGCCTGGTCCGCGCTGACCCCGCCGATGGTCAGGCTCGCCCCCGGCACGTCGATGGCGTCCAGCCGCTTCTGCAGCTCCTGGCTGGTCGCGCCCAGGTTCGAGCCGGTCGCCGTGCCGGTGACCGAAACGCTGCGCTCACCATCGATCCGGGTGACCTGCTGCGGCCCCTCGCCCTGGGTCACGGCCGCGATGTCGCCCAGCTTGACCGGACCCACCGGCAGCGCCCGCAGCTCCTGCACCGACACCGGCGGCTTCGTGCCCAGCCGCAGCACCACGTTCTGCGGCTGACCGTCGAGCGTGACCTGGCCCAACGGCGCCCCGCGGAACGCCTGCGAGACGAGCTGACCCACCGCGGCCTCGGCGAGGCCGACCCGGCCGGCAGCGACCCGGTCGACGGTCACGTCGACGCGCGGCACCCGGTCGGCCAGGCTGGTGGTGACGTCCTCGACGTCCGGGACCCCGACCATCGCCGTCCGGGCCGCCTCGGCGGCCCTGGTCAACACCTCCGGGTCACTGGCCTGGACGATCACCTCCAGCTGGCTGGTCGAGGCGTCCTGCCCACCGCCGAAGCTGATCTCGCCCAGCCCGGTGCCGAGCGTGTCGAACTCCTTGCGCAGCACCTCACGCATCTGCTTCGCGTCGGTGTCCCCGTCGAGCGCCACGGACCAGCTCGCGACGTTGTTGCCACCGCCGCCGGCCCACGGGTTGTCCCCGCCGCCGGCGGTCACCTGGTACGTCTCGACCCCGTCGGTACGCCCGAGCACCGTCTCGACCTGCTTGGCCGCCGCGTCGGTGGCGGCCAGGCCGCTACCCGCCGGCAGCTCCTGCCGGAAGCTGAGCGTGTCCTGACCGGAGTCGTCCAGGAAGTTGGTCTCCAGCTTCTGGGCCAGGCCTAAGGTGCCGAAGAGCACCAGCAGGCCCAGCCCTACGGTGATCCAGCGGGTGGACCGCTTGCGGGTGGCGAACCCGATCACCGGGAGGTACGTCCGCTGCAACGGGCTGCGCAGCTCCTTCTCCTCCGCGCCGCGGCGCACCGCGTCGTCGTCCGGGGTGCCGCCGCGCGGCTTGAGGAACCAGTACGCCAGCACCGGGATCACGGTCAGCGACACCAGCAGCGACGCGAGCAGCGCCACCGTCACGGTGATCGCGAACGGCGCGAAGAGCTGCCCGACGAACCCGCCGACCAGCGCGATGGGCGCGAACACCGCGACCGTGGTGAGGGTGGACGCGGTCACCGCGCCGGCCACCTCGCGGACGCCGGTGATGATGGCGTGCCGCTTCTCCTCGCCGTACTCCAGGTGTCGTTTGATGTTCTCCAACACCACGATCGAGTCGTCCACCACCCGGCCGACCGCGATGGTCAGCGCGCCGAGGGTGAGCAGGTTGAGCGAGTAGTCGCCGATCCACAGCGCGATCAGGGCGACCAGCACGGAGAGCGGGATGGAGACCGCGGTGACCACGGTCGACCGCACCGACAGCAGGAAGACCAGGATGACGATGACCGCCATCAGCAGGCCCAGCAGGCCCTCGGTGGTCAGCGACTCGATCGACTTCTCGACGAACGGCGCCTGGTCGAAGACCACGGTCAGCTCGGCGCCGGACGCGTCCTTCAGGTCGGCCAGCCGGTCCCGGATCTCGTGCGAGATCTCCACGGCGTTGCCGTCCGGCGACGCCGTGACCGCGATGCCGAGGCTGTCCTTGCCGTTGGTCCGGGTGATCGCGGTGGCCGGGGCGAGCTGCTGCTCGACGGTCGCCACGTCACCGAGACGCACCGGGGCGGCCCCGGGGGCGACCACGATGCCGCGCAGATCGGCCAGGGTGGCGACCGGCGTGCCGACCTGCACCGGGAGGGCCAGGCCACCGTCGGTCACCGCGCCGGCCGGCACCGACACGCCGTTGGTCTTCAGCGCGGCGCCGATCGCGGTCGGCTGGAGCTTCGCCGCAGCCAGCTTGGCCGGGTCCGGGGTGACCACCACGACGTCGTCGCGGGTACCGGTCACCTCGACCGTACGGACCCCCTCGATGCCCTCCAGCTCCGGCACCACCGTCGCGCGCAGCTTCTCGGCGAGCGCCCGCTCGTCCGCCGCGCCGGTCGCCGCCAGCACCACCGCCGGCAGGTCGTCGGTGCTGCCCGCGATGACCTGCGGGTCGACGCTCTCCGGCAGCTGGGCGTCGATCCGGCTCAGCGCGGTCTGCATCTTGTTGACCACGTCGTCCAGGTCGGTGCCGAACTCGTACAGCACCTGGACGGTCGCCGCCCCCTCGCGGGAGGTCGACGTGACCTGGTCCAGCCCGGGAATGCCCTGGAGCGCGTTCTCGATCGGCTCGGTCACCTGCGACTCGACGATCTCGGGTCCGGCGCCGGGATAGGCGGCCACGATGAACGCGGCCGGGAATTCGAGCGACGGCAGCAGTTGCTGCTTCAGCGACGGCACGGCGAACGCTCCGAACGCCGTGGTCACCACCGCGATGAGGGCGACCAGCCCTCGGTTGGCGAGGCTGAATCTGGCGAGCAGCGACATCGGCCTGGCTCACTCCTGAACGAGAAGGCGGGCGGGGATACCCGAAAGTGTGCCTGACTCGATCACCCCGCCCCCGCCGGACCCCTGCCGCCCCAACGCCGCCGCGTTCCACGGTCGGCCGGGCCACGACCGGCGGGCGCGGTGGCCGCTCAGGCCAGATCGAGGGCGCGGGCCGCGGCCAGCGGATCGTTCGCGATGGTCATCGGGGCGGGCGCGGTGGAGATCGCCCATTCCGGGTCCTTCAGGCCGTGACCGGTCACCGTGCAGACCACCGTCGAACCGGCCGGGATCGCGCCCACCGCGGCCTGCTGGAGCAGACCGGCCACGCTGGCCGCGCTGCCCAGCTCTACGAAGACCCCCACCTCACGGGCGAGCAGCCGGTACGCGGACAGGATCTCCCGGTCGGTCACCGCCGCGATCAGGCCACCCGAGGCGTCCCGGGCGTCCAGGGCCTTGGTCCAGCTCGCCGGGTTGCCGATCCGGATCGCGGTGGCGATAGTCGACGGCTCCGCCACCACCTGTCCGGTGACGATCGGCGCCGCCCCGGCGGCCTGGAAGCCGTACATCTTCGGCGCCCGGGTGGTGGCGCCGGCGGCGTGCTCCTCCGAGTACCCCATCCAGTAGGCCGAGATGTTGCCGGCGTTGCCGACCGGCAGGCAGTGGATGTCAGGCGCGTCACCGAGCGCCTCGACGATCTCGAAGGCGGCGGTCTTCTGCCCGTGCAGCCGGTCGATGTTGACCGAGTTGACCAGCGCGACCGGGTAGTCCTGTGCGAGCTTGGCGGCCGTCGCCAGGCAGTCGTCGAAGTTGCCGCTCACCTGGAGCAGCTTCGCGCCGTGCACCAGCGCCTGGGCCAGCTTGCCCAACGCGATCTTGCCCTGCGGGACCAACACCGCGCAGGTCAGCCCGGCCCGTGCCGCGTACGCCGCGGCGGAGGCGCTGGTGTTGCCGGTGGAGGCGCAGATGATGGCCTTGTTGCCGGCCTCGACCGCCTTGGAGACCGCGACGGTCATTCCGCGGTCCTTGAACGAGCCGGTCGGGTTGGCGCCCTCCACCTTGAGGTGCACGTCGCACCCGATCCGGGCGGAGAGCACCGGCGCGGGCAGCAGCGGGGTGTTCCCCTCGTGCAGCGTGACGACGGGCGTGGCCGCGGTGACCGGCAGCCGGTCCCGGTACGCCTCGATCAGACCCCGCCACATGTCGTTCTCCTCGCCTCTACCGTCGCGCCGACCTGAGGTTCAGGCCACCCTGGACCAGCCTGCCGGAGCGACCGGCGGCAGACCCCGGGTTACCCACCTGGCAAGACGAGCGTGCCCGTCCCACCACCGGGTCAACGACTCACACCCCGCCCTCGACCCGCAGCACGCTGGTCACCGACCGGACTATGTCCAGGCCGCGCAGCTCGCCCACGGTCGCGGCGAGCGCGGCGTCCGGCGCCACGTGGGTGACGATCACCAGCTCGGCGTCGCCGTCCCGGCCGGGCGAGCCGCCGGCCGAACCCTGCCGCACGGTCGCGATCGACACGTCGTGCCGGGCGAACACGCCGGCCACCGCGGCCAGCACACCCGGCCGGTCGGCCACGTCCAGGCTGACGTGGTAGCGGGTCAGCGCCTCGCCCATCGGCCGGACCGCCAGGTCGGCGTACGCGCTCTCGCTGGCCGCGCGCACCCCGGCGAGCCGGTTGCGGGCCACCGCCACCACGTCGCCGAGCACCGCGCTGGCGGTCGGCGCGCCACCCGCGCCCCGGCCGTAGAACATCAGCTCCCCGGCCGCGTCCGCCTCCACGAAGACCGCGTTGAACGCGTCGCCGACGCTGGCCAGCGGGTGGCTGCGCGGGATCATCGCCGGGTGCACCCGGACGCTGACCGTGTCCCGGCCGGCCGGTTCGACACCCCGGGCCGCGATGCAGAGCAGCTTGATCGTGCAGCCCATCGCCTGCGCGCTGGCCACGTCCGCAGCGGTCACCTCGGTGATCCCCTCCCGGTGCACGTCGGCGGCGCCGACCCGGGTGTGGAACGCCAGCGAGGCGAGGATCGCCGCCTTGGCCGCCGCGTCGAAGCCCTCCACGTCGGCGGTGGGGTCGGCCTCCGCGTACCCCAGCTCGGTGGCTTCTTCGAGGGCCTCGGCGAAGCCGGCGCCGGTGGCGTCCATGGCGGAGAGGATGAAGTTGGTGGTGCCGTTGACGATGCCGGTGACCCGGTTGATCCGGTCGCCGTGCAGCGACTCGCGCAGCGGGCGCAGCAGCGGGATGGCCCCGGCCACGGACGCCTCGTAGTAGAGGTCGCCACCGCCCTCGGCCGCCGCGTCGTGCAGCGCCACGCCGTCCTCGGCGAGCAGCGCCTTGTTGGCGGTGACCACGCTCTTGCCGGCGCGCAGCGCCTCGACCAGCCAGCTCCGGGCCGGCTCGATACCGCCGACCACCTCGATCACGACGTCCACGTCGTCGCGCTTGATCAGGCCGAGCGCGTCGGTGGTGAACAGGGTCGGGTCGATCGGCAGGTCACCGCGGTCCCGGCCGAGCCGACGGACGGCGATGCCGGCGATCTCCAGCGGAGCGCCGATCCGGGCGGCCAGGTCGGCGCCCTGCTCGTGCAGCAGCCGGACCACCTCCTGGCCGACCGTGCCACAGCCGAGCAGCGCCAAGCGCACAGGTGACGTCATCCAACATCCAATGCGAGCAGGTCCTCTTCGGTTTCCCGCCGGACGATCAGACGCGCCTGGCCGTCGCGTACCGCGACCACCGGCGGCCGCGGTACGTGGTTGTAGTTGCTGGCCATGCTGCGGCAGTAGGCGCCCGTGCCGGACACCGCGACAAGATCTCCGGGCTGCACGTCGGCGGGCAGGAATTCATCCTTCACCACGATGTCCCCGGACTCACAGTGCTTTCCCACCACGCGGGCGAGCATCGGCTGCGCCGTCGACGCCCGGGAGGCCAACGTCGCCGAGTACGAGGCGTCGTAGAGCGCGGTCCGGATGTTGTCGCTCATCCCGCCGTCCACGCTGACGTACGTCCGGATGCCGTCGAGATCCTTGACCGTGCCGACCTCGTAGAGGGTGAACACGGACGGCCCGACGATGGCCCGCCCCGGCTCGATGGAGAGCCGCGGCACGGCGAGCCGCTCGGCGGCGCACTCCGAGTCGACGATCTTGCGGAGCCGCTTGGCCAGGTCCTGTGGAGTGGCCGGGTCGTCCTGGGTGGTGTACGCGATGCCGAAACCGCCGCCCAGGTCCAGCTCGGGCAGCTCCACCCCGCGCGCGTCGCGGATCTGGGCCTGCAGGGCGAGCACCCGACGGGCGGAGACCTCGAAACCGCTGGCGTCGAAGATCTGCGAGCCGATGTGCGAGTGCAGGCCGCGCAGCTCCAGCACGTCCTCGTCGAGAACCTTGAACGCGGCCGCGGCGGCCGCCCCACCGGCCAGGGAGAAGCCGAACTTCTGGTCCTCGTGGGCGGTGGCGATGAACTCGTGGGTGTGCGCCTCGACCCCGACGGTGACCCGGACTAGGACCCCGGGGCGGACGCCCCGCTCGCGGGCCAGAGCGGTGAGCCGGTCGATCTCGGTGAACGAGTCGAGGATGATCCGTCCGACACCGGCGTCCAGCGCCCGGGTCAGCTCGGTCACCGACTTGTTGTTGCCGTGGAAGCCGATCCGCTCCGGCGGCATCCCGGCCGCGAGGGCGGTCGCCAGCTCGCCGCCGGTGCAGACGTCGAGGTGCAGCCCCTCCTCGGCGATCATGCGGACCACAGCCCGGCACAGGAACGCCTTGCCGGCGTAGTAGACGTCCTCGGTCGGGAAGGCGGACCGGAAGTCCCGGCAGCGCGACCGCAGGTCGTCCTCGTCGAGCACGTACACCGGGGTGCCGAACTCGGCCGCGAGGTCGCGGACGCTCAGGCCCGCGACGGCGAGCGCGCCGTCGGCGCCGCGCGTCACGGTGCGCGGCCACAGCCCCGGCATCAGGGCGTTGACGTCGTCCGGGGTACGCAGCCAGGCCGGCCCTCGGTTGCTGATGTCCGCGTGCAGCGCACCGGCCTCATGAGCGCGCATGTCACATCCTCTCGGGGGCGGAGACGCCGAGCAGGTGCAGGCCGTTGGCGATCACGGTGCGGGTGGCGTCGTTGAGCCAGAGCCGTGCCCGGTGCAGGTCCGTGACCTCCTCGTCGCCCAACGGCAGTACCCGGCAGTTGTCGTAGAACCGGTGGAAGGAGGCGGCGACGCTCTCCTCCAGGTAGCGGGCCACCCGGTGCGGCTCCCGCAGCTCGGCGGCGGTGGCCACCACCGCCGGGAACTCGGCGAGCGCCTTGAGCAGCTCGTTCTCCTTCTCGTGCCCGAGCAGCTCGGGGCGGAAGGCGTCGGCGTCGCCCTGGAGCAGCCCCACCTCGGCGGCGTTGCGGGCCACACCCGCCGTCCGGGCCGCCACGTACTGCACGTAGTAGACCGGGTTGTCGCGGGTCGCCCGGGTCCACAGCTCGATGTCGATGTCGATCGGCGAGTCGCTGGAGTAGCGGGCCAACGCGTACCGGGCGGCGTCCACGCCGATCGCCTCGACCAGGTCCTCCAGGGTGATCACCGTGCCGGCCCGCTTGCTCATCCGCATCGGGGCGCCGTCGCGCAGCAGGCTGACCAGCTGGCCGATGAGGATCTCCAGGTTGCGCTCCGGGTCGTCCCCGAAGCACGCGGCCATCGCCTTCATCCGGCCGATGTAGCCGTGGTGGTCGGCGCCCAGCATGATCACGACCCGATCGAAGCCGCGCTCCCGCTTGTCCAGGTAGTAGGCGCAGTCCGCGGCGAAGTACGTCCACTCGCCGTCGGACTTGCGCAGCACCCGGTCCTTGTCGTCACCGAAGTCGGTGGTGCGCAGCCAGGTGGCGCCCTCGGACTCGTAGACCTGGCCCTGCTCGCGCAGCCGGGCCAGGGCCAGGTCCAGCTCACCCCGGTCGTGCAGGTCCTTCTCGTTGAAGTAGGTGTCGAACTCCACCCCGAAGTCGCGCAGCGAGGAGCGGATCTCGTCGAACATCAGCGCGACGCCCTCGACCCGGAACACCTCCTGGGCGGCGGTGTCGTCCATGGTCAGCACGTCCGGCCGGCGGGCCTGCACCTCGGCGGTGATCTCGGAGATGTACGCCCCGCCGTAGCCGTCCTCCGGCGCGGGCTGGCCCTTGGCGGCGGCGAGCAGCGAACGGGCGAACCGGTCGATCTGCGAGCCGGCGTCGTTGAAGTAGTACTCCGTGCCCACCTCGGCGCCGGTGGCCCGCAGCAGCCGGCTGAGCGCGTCACCGACGGCCGCCCAGCGGACCCCACCGATGTGCACCGGGCCGGTCGGGTTGGCCGAGACGAACTCCAGGTTGATCTTCTCGCCGGCGAGCCGGTCGCTGCGGCCGTACTCCGCGCCGGCCTCGACGATCACCCGGGCGAGCTGGCCGGCGGCGGCCGCGTCCAGCCGGATGTTCAGGAAGCCCGGACCGGCGATCTCCACCGACTTGACCCCGGGCGCCCGGCCCAGCTCATCGGCCAGGGCGGCGGCCAGCTCGCGCGGCGGGACACCCACCTTCTTGCTCAACTGCAGGGCGAGCGTGGAGGCGTAGTCGCCGTGCTCGGGGTTGCGGGGTCGCTCCACCGCCGTACGCTCCGGCAGCGCGGCGTGGTCCAGGCCACGCTCGGCGAAGACGGCGTGGGCAGCGGTGAGGACGACCGAGGCTAGTTCTGCAGGAGTCACCGAACCATGTTATCGGGGGTAGACTCGGGCACTCGGCGGCGACCCTGCGCGTCATCCGGCCCGCCACCTCCCCTGACCAACCGACCTGACGAGGCACGATGAGCATCAGCACCCCGGGTGGCCCTGAGCGCCGCCCGACCGTGGTCAGCACCGGCAAGAAGCCGGCCGCGGGCCGGCCGGCGTCCGGCGCCAAGGCCGGCTCCGGCAAGCCGGCGGGCACTCCGCGGGCAGGTGGCAAGGGTCCCCGCAAGCCGATCGCCCCGGTCAAGGTGAGCCAGGGCCGGGCCTGGGGCCCGATCGCTCTCTTCGTCGCCGTGGGCGTGCTCGCGGCCGGCATCATCGGCTACGGCGCCTGGGCGTCGTTCCAGGGCGCCAAGCCGTGGGACAAGCGGGCGAACGCCATCGACGGCATCGTCAACATCCGCAAGTCGGACCCGGAAAGCCTGAAGTACGAGGCGCACAAGTCCGGCCCGCTGACCTGGAAGGTCTCGCCGCCGGTGGGTGGGGTGCACAACGCCGCCTGGCAGAACTGCATGGGCGAGGTGTACGACGCCCCGATCGCCAACGAGCACGCGGTGCACAGCCTGGAGCACGGCGCGGTGTGGATCACCTACCGCCCGGACCTGCCGAAGGACCAGGTCGACAAGCTCGCCGGCAAGGTGCGTGGCGTCGAGAAGACGATGATGAGCCCGTACGAGGGCCTGGACAAGCCGATCTCGCTCCAGGCCTGGGGCTTCCAGCTCAAGGTCGACAACGCCGACGACAAGCGGATCGACGAGTTCATCAAGGACCTGCGCGTGAACGCCTCCGTCGAGGGCCCGACCGCACTCTGCAACCAGGGTGTCACCGCCACCGGCACCACGCCGCGTGACCTCGACGCCCAGATGCCCACCCAGTAAGGACGGCGATGACTGCTCCCGCCACGACCGACAGCGAGCACGACGAGGCTCCGGTCGCCCCGGATCGGGGCGACCGGCCCGCGGCGCGGCGCTACGGCGTACTGGCCCTGGCCGCCATGCTGGTGGTGGGCCTGCTCCTCGGGTACGCCGGCGGCCTGCTCACCCCGGGCCTCACCCGCCCCGGTGACACCTCGGTCGAGGCGGGCTTCGCTCGGGACATGACGACGCACCACACCCAGGCGGTGGAGATGAGCCTGACCGCCTACCGGTCGGCGACGCTGCCCGGGGTACGGCAGATGGCCGTGGACATCGCCACCGGGCAGCAGGGCGAAATCGGCGCCATGCAGACCTGGCTGCGGGAGTGGGAGCTGAGCCCGACCGGGTCGCAGCCTCCGATGTCGTGGATGTCCGACGGGGCGACCGTGAAGAACGGGCTGATGCCGGGGATGGCGACCCCGCAGGAGATGGCCGGGCTGCGCGACGCCCAGGGCGTCGAGGTCGACCGGCAGTTCCTGACCCTGATGATCAACCATCACCTCGGCGGCATCCACATGATCGACGCCGTGCTCGGCGAGACCGACAACGCCGAGGTGCTTCGGGTGACGCGCACCATGAAGGCCACCCAACAGAACGAGCTGAACAACCTCCGGCAGCTCCAGGCGCAGGCCAAGGGCTGATCCACCGTACGGGCACACCGGGCCCGCGTCACCGCCGTGAAACCGGCGGGGCGCGGGCCCTCCTGATACGCCTTGCCCCCTCTCATCCCCTTTGGGCGTTTTGGTCGGTCCAACCGATTACGTTGCTTAGAGAGTTTTCTCCACACATATCGTGACCAGTTGCGATTCGGGCTCGTTGCCCAAGACGTGGGGGTTGCACTCAGAGACGCACGGCGTTCGGTCACCAGCTGGTGCCGGCGCCACACCATCGGCGGTGACGGGGCGGTGGCAGCCGTCCGTCGCGGACAGCGGCAGGGCGAGCCGGGAATGCTCAGCCGCGAACAGGAACTCGAACTGATCGACGTGCTGCGGGGCGTCCACCCCGGCGAATTCGGCCTGGACGAGGAGCTGTGGACGCGGCAGAGCCTCACCACGCTCATCCAGCGCCGGTTCGACCTGCCGCTGGACGCGGGCGCGGTCGGGGCGTACCTGCGGGCCTGGGGGTTGGGTCCGCGGGAGCCGCGCGAGCGCGCCTGCGGGCTCTGCGTCAGCGCGGTCGAACGCTGGGTACGCAGCGAGTACCCGACGATCACCCGGTCCGCCCAGGAGCACCTCGCCGAGGTCTACTGGATCGGCCGGGTGCGGCTGCGCGGCACCATGCCGGCGGCCGACGTGATCTCCGCCGTCTCGTCCCGCGGCCGGGTGCGCTTCATGATCACCACACCGACGGTCGACCCGCCACTCCCTCGCGACTTCGTGTTGCGACTCAGCGGCGAGGAGCAGCGCACCGTGCACCTGATCGTGGACGGCTCGTGGCCGCGCAACGAGTGGCCGCGCCGGCTTCCCCGGCGGATCGTGCTGCACCCGCTGCCCAGTTGCGGCCGGGTGGTCGCGGCCTGACCGTCCCGTTCCGGGCGGCCGGGCGGCCTCGTTTCGGGCGGCCGGGCGGCCTGACCACCAGGGGCATCGGGCAATCGGCGACACGATCGGGGCACCGGATACCGATTCGGCGTTCGTGATGGAGGTTTGCTAGTCTTCTCCAGTCGCTGAGCCCCCGTAGCTCAGGGGATAGAGCACCGCCCTCCGGAGGCGGGGGCGCAGGTTCGAATCCTGCCGGGGGCACCAAAGAACACCGAAGCCCGGGCCGACGGCCCGGGCTTCGCCGCTTCCCAGGCCCGCCAGACCGCGCGCCGAGCCCAAGATCGCGCTTGATGCCGGAAGTAGTGGCCTCGCCGCGTCGATGATCCCACTGCCTCCTGGATCGAGCGCGATCTTCCCCGGTGGGCGGGGCGCTCGGCGCTGGGGGGACGCCCTGGTATCTGTTAACAACCCTTGATATTAAGCTTCACGAACGTCAATATGTGGAGGTCGCGGGTCGTCGAAGCCTGGGGAGTGAGCCATGAGAAGCCGTCGAATTTTCGCAGTGGCAGCCGGGGCGGCGATGACCGTCGCGACCGCCGTCGCCTTCGTCCCCACCAGCATGGCCGCCGTGTCGTCGGCGGACGCCGCCGTGCTGGTCGCCTGCACCGCGCCGGCCTGGGCCGAGGGCAACACCTACCCGGCGGGCGGGCAGGTCACCTACGGCGGTCGGCTCTACCAGGCTCTGGTCACCCACACGGCACACCCCGGCGCCGGCTGGAACCCGGCCGCGACCCCGTCGCTGTGGCGTGACCTGGGCGCGTGCTCGGGAGGCACCCCGCCGCCGACCACACCTCCACCCACCACGCCTCCGCCGACCACGCCTCCGCCGACCACGCCGCCACCAACCATGCCGCCACCAACCACCCCGCCACCGACCGGTGGGACCTGCGGGGTGAAGTCGCGGCCCGCTGGCAAGGTGCTGCAGGGCTACTGGGAGAACTGGGATGGCGCCTCCAACGGCGTGCACCCCGGCCTCGGGTGGATCCCGATCACCGACAGCCGGCTCAGCCAGCACGGCTACAACGTGATCAACGCGGCTTTCCCGGTGATCCGCGCGGACGGCACGGTGCTCTGGGAGAACGGCATGGACGCTGGCGTGAAGGTGGCCACCCCGGCCGAGATGTGCCAGGCCAAGGCCGCTGGCGCCACCATCCTGATGTCGATCGGCGGGGCCGCGGCGGGCATCGACCTGAGCTCCAGCGCGGTCGCCGACCGGTTCATCGCGACGATCGTGCCGATCCTGACGGCCTACCACTTCGACGGCATCGACATCGACATCGAGACCGGCCTGACCGGTAGCGGCAACATCAACACCTTGTCCACGTCGCAGGCCAACCTGATCCGGATCATCGACGGAGTGCTGGCCCGGATGCCGTCGAACTTCGGCCTGACCATGGCGCCGGAGACGGCCTACGTCACCGGCGGCAGCGTGGTCTACGGCTCGATCTGGGGTTCCTACCTGCCCATCATCAAGAAGTACGTGGACAACGGCCGGCTCTGGTGGCTGAACATGCAGTACTACAACGGCAGCATGTACGGCTGCGCGGGCGACTCGTACCCCGCCGGCACCGTGCAGGGCTTCACGGTGCAGACGCAGTGCCTGAACAACGGCCTGACCATCCAGGGCACCACCATCCGCGTGCCGTACGACAAGCAGGTTCCGGGCCTGCCCGCGCAGACCGGTGCGGGCGGCGGCTACATGCCGACGTCGCTGGTCACGCAGGCGTCGAACTCCGTACCCGGCATCAAGGGTCTGATGACCTGGTCGGCGAACTGGGACGGGTCGAAGGGCTGGACGTTCGGCGACAACGTGAAGCGTCTGCAGGGACGCTGAAAGCGCATCACCCCAGCTGATGGTCTCCGCGGGAGCGCCCTCGCCCGCGGAGACCACGGCTCGTCGGGGCGTACCGTCAGCCGGCTTCGCGGCGGGCGCGGGCCCGGCGCTTGCCCTCGTGCATGGCCTGCACCCGGGCCACCGGGATGGTCCGCCCCTCGGCCACGAGGTCGGCGGGCAGCGGCTGCGGCGCCGGCATCGAGGCGGCCCACGGATCGGCCCCGGCCACCAGAGCCGGCACGGTCCGGATGGTGAAGTCGGCCGGGGTCACCTCGGTCAGGTCGGCCCAGTCGACCGGGAACGAGACCGGCAGCCCGGGTCGCAGCCGCGGGCTGTACGCGGCCACCACGGTCGCCCCACCGGCCCGGGTGGCGTCCACGAAGACCCGGCCGCCCCGGTCCTCCCGGATGAACGCCGTAGTGGCCAGCGCCGGGTCCAGCCGCTCGGCCCGGGCGGCCACCGCCCGGGTGGCGGCGGCCAGCTCCTCGGCCGTGGGGCCGTCGGAGATCGGGACGAAGACGTGCACCCCCTTGGCGCCGCTGGTCTTGACCGCCCCGGACAGGCCGGCGTCGGCGAGCGCCTGGCGGACCAGCAGCGCGGCGCCGACCGCCGCGCCGAACCCGTCCCCCTCCGGCGGGTCCAGGTCGAGCACCAGGTGGGTCGGGCGGTGCAGGTCCGCCGCGGTGGCCAGCGTCGGGTGGTACTCCACCGCCCGCTGGTTGGCGAACCAGAGCAGGGTGCGCCGGTCGTCGCAGAGGGCGTACGAGACCTCCCGGTGTGACGCCTCGGCCCAGACCGGCACCCGGCGGACCCAGTCCGGGGTGTAGCGGGGCAGGTTCTTCTGCATGAACGGCGGCTGGCCGGGGCGGACCCGGATCACCGACAACGGCCGGTCCCGCAGCTGCGGGAGGATCCGGTCCCGGACCGCGTCGAGGTAGTCGACCAGGTCGCGCTTGGTCGCGTCGTCGCGGTCGGACAGCGGCTGGTCGAGGTTGGTCAGGGCCACCCCGTCCCGGGTTTCGTCAGCCTCGCTCACCCGCTCACCCTCCCGGCCCCGACGCCGTCGGTCAACTGGACGCGGCGCTTCGCTGCCGCTCGATTCCGGCGCGCGGCGCGGCGCGCCGGGCACCCGGCAGCGTGGTCAGCGCGACCAGCAGCGCGGCGACCACCAGGGCGGCGGCGACGGTGAACGCGATCCGGTAGCCGCCGGCCAGTGCTGCCACCTCGGCCCAGCCGGCGGCCCGCAGACCCTCGGTGCGCGTGGCGGCCAGGGTCGCCAGCGCGGCCAGCCCGACCGCCCCGCCGACCTGCTGGGTGGTGTTGGCCAGCCCGGACGCCAGCCCGGCGTCCGCGTCGGTCGCGCCGGCCATGGCGAGCGTGGTGACCGCCGGCAGGGTCAGGCCACCGGCCACCCCGAAGATCAGCATCGCGGGAAGCACGTCGGCAAGGTAGCCGCCGTCGGCGGGCAGCCGACCGAGCAGCAGGAAACCGACGGTGGCCAGGCCGAGCCCGGCCAGCAGCACGGCCCGGGCGCCCCACCGGGCGATCAGCCGACCGGCCAGGCCCAGCGACACCACCGCGATCACCACCGGGGTGGGCAGGAAGGCCCAGCCGGTCGCCGCCGCGTCCAGCCCGAGCACCAGTTGCAGCTCCACGGCGAGCAGGAACTGGAAGCCGAAGTACCCGGAGATCATGAGGAACTGCACGGCGTTCGCCGCGACCAGGCCGGGGACGCGCAGCACGCGGGCCGGCAGAAGCGGGACGGGCGCCACCCGCTGGCGGACCGCGAACCCGCTGAGCAGCAACGCCGCGAGCGCCGCCGCGCCGAGGGTCCTTGGGCTGGTCCAGCCGTGCTCACCGGTCCCCACGATGCCCAGCACGGCGGCCATCAGTCCGGCGGTGGCGAGCAGCGCGCCGGGCAGGTCCAGGCCCGACCGCAGGCCGATGCCCCGCTCGGCGGGGAGCCGGCGGACGGCGGCCAGCACGATGGCCGCCCCGATCGGCAGGTTGACCAGGAAGATCGACCGCCAGCCGGCCAGCTCGGTGAGCACCCCACCGGCCACCGTGCCGACCGACGCCCCCGCCGCCCCGGTGAAACTGAAGACGGCGATCGCGCGGGCCCGCTCGGCCGGCTCGGGATAGAGCCGGACGATCATGCCGAGGCTGACCGCCATGGCCAGCGCGCCGCCGACACCCTGGCCAAAGCGGGCCCCGACCAGCACGGCCGGCCCGGTGGCCAATGCGCAGGCCAGCGAGGCCAGGGTGAACAGCGCGATGCCGGCCAGGAAGATCCGCCGCCGGCCGAGCAGGTCGCCGAGGCGGCCGGAGAGCAGCAGCAGCCCGCCGAACGCGACCAGGTAGGCGTTGACCACCCAGGCCAGGCCGGCGGCGGTGAAGCCCAGGTCGCGTTGCACGGCGGGCAGCGCCACCGCGACGACGCTGCCGTCCAGGATGATCATCAGGCTGCCGGCGCAGAGCACGAGCAGCGCCGGCCAGCGGGACGGGACGGAACGGTCCATCGGAACGCCTCCTTGGTGCATGGTTTGTTACCGACGCCATCGTCTGTGACCATGAGTGAGGGCGGAAGGAGGCACTGTGATGTCCCAGAGGAACAGCGATGTGTCCGCGCTGGTCGAGCTGACCTGCGCGCCGGGGAACGTGCCGTTCACCACAGGTCAGGCCCGGGCGTGCACCGTCCGCGAGGTGCTCGACCGGGTCGGCGGCAAGTGGAGCATCAGCATCCTGGTGTCCGCCTCGAACGGCCCGGTGCGCTTCACCGAACTGGAGCGGCACATCGAGGGGATCAGCCGCCGGATGCTCACGCTGACCCTGCGCAACCTGGAACGCGACGGCCTGCTGCACCGCACGGTCTATCCGACCGTCCCACCCAAGGTCGAGTACACGGCGACCCCGATGGCGTTGGAGCTCTACGAGTCGCTGGTGGCGCTGACCAGCTGGGCCGAGCGGCACCGCCGGACCATCGCCGAGGCGCGGACCAGGTACGACCAGGAGCACGCCGGCTAAACCAGGCCGAGGTGTGGGGAACGCCACGAGATCAATCTGACCGATCGGTCAGGCTCTGACCGATCGGTCAGGCATGCTGGTTCACGGAGGTGGACCAGTGATGGCCAGAGCAGTGTCCGAGACGCATGGCGAGATCCTCGCCGTGGCGGCGCGACGGTTCGCGGTGACCGGCTACCGGGGCACCTCGTTGCAGGACATCGCCCGCGAGGTCGGCTGTTCCAAGGCCACCGTGCTCTACCACTTCGCCAACAAGGAAGCCCTGCTCGCCGAGCTGATGGCCCCGGCCATCGCGGTGCTTCGGGACCTCGACGACCGGCTCACCGGCCTGACCGGCGCGGCCGCCCAGCAGGTCGCCGCGGTGGGCTTCGTCGACCTCGCGGTGCGGTTCCGGCGTGAGATCGCGCTGCTCCGCGGCGAGTTCCCGGAGCTGCTGGCCCAGCCGGCGTTCGCACACATCCAGCAGATCTCGGAACGCCTGCGGGACGCCTTCGCCGGGCACTCCGAGCAGCCGAGCGCGCGGATCAGCGCGCTGGTGCTGCTCGCCGGCATCCCCGAGGCGTGCGCCGAGTTCGTCGACGTTCCCGACGACGAGCTGCGCCCCGCTCTGCTCACCCTCGTCCGGCGGGCCGTCGAACCCGTCGACGCACCCCTGCCCCAACCACCCACGACCGAGGACAAGGAAACCTGATGGCCACCCTGCTCTACCGGCTCGGCCGGGGCGCGTTGCGCCGGCGACGGCTCGTCGTCGCGCTCTGGCTCGTCGTACTCGTCGTCGCCGGCCTGGCCGCGGCGACCCTGCGCGGCCCGACGGCGAGCAACTTCACCATGCCTGGCACCGAGAGCCAGCGCGCGCTCGACCTGCTGGCCGATCAGTTCCCCGCAGCCAGCGGCGCCACCGGCACCATCGCGGTCAAAGCGCCGGCCGACGGCCAACTGGCCACCCCGCAGGGCCAGGCCGTGGTGCAGGAGCTCGTCCAGCAGGCATCGACACTGCCCGGCGTGGTCGGCGCCGTCGACCCGTTCCAGGTCGGCGCGGTCTCGCCCAACGGCCGGTACGCGCTGGTCCAGGTCCAGTTCGCCGCCGGTGGGGACGACGTGACCGACGCGCAGCGCACCGCGTACGAGCAGGTGGGCGCGGCGGTCGAGGCGCAGGGCTGGCAGGTCGCCCCGGGCGGCGAGGTGCTGGGCGGTGAGCCGGAGATCGGCTCCACCGAGGCGCTCGGCGTACTGGTCGCCGCGATCGTCCTGATCATCACGTTCGGCTCGCTGGTGGCCGCCGGCATGACGATGCTCAACGCGCTCATCGGCGTGGGTGCCGGTATGGCCGGCCTGTTCGCGCTGAGCAGCGTGGTCCAGTTGACCAGCACCGCGCCGATCCTGGCGCTGATGCTCGGCCTCGCGGTCGGCATCGACTACTCGCTGTTCATCACCTCCCGGCACCGGCAGAACCTGCTCGACGGTCTGTCCCCCGAAGAGGCGGTCGGCCGGGCCGTGGGTACCGCCGGCTCCGCCGTGGTCTTCGCAGGCGCCACCGTCGTCATCGCCCTGGCCGGGCTCGCCGTGGTGGACATTCCGTTCCTCACCGTGATGGGTCTCGCCGCCGCCGGCACGGTCACCGTCGCGGTGCTCGTCGCCATCACCCTCCAGCCCGCGCTGCTCGGCTTCGCCGGTCGCCGGGTGCTTCCCCGCCGGCTGCGCTCGGTCACCGCCGACAGCACCCCGGCCGACGACACGGACGCCGACCGCCCGGCTACCGCCACGGCGCGGTCCGAGGACCGGTCCGGCTTCGGCTTCCGCTGGGCGCGGCTGGTCACCCGGTTCCGCGTACCGGTCATCCTCGTCGGCCTGCTCGGCCTCGGGCTCCTCGCGCTGCCCACGCCGGACATGCGGCTGGCCCTGCCGGACGCCTCCACGGCGGCCGCCGGCTCGCCTGCCCGGGTGTCGAACGACCTGACCACCGAGGGCTTCGGTGCGGGCTTCACCGGCCGCCTCGCGGTGGTGGTCGCGGGCGACACGCCACAGGCCACCTCGTCAGCGGTGCCGCAGGTCACCGCGCTGCTCCAGCGCACCGACAACGTTCTCGCGGTGGCGCCGGCGCAGCTCAGCCCGGACGGCCGGACCGCCCTGCTCGGGGTGGTGCCGAAGACCGGCCCGACCGACGAGGCCACCGAAACCCTGGTGCACGACATCCGTGCCTCGGTGGGCGGGATCCGCGACGCGGACGTGCTGCTCACCGGTGTCACCGCGATCGGCATCGACGTCTCCGAGAAGCTCTCCGACGCGCTGCCGGTCTACCTGCTGCTGGTGGTCGGGCTCTCGGTGCTGCTGCTGATGCTGGTGTTCCGCTCGCTGCTGGTGCCGGTCAAGGCCGCGCTGGGCTTCCTGCTGACCGTCGCCGCCACGTTCGGCATCACGGTGGGGGTCTTCCAGCAGGGGCACCTCGCCGACCTCGTCGGCCTGGACACCCCGGGCCCGCTGATCAGCTTCCTGCCGATCCTGCTCATCGGGATCCTGTTCGGGCTCGCGATGGACTACGAGGTGTTCCTGGTGTCCCGCATGCGGGAGGACTTCGTGCACGGCGAGTCGGCCCGGCAGGCCACCATCAGCGGCATGGGGCACGGCGCCCGGGTGGTCACCGCCGCCGCACTCATCATGATCTCGGTCTTCGGAGGCTTCGTCTTCCTGGAGGATCCGGTGATCAAGTCGATGGGCTTCGCGCTCGCCGTGGGTGTGGCCATCGACGCCTTCGTGGTGCGGATGACCATCGTTCCCGCGGTGATGTCGCTGCTCGGCGACCGCGCCTGGTGGCTCCCCCGCTGGCTCGACCGCGCCCTACCGAACGTCGACATCGAGGGTGAAGGCCTCCGCGCGAAGCTCACGGACCGCACCCCGGCCGGCGTTTGACCCTCCCGCTGCCCGGCCCGGTCAGACGCCGGCGGGGTAGGTCTCCATCTCGCCGGAGACGGCCGGGACGGGCAGCGGGTGCAGGGCGGTGGTCTCGTCGCACCAGATGAAGGCGTCGTAGCGTTCGCCGAGTCGGGTGGGCACGTAGTTGCCCCAGGACTCGAAGGACGGGTCGTAGACCACTCCGATCGCCCGGTGGTCCGCGGTGCCGGTGACCCAGCCCGGCTGGTCGTCGCCGCCGAAGACCAGCACCGCCCGCTCCGGCATCAGCTGGTGCAGCCGCCGCTCCACCGATCCCTCCCGGGCCGGCGGGACGACCATCGCCTCGGCCGGTGACCCCCATCGGGGGGCGGCGATCGCCGTACCCCGGTAGCTGCCGAAGCCGATCAGCGCCACGGCGTCGTCGCCGTGCCGCTCCCGGGCCAACTGGCCGATGTTGATCATCCCGTCGGTGACCATGTCGGTGGCCCGAGCGTCCCCGACGTGGGTGTTGTGCGCCCAGACGATCCCACGGGCGTCCGGGCCGTACCGGTCCAGCAGCCGGTCCAGGGTGTCCTGCATGTGGATGTCGCGGATGTTCCACGAATCCGGTCCGCCGGTCACCATCGCCCGGTAGTAACGCTCCGCGCCGGCCACCACCTCCGCGTTCTGCCAAGCCGAGAAGCGGTCCGGGCCGTCGGAGAGGGCCTGCTCCCGGGTCCTGGCCAGCAGTCGCACCACCTCCTCCTCGCACCGGGCGGAGACGAACCGGCTGGCCGCGCCGTACTCCTCGACCCGCTTGCCGTACGGCTCGAAGCACCGGTACGCGTCCTGCGCCGCCTCCAGCGAGGTCGGATCCTCCTCCCCCAGATAGTCGAAGATCGCCTGCATCGACTCCCAGAGGCTGTACACGTCGAGCCCGTGGAATCCAGCCCGTTGGCCCTCCGCGCGCTCCAGGTTCCACGCCCGCAGCCAGCGGCAGAACCGGGCCACCTCGGCGTTGGCCCACATCCAGGTCGGCCACCGCTCGAACCGCTCGAGCGCCGTCTGCGGGTCGGGAGCGCCGCCCGGCGCACCGGTGACCGAGCGGTGCACCCGGTCACAGTCCGGCCAGTCGCCTTCGACGGCCACGAACGAGAAGCCGCACTCCGCGATCAGCCGGCGGGTGAGCTGCTCGCGCAGCCGGTAGTAGTCGTAGCTGCCGTGGGTGGACTCGCCGATCATCACCACCCGGGCGTCCCGGACGCGCTCCAGCAACGGGTCGAAGTCGCTCGGCGCGCCGAGCCGCTGAACCAGCATGTCCGCGGCTACCCGGCGGCCGCTTCGACAAACCGTCGGCGCGCCGCCGGGCGACACGCCGTCCGCCGGCCGCCCGGCCGACCGGTGTACGCGTGCGGCGAGCGGGTAGCCGGCCGGCATGACCGTCACCGGGATTCAGTTGCAGGAGTACCTGGCCGGGCTCGACTACCCGGTCTCCCGCGAGGACCTGGTCCGCTGGGGCCAGGAGAACGGGGCCAGCACGGCGATGTTGCAGATGTTCCAGGCGTTGCCGATGGAGCAGTTCGAGTCCCCGGACGAGCTGAACGCGGCGCTGACAACCCTCTCCTGACCCCGCTGCGGTCAGCGGGCGTGCAGCAGTCGGAAGAGGACCAGCCACTGCTCCGGCCAGACGTACCCGACCGGGGTGTCCGGCGCCGTCCGGGTGGCGCGCAGCGCCGCGGCCACCCGGGCCGGCGGGTGGTGCCGGCGCAGGGTCGCCGCCAGCGAACCGCCGACGCCCTCGAAGCCCACCGCCACCAGCCTTCGGTACGCCGGCAGGGCGGCCCGGGGCAGCAGCGGCTCCGCCCGTCGGTCGATCCGCAGGATCCCGGCATCCACCGCAGGCACCGGCCGGAACGCGGTACGCGGCACCCGCCCGGCAAGCCGCCAGTCGACCTCCGGCCAGGTCGACACGGTGAGCCGGGTCCACCGGCCGTAGTCGCCACTGCGGCGACGGGCGTACTCCAGCTGGGTGAGCAGGGTGGCCGAGCGCAACCGGGGCGCGGCCAGGCACCACCGCACCACCGCGGACGTCAGCGACCACGGGATGTTGCCGACCACCGCGAACGGCTCCGGTGGCGGCTCGGCGGCGAGGAAGTCGGCCTGCCGGTGCTCGACGTTGGGCAGGGCCGCGCAGACGGCAACCAGCTCCCGGCCGGCGGCCGGGTCCACCTCGTACGCCGTCAGTCGCCCGCAGCGGGCGGCGAGTGGTCGGGTCAGCTGGCCGCGACCGGCGCCGACCTCCAGCAGGAGCCCGTCCGGATCGGGGTCGGCCGCGCGGACGAGCCGTGCCACCGCGGCCCGGTCGACGAGAAAGTTCTGGCTGAGTACGCGACGGGACCGGTCGCGTTCGGTTGGTCGGAAGTTGCGGGGCGCCACGGGTCGTCGTCCTGTCTGTCGCCGTTCGGCGACGGGCTGGACAGGCAGCCGGGATTCCGGGCCTGTCCGAGTGGATCGGGACTCGGACGGCCCTGGACGATGACACGGGTACGCGAAGGTGCGGCGGCGACGGGGCGGCAGCCCCGTGCGGCGGCAGGAATGAGCCGATCAGCAGCGGCGGGGCTCAACCCCGGCGCACCGCGGAGATGGACCGATCAGCGGCGGGTCGCGTCCCGGCCGGCCAGGGCCGGACGCCGGACTCGCGGGCGGGACACCAGCATCAGGCCCCAGGCGGCCGGCGTACCGACCCCCTCGATCAGGGCATGCGTAAACATCCCGCCACCCTAACCAACCCCCCACGTCAACCCCACCGATTAACGCCCACCCGCCCCCGCCGCCTGTTGATCAAGAGGTTTGCGTCACGACACGCCGCGCCGGTTGACGCAAACCTCCGACCCCGGTCCGCGTACGGCGACCGCCACCGCGGTGACCGACACCCGGC
>NZ_JBSFYQ010000008.1:0-219797 GCF_053599855.1 Micromonospora sp. NPDC005161
TCCCCGGGTATGATCCAAAAAGGTCGATGAATACTGATGCCCGACCCACCGAGCAGTTTCCGAGCGAATGCGACCCCTAAATCGACACCGAAGGAGGCGGTCCAGCAGGTCACGCGCCTACGGGCGATCGAAGAACATCGGCTTAGGAAACCGATGCTCTATCCCCTGAGCTACGAGGGCGCGAGCGCTCAGTTTAGCGACCTGCGTGGCGGCCTGCGTTGGCAGGGAGCCACCCGCTTTGACCTGCGTTGTCCCGGCCGGCGGGCCCAGGCGGCGACCACACGTGCGCCAGCAGCAGCCCGATGCCCGGGGAAGAGTTGGCGCGGCGGTGCGTAGATCAACATTAGATAGATAAATTTGCATGTCTCGTTGGCCTCGGGTATGGAGTCTGCAAGCACGTCTGGGTGCTGTCCCTGGGAGGAGCGACGATGAAGCATGCCCTGCGCCGCCTACGAACGGTGGCGATCGCGCTCAGCGCCGGCACACTCGGGCTGAGCCTGCTGTCCGTACCCGCCGCCGAGGCGTACTCGGTTCAACCTCTCGCACCGCACTCCGAGCGTGCACCCGAATCCGAGCAGTTCTCCGCCGAGGGCGTCACCACGGTCGGTGAACTACGGACCACCACCGGCTCGCTGTCCTACGCGCAGGACGGCGGGACGCAGATCATTCGGCACCCCGGTGCGTCGTACGTCAAGGTGCACTTCAGCTCCCTGCGCCTGGCCCACGGCGACTACGTGACCGTGTCGAGCCCCGACGGCCGGGAGAGCTACCGGTACGACCGCTACCTGAACCGGGCGACCGGCGCCGACTACACCACCGACGGGCAACCGGGCTTCTGGGCGATGTCGGTGGAGGGCGACACCGCGGTGGTGACACTGCACAGCAGCCGTGCCTCCCGCAGCAGCGCCGCGACCATCGACCGGTTCTGGCGCGGCTACGACCGCACGGAGATCACGCAGCACAACTTCACCACGCAATCGGTCTGCAGCACCGACGCCCGCCGCGACGTGGTCTGCTACCAGACCAGCCACCCCAACGAGTACGCCCGGGGCAGGGCGGTGGCGCGGCTGCTGATCAGCGGCGGTGGGATGTGCACCACCTGGCGGGTCGGCAACACCAACCGCATGCTGACGAACAAGCACTGCTTCTCGACGCAGTCCGCCGTCAGCGGCAGCGAGATGCAGTTCAACTACCAGTGCGCCACCTGCGGCGGCTCCAACCCCGGTGCCGGCACCAAGGTCAGCGGCGCCACCCTCTACAAGGTGAGCAGCGGCGGCTCCAACTAACTGGACTACACCCTCTACTCGGTGAACAACTTCGCCAACATCCAGTCGTTCGGCACCCTGTACCTGGCGACGACCGCCACCACCACCGGCACGCGGATGTACGTCCCGGGGCACGGCGACGGCAACCCGAAGCGGCTGTCGATCTTCGAGGACACCCAGAACGGCGCGAACTGCACCGTGAAGAACGCGAACTACAACACCTGGAACATCAGCTACAGCTGTGACACCTCCGGCGGCAACTCGGGCTCGCCGGTGCTGAACGCCAGCCAACGGGTGATCGCCCTGCACCACCTCGGCGGTTGCCCGTCGAACCAGGGCGCGAAGGCGCACCTCATCTACAACGAGATCGCCAGTCTGATCGACAACGGCTGACGACGGCTGACGACAACGGGCCGTCGGGGCGCGATCCGCCCCGACGGCCCACCGGCATCGGCGGTCACGACCGCAACGGCCGGGCCGCCCAGTGGGCGGCGAGCTCATCCGGATCACCGGTCCGGAACAGCGGCGGCTCGTGCAGCAGGAAGTCGCGGTGGCTGATGTTCCAGGCGTACGCGCCGGCCATGGCGAAGGCCAGCACGTCCCCCACGCCGATCGGCCCCGCGGTGGCCGAGCGGGACAGCACGTCCTTCGGGGTGCAGAGCTGCCCGACCACGGTGACCGGCCCGCCGTCGGTGCGCGGGCCGTCGGCACCGCGCCGCCGGTGCACGCTGAACGGTTGCGGGTGGCCCTTCGCCGCGGGTGTACGCAGGTGGTGGGTGCCGCCCGCCACCACCACGAACCACTCGCCGTACGAGCGCTTCACGTCGACCACCTCGGTGAGGTACGCCCCGCAGTAGGCGGTGACCGACCGGCCCGGCTCGATGCGTAGCCGCACGCCGGGGTACGCGTCGAGGACGTCCGCCAGGGCGCGGCCGTAGCTCACCCAGTCGAATCGCGCCGCCGGGTCGGCGTAGTCGACGGCCATTCCTCCCCCGACATCGACCTCGGCGGCACCGACCTCGGCGACGGACCAGCGGACCACGGCGGCGGCGACCGCGCCGGCGAGCGGGGCGTCCAGTCCGCTGGCCAGGTGGGCGTGGATTCCGCGCACCTCGACGCCGGCGGGCGGCCGGCGGGCACACTCCACCGCGTCGGCCGGATCCATTCCGAACGGGCTGGGCCCACCGCCCATGATCAGGCTCGCGCCGGGCACGGCCACCGGCAGGTTCACCCGCAGCAGCACCTGGGCCGACCGGCCCGAGGCGGCGGCCAGCGCGCCGAGACGCCGCAGCTCGGCCGGCGACTCGACGTGGATGCGGTGCACTCCGGCGGCGAGGGCCGCGGCGAGATCCTCGTCGGTCTTGCCGGGCCCGGCGTACGCGCCCGGCGCCCGGCCCGGCAGCACCTCGGCCAGCCTGCGCAGCTCGCCACGGCTGGCGGCCTCGAACCCGTCGACGACCGGGGCGAGGGTCCGCAGCACCCCCGGGTCCGGGTTCGCCTTGACCGCGTACAGCAGCTCGACCCCCTGCGGCAGCGCCGCGCGGACGGACCGGGCATGCGCGGCCAGCCCGTCGAGGTCATGGACGTAGACCGGTCGGGTCACCGTGGCCCGCCCATCGGATTCGGCACCGGCACGAACGGGGCGGCACGGTCGGCGTCGCGTCGCCACCGGACCAGCAGGTTCGCCTTGGCCACCAGCGGCTCCCCACTCAACAGCGCACGCAGCTCGGGCGGATCGCCGAGGTCGGCCGACACCGCCTCGACGACCGTACGGAGCTCCTGCCACAGCCGCGGCTCGATCCCCGGTCGCCCGTCGGCGAGAGCGCCGCAGACCCCGCCCAGGTGGTTGACGAACAGGCAGTAGACGACCCGGCGGCGGGCGTCCCGCGGACCGTAGCCGACCTGCGGCGGGACGCCGTCCGGCCAGCTGGCCCACCGGTCGGTGTCCAGCTTCACCCCCTCCAGGTCCCGCAGCAGCATCCGCACCGGGTGACGCTCCCGGTCGAGGACCACGACCACGTTCTGCAGATGCGCCTCGTGCACGACGCCGTGGCTGAGCCAGCAGCGCAGCACCGCCGGCACCAGCAGCCCGATGTACGCGCGCCACCAGGGCACCGGATCCGGTACCGCCAGCGGCGTGGCGGCCAGCGCCGCCGCCAGCACCGGGGTGTCCCCGGGTCGCAGGTGCGGACGCAGGCCGGTGCGCAGGATCGTCCCGTACGCCTCGTCCGCGCCCGCGACGTTGACTGTGCGGTAGGCGGGCTCGGCGAGCACCCCGACCCCGGCCGGCATCGGCACCCGGGCCAGCAGCTCGGTCAGGGCGACCGCGCCGGTGAGTTCGTACCGTGCGTTCTTGCGCAGACAGTTGGTGATCCGTACGTGCAGGCTGGTCTTGACGAACAGATCGGCGTCGGGGGCGTAGAGGGTGCGGACGCTCGCTGTCGGCCGTACCGGAACACCGGCCGCACCGAGGTGGCGAAGCCGCGGGTCCGCTGGCGGGATCAGCGACAGCTGCCAGGGGTGCACCGGCAGCACCCGGTGCCCGGCCGGGGGCCGCGGCGGGTCGAGGGCGGTGATCAGCGGGTCGAAGGGCCCGGCGCCGGCGACGAGGTCGTCCGGTACGGCGAGCCAGTGCAGCCGGAACGCGGTGCGCAGCTCCGGCGCGTAGGCCCGCCAGCTGTCCGGATCACCGCTGCGCCACTTCGGCGTGGGGTGGTGGGGGTGGCCGAAGATCAGCGACTGTTCGGAATCGACGTACGCGTCGATCGCCGGCTCGCCGGTGGGGGTGGGATCCTGGGCCGGACGCTCGGCGAGCAGCCGGGCCACCGTGTCCCGGCTGGCCTGGACCTGCCCGAGGAACTCGTCGTTCACCTGGCCGGTACGAGCGGCGAGCTCCGCCGCGACCAGGGCGGCCAGGCCGGCAGCGTCCAGGTCCTCCCACCGGCCGTCGTCGGTGTTCCGCTGCACCGGCCCGACGTACCGGTGCGCGCCGAGCGGCGAGGTTCGCGCGACGGCGCAGCGCAGTGTCACGCCGAGGTGCCGCAGCAGCAGGCGGGCGGCCCCGCCGACCACGGTGGCGTCGCCGTCGGGCAGGGCGATCTCGCGCAGCAGGCAGCCGAAGACGGTGTGGGCCGCGGCCAGGTCGGCGAGGTGGCTGGCGCCGACGCCGGGCCGGGAGCGCAGCTGTGCGCTCGTCATCGTGTCTCCCGGAGGTAGTTCGGGCCGGTGCGCCGGTAGTACTTGTTGACGTCGGAGCAGCCGAGCCGCTGCTTGGGCAGCAGGGTGCCGGCGGTGAGCATCGCCTTGATGGGTAGGTGGGCGGCCCGCAGGACCCGCTCGGTGAAGGATCGCACCGCCGGCCCGTCGCCCCAACGGTCCCGCGCCGCCGCCAGCCGGGGCGCGAGCGCGGCGGCCGGTGCGGGCACCGGCAGCCCTCGGTCGGCCAGGGCGATCAAGGGCGCCGCCGCGGCCAGGTGCAGGGTGATGGTGATGAACACGTCGGCCAGCTCCTGCGGGTCGCGTGCCCACATCCGCTCGTCCCGCAGCGGGAGCCCCGCCGGGCCACCGTGCCGGAGGTCCAGTCGGGCGCCGTCGTTGTCCTTGTAGAGCAGGCCGACCGACCCGTCCGGGTGCACCAGCAGGTGGACGTTCTGCGGGTGCGCCTCGAGGGCCACCCCGTGCCGTAGCCAGAGGCAGACGTGCCAGTCGAGCAGCAGATCCAGGTAGGAGTCGAGCAGCGTCTCGGGCCGTCCGCGGCTGACCCGTTCGAGGACGGTGCCCGCGACCGGATCGGGTGCGGCGAGGGCGGCGACCGGCACCACCTGCACCCCGTCCAGATCGCGCGGATACCGGCGCAGCAGGAAACCGCGGCGTTCGTCGCCGTCGACGTACGCGTAGGTGCTCTCGTCGGCATGACGGATCCGACCGGCGAAGGCCGGTTCCGCGGTGGCGATCCGGTCGAGCAGCCCGGCGACCGTCGCACCGTCGACCAGCGAGCCGGGGTGCAGTGTCCGCCGGTTGCGGGCCCCGAGGCTCGCGGTCGGCAGCGGCACCTTCAGGTGCAGGTACGGGTCGTGGTCGAGCGCGACGGTCCGCATGGAGAGGGTGGGCCGCGCGGAGATCATCGGTAGGTCCGCCGTCGGTATCGCGTCGCGTGCCGCGATGAGCGGATGCGCCGGCATCAGGATCTGATCCGGGCGGGGAGCCGACGGCCACCACGCCGGAAGGTCGCCGGTGCTGTTCACGTCCTCGACGGGAACGGCGTACCAGCGCAGGGGGAAGCGCGGCGCGTGCTCAGGCGCGTACCGGAGAAGGTCGTCGTCGTCGAGTCCGTGCCGGCACCGGTCGGTGGGGTAGACCGGATGACCGTGGTGCGCGGCGAGCACGTCGTCCAGGAGCGCCGCCGCCATGCCGGTGGGGGTGATCGCACGCTGGGCCGCCACGTCGGCGAGCACGCGTGGCCGGGCACGGGCGGCGAGCCGCCGGGCCCGCAGGTCGCCTCGACACTCGGCACCGAAGTCCCGCCAGCCCGCCTCGGCCTCGACGTCCCCGTGCGGAGCGAGCAACGTCAGCAGACCGTCCAGTGTGTCTGCCCGCCGGGTGTCCCCGTCGATGACGACGTGCACCACCGGTGCGGCGCTGCGCAGGACCTGCTGGAAGCCGTCCGCGCGAACCGGAATCCGGAGCATCCCGGCGTCATGCGGGACCTCCCACCAGTCGGGAGCCGCCAGTCTGCCTCCGCTGAGCAGGCCGAGGTGGTCCTCGCGCAGCAGCGCGTCGAGCACCCGGAGGAACACCTCCCGCTCGCAGTCGTCGCTCACTCGACAATCGTCCACTGGAGGTCGCGGCGGAAGGTGGCCAGGGACGCTCGGACGCTGTCCTGGTCGGGGCCGATCGCGTGCAGCACGGCGAGGTAGTCGCGGTTGGTGCCGGTGCGGGCGGCGGTGCGGCCCACCTCGCGTAGGGGTCGGCAGCTCAGCCGGACGTCGCCCCGGGTCGTGTCCAGTCGGCCGGGTGCCGCGGCGAGCCGGCCCGTCTGGTCCGCGCAGACGTACTCGACCCGGGCGTACCGGTCGACGGTGGCGGGCAGGTCGAGGGCGGCCAGCGGTTCGCCGAGGTGCAGCCGGATGACGTACTCGAACAGCGGCACGCCGAGCAACTCGGCGAGGATCAGGTCCATCCGGTCACCGATGAGGCGGTAGTTGACCTCGATGAGGCGGACCCGGCCGTCCTGGACCACGTACTCGGTGTGGCAGGCGCCGAGGCCGACCCCGAGCGCGTCGAGCCGCGCTCGCAGCTGGGTGCTGGTCGGCTGCGCCGGGGGTGACCAGTCGAGGCTCTCCTCGGTGAAGGTGGGCGGCGGCCCGAGGTGGGTGCGCCACCCGCCGAGGTCGGCCAGCGCCGTACCGTCGCCGAGGGTGTCGTAGGTCCGCAGCTCTCCCGCGAGGTACTCCTCGACCACCAGGGCGACGTCCGGCCGTCGGCCGCGGATCTCGGCGACCCGGGCGCCCAGCTCCCGGTGGTCGGCCACGAGGTAGGCATCCTCGCTGGCCACCCCCTCGCGGGGTTTGACCACCGCCGGGAACATCTCCTCCGACACGGCGGGCGGGACACCGGGGCCGACGGCGACGGAGCGGACCAGGTCGAGCCCGGCCGCCTCGATCGCCCTGCGGGCCGCGGCCTTGTCCTTGCAGAGACGTGCCGCGTCGGGATCCTTGCCGGGAAGACCGAGCTTGCGGGCGGCGACGGCGGTCACCTCCTGAAGGTGGTCGCTGTTGGACAACAGCGCCACCGGTCGGTCGGGTGCTGTCGCCGCGACCACCGCTGCCGCGTCCCGGATCGCACACCGCGCCACCGGCGAGCCGGCCGGCCACTCCCCGGGTCGATCGGTCAGCACGGTGACCGGCAGACCGAGCGATGCCGCCGCCGGGAGGAAGCCCTCCAGGACGGCGTCGGTGGGGTTGAGCGCGGTGATGTAGAGCCGCATACCGCCTCCGTCGACTAGGACCATCGCCGTTATTAGGCTAGCCTATCCTTATTGTGAAGGTATGCGCGGTCTGGGTGGCTCTGCTGCCTACCCCCCGACGGGCTCAGACTCCGACCGGTGCGCCCCGTGCAGCAGCCCGGCGGCCACCAGGCCACCGACCAGGACTGCGACGGCGCCCACCGTCTGCCCGGTCTCCAGCGCCGAGGCGAAGGCGACGGTGACCGCCTCCCGTTCCGGCCCTTCACGGGCCGCGGCGAGAGCCGCCGGGAACGATCCGGCACCGGCCAGGGTGGCCGGCAGCAGGGCGGCGAACCGGGCGTTCAGCACGGCGCCCAGCACTGCGATGCCGAGGCTGCCGCCGACCTCGGTCATGGTGCCGTCGACCCCCGCGCCGGCGCCGGCCTTCTCCGCCGGGATCGCGCTCATCACCGCCTCGACGATCGCCGGATTGGCCAGAGCGCAGCCGACACCCATGACGAGCAGCCCACCCAGCAGCACTCCGTAGCCGTCGGAGGGGAGCAGGGTGACCACCGCGAGACCACCCGCGAGCAGCGTCATGCCCACGGCGATGGCAGCCGCCAACCCGAGCCGACGGATCAGGGCCGCGGCGACGCCGCTGACGTTCAGCAGCACAATGGACAGGGCGAAGGGCGCCATCCGCAGGCCGGCCTCCCAGGCCGGATAGCCGCGGACGAACTGCAGGTGCTGGGTGAGCAGGAACAGCGCGCCGGTGGCCCCGAACGTGATCAGGACGACGCCGGAGATTGCGCCGACGAAACGCCGGTCCCGGAAGAAGTGCATGTCCAGCATGGGGTCGGTGGTCCGCCGCTCCCAGTGGACGAAGAGCCCGAGCAGGAGTACGCCGACGGCCGCCGTGCCGAGCACCCCGGCCGACACCCAACCCCGCTCCGGCCCGGAGATGATCGACCAGACGACGGCGGTCAGCCCGGCGGTGGAGAGCACCGCGCCGACCACGTCGAGGCGGCCACCGGCCGCATTCCGGGACTCGGGTATCAGCGCACGGCCGACCACCAGGCAGACCAGCACGACGGGGACGTTCATCAGGAAGATGGCGCCCCACGGCAGGTGGGCGAGGATGGTGCCACCGATCGGTGGTCCGACAGCGAAGCCCAACGCGCTGGTGGCAGCCCAGATGCCGATGGCCCGGGACCGTTCGGCACCGTCGAACACCTGCATCGCGACCGCGAGGGTGGCGGTGACCAGCAACGCACCACCGATGCCCATCCCGGCCCGCGCGGCGATCAGCTGCCCGCTGGTGCTGGCGAGGCCGGCGGCCAGCGAGCCGAGCCCGAACAGGACCAGCCCGGCGAGCAGCATCCGACGGCGCCCGTACCGATCGGCGGCGCTGCCGGCGGTGAGCAGCAGACCCGACAGAACCAGCGCGTACGCGTTGATCATCCATTGCACGTCGGCGGTGCTGGCGCCCAGCTCGGTGGTGAGCACCGGCACCGCCACGGTCAGCACCGTGTTGTCCAGCACCACGACGAGCTGGGCGGCACAGAGCACGGCCAGGATGAGCCACCGGTGGGGCAGCCGGGCCGACGCGGTGGTCAGGGTGGCTGACCGAACCGCCGTCTGACCGGCGGTCGGCGCGTCCACAGCCGCCCCGTGTCCGCCACCTGATGTCACGCCACTGCCTTCAGAGCGTCCGGTGTGGGCTCCGTGGCCGACCCGGGGAGGGGCGCGCGGGGGAACCGTCGCTGGTGCGCGAGGCCCAGGGCGACCCCGGCGACCACCAGCAGGATGGCGGCGACCGCGACGGCCGGATAGCCGACCCGATCGGCCGCCGCGAGGCCGACGGAGGCGGCCACGAACGAGCAGACCAGCCCGAACGACGACAGCACGGTGAAGTCGGTGCCGCCGGTGCCGGGTCGGGAGTAGTCCATGTTGACCGTGTAGAACACGACGTTGGCGATCGTGTAGGCGACCATGAAACAGCAGAGCGCGACGACCGTGCCGGCCAGGGGCGCGCTGCCGTTCATCAACGGCAGCAGCATCATCGTCGACAACACGAGGGCCAGTCCCCCGACCACCAGCACACCGCCGCGCCCGAACCGCCCGATCCCGAGCCCCGCGAGCAGACCGGCCACGATGGCCGGCGCGCTGATCACCACACCCGTCACCACGCCGATCCGGCCCAACGACCATCCCGCGTCGACCAGGGCCGGCGTCACGAGGGCGTACGCCATGCCGGCGCCGACGTAGACCAGGGGCACCACGCCGAACGTCCACCACCGGCACCCCGGCTGGCCGAACACCGACAGCAGCGCCCGGTAGGCCGTGCCGACCCGGGCCACCCGGTCGGTACGGGCCGGCTCACGGAACCGCCACACCACCAGCAGGCCGATGGCTGTCAGCGCGGCCAGCAAGCTGATCGCCGGCACCCAGCCGAACCGGTCGTAGACCACCACGCAGGCGCCGCCGCCGAGCAGGTTGCCGAGGTAGCTCGCCGCCACCTGGATGCCGTTGCCGGTCCCACGGGCCGACTCGGTGAGCATCCGCACGGCGACCGCGTCCACGGCGATGTCCTGCGTGGCGGAGAAGAGGACGTACAGCGCGCAGATGGCGATGACCGGGCCGAGCGCGTCTGCCGGGCGGGAGAACGGCAGCAGCGCCAGCAGGGCGATGACCAGGGCGCTCTGGAGCACGAGCAGCCAGGATCGGTAGTGGCCACGGCGACGGGAGCCGTACCGGTCGAGGATTGGCGCCCAGAGGAACTTGACGGGCCAGATCAGACCGACGATCTGCAGCAGGGCCAGGGTGTCCAGCGAGGTGCCGCCGTCGCGCAGGATGGCGGTCAGCCCGACGGTGATGAAGCCGATGCCGAGATACTGCGTGACGTACAGCGCGGTCAGGGTGCCGAGGCGACCCGTCATGCGGCTTTCCAGTACGCGAGAGACGTCAGCTGACCCTTGTCGACGCCCAGGGTGCGCCGGACGTGCCGGACGATGGTGCGGGTGCTGGCCGCCTCGCAGGCCACCCAGTAGTGGGCCGCGTCGCTGGCGGGCAGGGCGGCGCAGACCGTGTCGACCAGGTGCTGCCCGGCGTCGCGCCGAGGCACCCAGGTGACGTCGTGGTGCGCCCGGGCCCGTGGCGTGAGCGCCTTCTCGCCTTCGTGGGCGTACTCCAGCCAGACCGTCGCCGGGATGCCGGCGCCGGCGTCGAGCAGGCTGTTCACCGCGGGCAGGGACGCCGCGTCGCCAACGAGGTAGAGGTGCCCGGGTGCGGGGTCTGGCAGCTGGAACACGCTGCCCTGGACGGTGGCGCCGATGGTGTCGCCGACCCGTGCCGTGGTGGCCCAGCGTGCGGCGCAACCGTCGTGGATGGCGAATTCGAGGCTGAACCGGCCCGTCGCCGGGTCGGGGTCCACCAGCGTGTACGCGCGCTGGTGTGCGCGGCCGTCATTGTCGAACCACAGCCGGACCCACATCGTGGGGTGGACCCCGCACGCCTCCAGCAGGCCGCCGCCGTCCAGGAGCAGCCGCTGGTAGTGCCCGTCGATCGACTCGGCGCCCAGCACGGTCAACCGAAAGTCCCGGCCTCCCATGGCTTTGAGGACCAGGGCCTCCCAGTTCCGTTTCACGCACCCCTCCAGGTAAGGTCAGCCTTCGTTAGGGGAGGGTAACCTAACCTGACACCGGACGGAACACGTGTCCCCCTCGCTTCGGCGCAGTGCCTGAATGAGCCACGCCGACCGCGACGAGCGCCAGTTGTGGGCGGACGGGCATCGACGCACTCGCCCGGTCACGGCCCACCTCACCGCCCCTCAGCAAAGGACAGCGCGACATGACATACCAGGAGAAGATTCCCGGCCTCGGCGAGTTGTCGCTGGTGACCGTCGACCCCGACCGGCACGCCGAACTCCTGCACGTCTGGGTCACCCGCCCCCGCAACTCCTTCTGGGGCATGGGGTCCCACACGCTGGAGCAGGTACGCGAGATCTACGCCTTCGTCGACAGCCTGCCGACGCACCACGCGTACCTGATCATGATCGACGAGGAGCCGGTCGGCCTCTTCCAGACCTACCAGCCCGAGGCGGACCCGGTCGGCGAGCGCTACCCCGTCCAGCCCGGCGACGTCGGGATGCACCTGCTGCTCAGCCCCGACCGGCGCCTCGCCCAGGGCCTCACCGCCGCCGCCGGTCCCGCCCTCGCGCGCTTCCTGTTCCGCGACCCGGCCGCCCAGCGGATCGTCGTCGAGCCGGACGTGCGCAACCACCTCGCGCTACGCCGACTGGAGGTCGAGGGCTTCACCTTCGGGGCCGAGATCGAGATGCCGGACAAGCGCGCCCAGCTCGCTTTCCTCACGCGCGCGCGGTTCGAGTCGGACCACCCGACCCCGGCCTGACCGCCGACTCGGCCGGCAGCGGAGGGCGCTCGCGCACTGAGGGCATGCGCTGGCGCATGACGAACGGCGATGCCGGGTATGGTGCGGTGTATTGGTGTCGCCGGGCCTTCCCCGGGATCCAGACACCGCGCTCTGGCGCCAGTGCGAGCGCCGCGTTTGTCACGAGGTTGTGCGGCAGGAGTTGCCGACGGCCCAGACTCACTCCTTGTTGAACAAAGGACCCGTGCATGACATCGAACGGAACTGATCGACCCGTGTTGTTTCTCGCCAACGCGGCCGCCGACGGGCTGGACAGCTCGAGCGTGACCGTCGACGGCAGCGAGGAGGCCATGCGGCGCCTACGCCATCCGTTCGCGGTGAAGCCGGCCCGGCCTACTGCGACGGCGGGCGACAACCCGGAGCAGCGCGACTGATTTGAGGCTCCACTCCATCTGCCCCACCACGGGCTCCCCACTCACGAGCATCCTGCCCTCGCCACGCTGCCGGAAACCGGGCGCAGGATCCTGAGCCGCGCTTCCACGGCAGCCTGGCCCAGGCCCAGGTCGGCATCTCGCGACTGCACGCCTCCCGGCTGATCACCCAATCGTTGGCCGGGCTGCGCGGCCACCTCTCCGACGACCGCGCCCGGACCTGTTCCGGCATAGATTTTCTGGGCCAGCCGGGGCCAGCTTCGGCGGCAGGATCCGGCGCCGATCCGGCGGGCGGTAGGCGACGAGACCCTCCTGACAGCACCACTCACGCTGCCGGGTCCGGCCGGCGCCGTTACGGTCGAGGTTGCCGGAAGCGGTCCCCCGACCCCGGGGTGGCCGGGGAAACGCCGACGAACAGGACAGCCATGACGGTTCACATCGATCTCGCGGGCAGGACCGCGCTGGTCACCGGTTCGACCCAGGGGATCGGCGCGGCCATCGCGGCCGGCCTCGCTCGCGCGGGGGCCCGGGTGGCGGTCAACGGCCGTACCGCCGCCAGTGTCCAGAAGGCGGCGGTGGCGTTGCGGAGCGAGGTCCCCGGTGCCGACGTGATCGAGGTCGATGCCGACGTGGCCAGCGACGAGGGCACCGCCCGGACCCTCGACCTGCTGCCCGCCGTCGACATTCTCATCAACAATCTGGGCATCTTCGGCCCCACTCCCGCGCTGGAGATCTCGGATGACGAGTGGCGTCGCTACTTCGAGGTGAACGTGCTGGCCGGCGTCCGACTGACCCGGGCCTACCTGCCCGGGATGATGGAGCGCGGCTGGGGACGCGTGCAGTACATCGCCAGCGACTCGGCGGTCGCGATCCCGGCCGAAATGATCCACTACGGTGTCTCCAAGACGGCACTGCTCGGCGTCTCACGCGGGTTCGCGAAGGCTGCCGCCGGCACGGGCGTGACCGTCAACTCCGTGCTCGCCGGGCCCACCCACACCGGCGGCGTCGAGGGCTTCATCTCCGACCTCATGGGCGACAGCCTGCCGTGGGACGAGGCGCAGCGGGAGTTCATGCGGCAGCACCGGCCGCAGTCCCTGCTTCAGCGGCTGATCGAGCCCGAGGAGATCGCCAACATGGTCACCTACCTCGCCTCTCCCCTCGCCTCCGCGACGACCGGCCCCGCGGTCCGGGTCGACGGCGGCTACGTCGACGCGATCATCCCGTAGGCGTTCCGACTGAGCATCGACCACTCAGAGCTGGACGATGTGACCCACCCGTGGTGGCGTACGGCCGCCGAGGACCTCGAGCCACGCGTGCCGCAGGGCTTCCGGCCCCGCGCCGACCCGGACGTCGAGCCAACCGCTCACCACCGCGGTGAACCGTTGCCAGGCCTCGCTGAACCGTTGGTCCAGCCCTTCGCGGCCCCAGTCCAGGCTGCGCTTGCGCATCTGGACCGGCGCGAAGAACACCTCCTCGGCCGCGTCGGCGTTCGGGGTCTGGTTGGTGAGCCCGACCGCGATGTCCCGGACGAGTTGGTCACCGAGGTGTCGTCGCAGAGCGGTACGGGTCGATGGCGCTCCGGACAGATCGAGATAGACGGTCGGAACCACATCGAGGACGCCGATGTCGTCGTAGGAGTGGACCTCGTCGTAGCAGCCGAGCGACCGTGTGAAGGCGACGTTGCCTGGTGCGGTGAGCCCGACCAGGCGCGGGCCACGGCCGTGCAGTTCGAACGCCGTGGCGTAGGCGGTCTTGCTGGACGCCGACGACAGCACCAGCGAGGTTGCGCCGTGGAAGCCGTTGTCGGCGACCTGGTCGGCCAGCATGAAGGAGGTGAAGAACAGCGGCCGGAACAGGACGAGCAGATCCTCCTGCTCGGGCCGGTACGCCGGGTCGCCGGTGGTCGACCGGTAGGCGTTGTACGGCGAGGGCAGCCCGGCCCGGTGCGTGCTCGCGTCGCGGAACCCGGACGCGTCCACCCGGTGCGGCCGCACCACGAGGTGACCCGCGGGCGGGAGGTAGCCGTAGACCCGCTGCCCCTCCGCGACCTCCGGAACCGTCGACGCGATCACCTCGGCGAAGCCCCACAGCGGCGGGAGCCCCCACTGCGACCCGAGCCCACGGGCGTCCGGCGGGAAGAACTGCCAGTAGCGCATCGAGTCACCGAGCACCGCGTAGGTCACGTTGTTGGCGGTCAGGCCGACAAGGTCCACCCGGAGCAGCGCCTCACCGTCGGACAGAGCGGAGGTCGCGCCATCGACGATGGTGGTCCGGCCGAGGTCATCACGGGCCACGGCGAATGTCCATGAGGCAGGCATGGTCTGAAGCTAGACAGTCCCGGAAACGGAGACAAGTGCACTCTCAATGCAAAATCCCGCTCACGGGGAGGGGGCGTCGGCCAGGTCGGCCGGGTCGAGGTGCAGGGTGGCGAGCAGGCCGGAGTGCTTGGCCGGGTCAACCTGCTCCGGGAGCTCACGCTCGACCCAGTCGGCTCTGGCCTGCTGGCCCCGATCACGAAGTGCGTTGACGATCCGGTCCCTGGCGATCTTCATCTGGTGCTCCCTGGTTGAGCCGTCCCCAACGGTCATGCTCGCCGGACGGCGGTGTGAACGGGTCGGACTCCACCACCGGCCATCGCACCGAACCCGAATGTGCGGTGACCGGTTGATCCGACAGCCGGACGTGGTCGGTGATCAACCAACACGACCAGCACTCGCGGCGATGAAGATGACGATCGTTAACGCCCCTCGTGGGCTGGTGGCGACAGCGACTGCCGGCCACCGGGATCCCGGGCGACATGCCCACCGTACGCCCTCGCCCTGTGGAAACGCACAATCCGGCGCTGGCCGTCAGGGTGCGATGCGGAGGACCCGGATCGCGCTGTCGTCGTGATCGCTGAAGCGGTACCTGAGCCCGGCGAACGGACTGCCGGGAAAGTCCCCGGTGATCGTCGTGGTCACGATGGTGCCGGCGGGAGTGATGTCGACGTCGGTGATCTCGTACGACACCAGCGGCACCTTGCGGCGCCACTCGCGGATCGCCTCGATGCCGCGGTACTCGGTCGACTCGTCCTCGACGACGGCGTCCTGCGCGAAGAGGGCGAAGTAGTCCTCGGAATCCGGCTGGCCGGCGAGTTCGAAGTAGCGGCGAATGATGTCCGGCGTCGCCTGGTTGGCGGTCATTGTTCGGTGTCCCTTCTGGACGGTGCGGGTCGGGTCGGGTCAGACCGTCGGAATGGTGCCGCCGTCGATCACGTGCTCCGCGCCGACGATCGACGAGGCGCGGTCGGAGACCAGGAAGGCCACCAGGTCGGCCACCTCGTCCGGGCGTGCCGGGCGGCCCAGCGGGATACCGCCCAGGGAGTCCATCAACTGCCCGAGGGCGGTGTCGCGGTCGACGCCGTTCCCGGCGGCGAGGCGGTCGACCAGGGCGTCGGCGGCGGTGGTCTGAATGAAGCCGGGTGCCACGCTGTTGACCCGGACGCCGTACGGCGCGACCTCGTTGGCCAGGCCCTTGCTGTACGCGGTCAGCGCCGCCTTGGCGGCCGCGTACCCGAGGGTGGCCTCGTGCATCGGCTTGCGGCGCTGGATCGAGGAGAGGTGCACGATGGCACCGGCGCGCTTCTCGATCATGGATGGAACGAGGTACCGGTCGAGGCGTACCGCGCCGAGGAGGTTGAGGTTCAACTCGTCGGCCCAGGCCTGCTCGGTCAGCGCGGCGAAGCCACCCGCCGGGGCGTGCGACCCGCCGACGACGTGCACGACGATGTCGGCGCCACCCCTCGCCGAGCAGGCGTTCGGCCACCGCCTGCGCGCCGTCGACGCTCGACGTGTCGGCGGCGATGAACCGGTCGGTGAACTCGAACTCCTCGGGCTCACTGCGGGCACTGACCCACACGTCCGCGCCGACCTCGCGCAGCCGGGCGGCGATCGCCGCGCCGGCACCCTTCGTACCGCCGGTCACCAGGGCGCGGCGGCCCTGGAGCGAGTCCCGTGCGGACACCGTTTCGGACATCGGACACCCCTGTCTGCGCAGCATGAAGCGGGCGTCGTCGGGACGCCGTATAGTTGCTTCTGAAACAGAACCTACTGACTTCGACAGTAGCACCGACTCGAAAGAGGGCACATCCGTGGCAGGAAAGATCCGCTTGGAGGACCGCGAGTGCCCGCTGTCCAGCGCGCTGGGCTACGTGGGCGAGTGGTGGACACTTTTGATCCTGCACGACGCCTTCGACGGGTACACCCGGTTCGACCAGTTCCAGGCCAACCTGGGCGTCTCGTCCAGCATCCTGACCAGCCGGCTCAAGACCCTCACCGGCCAGGGGCTGCTCGAACGACGTCGCTACCAGACCAGGCCGGACCGCTACGAGTACGTCCTCACCGACCTCGGCCGCAGCCTGCGGCCCGTCGTGGTCGCCCTGGCCGCGTGGGGCAACTCCCGCCTGGACCCGAGCGAACGCAGCATGATCCTGGTCGACCGGAACACCGGCGTGGAAGCCGATCCGGTCATCGTCGACCGGATCACCGGTCGTCCGCTCGACGACGGCGACTTCGTCTTCGCCGCCGGCCCGGCCGCCAGCGAGATCATGCGCAGGCGCTACGAGCACATCCCGACCCAGTCGGCACCTCTCTGAAGCACGCCTTGGTGGCCGCAGTCGTAAGTTCTTCACGCCGGCAACGCTCTTTCGTCATGACCGGGCGAGGAGTCGGGTCTCCACTGCGTCGGTGACCGCGAGGTGCCGGCGGCGGCTCGGCATCATCATGGTCGGGTGGGAGATGCTCCAGGCCGCGCTAGCGCAGATCATCTCCTTGATGCGGGCGGCGGTCCGACCCGTGATGATGGTGGGCGTGACCTGATCCTCGGGGGTCACGCGCTGGATGATTCCATCGCGGCGTCCGAGGCTGATGCACTGCAAGGAGTAGCCGATCGTGGTCTCGGGAACCTTGCGACCGGTCAAGCGCGCGGCGATGACGTCGGCTGCCAGCCACGCCATCGGGTTTGCCGAGGCGCAGGACATCCGCAGTGGCTTGCCGCCCGCTCCTTCGGCGAGCGCGGCGTCGCCGACGGCGTACACATCGGGGTGCGAGACCGATCGCATACTGGCGTCGACGACGATCCGGCCACTGTCGGACACCTCAAGGGTGGTGGCGGCCGCGATCGGGTGCACGGTGAAACCCGCGGTCCACACGGTCACCTGAGCCTCGATCTTTCTGCCTGCACCGGTGACCACGCCGTTCGCTTCGACGCGCGCGATGTCGGCATGGTCGTGGACCGTGATGCCAAGCCGGTCCAGGGCGCCGCGCAAGTGGCGCTGGGCCTTGTCGCTGAGCCAGCCGCCGACGCGGCCACGGGCGGCGATCGCGACCTCAAGGTCCGGGTGGGCTTCGGCGATCTCGGTGGCTGCCTCGATGCTGGTCAGGCCGCCGCCCACGATCAGCACGGTCCCACCGCGCTTCACCTCGCTCAGGCGCGCCCGCAGCCGGAGAGCGGCCTGCTTGCCGGCCACGTTGTAGGCGTGCTCTGCGACACCGGGGACGCCGTGATCGGTGATGGCGCTGCCCAGGGCGTACACGAGAGTGTCATAGACGAGGGTCTCACCGCCGAGATCGACGGTCTTGCCTTCCACATCGACAGCGGCGACCCGCGCGGTCCGGACCTGTACGCCGGTGCCCGCGTAGACGTCGCGCAGTGGGCGAGGCTGCAGATCCTGCCCGCTCGCGAGCTGGTGCATGCGTACCCGTTCGACGAACTCCGGGTCGCCGTTGACCAGGGTGATCTCGATGTCGTCGCGGTGCAGCCGCTTGGCGAGGCGCCCGGCGGTGTTGGCTCCGGCGTATCCGGCTCCCAGGACGACGATGCGGTGCTTCATGGCTCGCTCCTATCTGGTTGCTTTCACCTCCTGAACCGGACAGGCGCGCGATCCCTGACAGGGAACGAGTGTGAACTGGGTCACCAATTCACCACCAGTGGGCGATGGGGTCCGGCGGCCGCCCACTGGCGCGCGACGCGCTGAAGTTTGTCCGGGTTGACCTGGATGTGGATCGACGCCAGACCGTCGGGGGTCGCATCGAGGCAGAACACGCCGATGACCTGCTCGTCGACCTCCGCCAGCACGGCAGGACCGCCGTTGACGACGACGGCGTAGAAGGCGGGAGTGCCACCGACGAGGGCTCGCTTGGCATCGCTCGGCTGGAACAGAGCACGCAGGTACTTCGCGATGTCCATCGCTCCGATGACCGGGGTCCTGCGGGCATGAACCTTGCCGCCGCCGTCGGCCATGCTGACCGCGTCGTCGACGAGCAGCCGGATCAGCGGCTTGGTGTCGCCACTGAGGGCCGCGGCGAGAAACTCCTCGACGATCTTCCGGGCGGCGACCGCATCGATCTCCGTGCGGGATCGTTCGACAGCCAGATGCTGCCTGGCACGCCGGTAGATCTGCTGGCAGTTCGACTCGGTGATGTCCAGAATCTCCGCGATCTCGCGGTGCGCGTACCCGAACGCCTCGCGCAGCACATACACCACGCGCTCATTGGGGGACAGCCGCTCCATCAGGGTGAGCATCGCCATGGAGACCGACTCGCGCTGCTCGAGGGTGTCGGCGGGGCCGAGTATCCGATCTCCGTCCAGCACCGGCTCAGGGAGCCACTGCCCCACGTACGTCTCCCGCCTGGCCCGCGCCGAGGTGAGCTGGTTGAGGCAGAGATTGGTGACCACCTTCGTCAGCCACGCTTCGGGCGTCTCGATCCGTTCCCGGTCCGCCGCATGCCAGCGCAGGTACGTATCCTGCACCGCGTCCTCCGCATCACCGGCCGATCCCAGCAGCCGATAGGCGATCGCCTCCAAGCGGCCCCTGGAGCTCTCGAACAGATCGGCCTCGTGCGTGCGTAGCGACATTGCCCCATGATTGATCATGCGCGCAGGCCGCGTCGACGCGCCCCAGACACCCTGGATCACCCATGTGAGACCGTGGCCAGGGATGCGGGCCCTGCCGTACTGGACCCCGCCGCATGACCCTCGAAGGATTTACACCTCAGACCACTTAGTGCTGGTGCGGCCGGTTTCGGACGAGGGCGAGGGCGAGCACGGCGGTCGCGAGGAAGACGATGCCGTTGACCCGCAGGCCGGCCTGCACGCCGGCGGTCAGTGCCTCGGCGAGCGCGGACCGGACCGGTTCGGGCAGCGCCGGGTCACCGGTGGCGCCGCCGGCCACCGCCGTCCGCACCGCCGTCCAGGTCGGCTCGCCCACCTGGTGAGCGGCGAGCCGGTCGGGCAGGTCGGCCAGCATCGTGGTGGTGAGCAACGTGCCCAGCAGGGACGAGCCGAGCACCGAGCCGACCTGGCGGGCGGCGTTGACCGCACCGGAGGCCATCCCGGCCTGGGCGGGCGCGACGCTGGCCAGCGCCGCCGCGGTCGCCGGGGCCACCACCAGGGCGCTGGCGGCGCCGAACAGGGCCAGCAGCGGCCAGCGGTGGTCGAACGGGGTGGTCGGGCCCTGGGCGGCCAGACCGAAGCTGGCCAGGGCACCGAGGACGAGACCGGCGGTGAGGGGGGCCTTGAACCCGGTGCGGCGGATCGCACGCCCGGCGGCGAAGGCGGCGACCGCGTAGACACCGAAGAGCACCAGCATCCGCCAGCCGGTGTCCAACGGGCTGAGCGCCTGAGCACGCTCGTGGAACAGGACGAGCAGGATCGCCACACCGGTGAAGCCGAACAGCGACACCGCCGCGACGACCATGACGGCGCTGAACGACGCGGACCGGAACAACCGTACGTCGAGCATCGGCGCGCTGGTACGCAGCTCGACCAGCACGAACCCGACCAGCGCGGCGGCGGAGACGATCCAGGTCGTCGCCACGACCGGGCTGGTGTAGCCGTCCCGGCCGCCCCTGATCATGGCGTAGACGGCGGCGGCGATGGCGATGGTGCCGAGCAGCAGACCCGGCACGTCCAGGCGGCCCGCGCCCTGCCGGGACTCAGCCACCCCGATCGCGGCCACGACGAGGGTGACCACACCCAGCACGATCGTCGACAGGAAGACGCTGTGCCAGTGAAAGTGCCGCAGCAGGGTGCCGGCGATCAGCGGCCCGACCGCCAGGCCGATGCCGGAGGCGGCCGACCAGGCGGTGATGACCTCGGTGCGTCGGTGCGGGTCGGTGAAGGTCGCGCCGAGGATCGCCAGGCTGTTCGGCAGGATGAGGGCCCCGCCGAGGCCCGCCACCAACTGCCCGGCGATCACCCAGGCCGCGGTGGGGGCCGCGGCGACGACGGCGCCACCAACGATCATGGCGATGACGCCGGCGGCGAACATCCGCCTGCGCCCGTACCGGTTGCCCAATGTGGCGGCGGACAGGACCAGGCTCGCCACCACCAGGGTGTAGGCGCTGGGGATCCAGATCAGGGTGGTCGGGTCGACGCCCAGGTCGCGCTGGATGGTGGTCAGGGCGGAGACCGTCGCGGTGATCTGGAGGAACGTGATCATCGCGCCCAGGCACATGGCGATCAGGGTCACCGCGCGGGAGCCGCGAACGGATGGACGCGCGGTGGCGGTCGGCGCGGGTGCGCTCGCGTGCGGCGGGCGTGCTGATCCGATCGGGGCCGTGGTGCGCTGGTCGGTCACAGGGGGTCCTAAGGTTCGGTCCACGCGGGTGCCGGGGTCGACGGCGACGGCGGGGAGGCGGACGGCGCCGGTCAGGCAGCGCCGGCTGACGTGGGCTGACTTGCCCATAGCGAAGCCAGAGCCCAGTCAAGCACCTGACTAGCAGTTGCGCAAGTCAGGCCGTACGCTGGTGGCATGGCGGATCTACGTGACGACCGCGACTCCTGGTCGATGGCGAACTGCTCGGTCGCCCGCGCGATGGACATCGTCGGCAGCAGATCGACCATGCTGATCATGCGGGAGGCATTGCTCGGTACGCGCCGTTTCGACGACTTCGTCCGTCGGGTCGGGGTCGGCGAGCCGGCCATGGCCGCCCGGCTCAAGGAACTGGTCGGCGCCGGCCTGCTCGAACGGATCCCCTACCGGGAGCCGGGGCAGCGCACCCGCCACGAATACCAGCTCACCCCCAAGGGCCGTGAACTGCTGCCGGTGGTCACCGCCCTGCGCAACTGGGGTGACACCTGGGCCGCCGACGAAACCGGCCCCGGCCTCCTCGTCACCCACCACGGTTGCGGCAAGCCGATCCGCGCGGTGCTCCGCTGCGAAGCCGGCCACGACGTCAAAGACGACGAGACCGACATCCTCGCCGGGCCGGGCCTGATCCGGCGCGGGTGACCGCAGGCGTCATCCGGCCGGTTCGAAGACGGCCCGTACGCAGCCGTCGATCCTGTTCTTGAACATGCTGTAGCCCTGCGGAGCCTGGTCGAGCGGCATGGTGTGGGTCGCCAGGTGCTCGGTGACCAGTTCGTCGCGCGCCATCCGTTCGAGCAGCATCGGAATGTAGCGGTGGCCGTGCTGCTGGGCGCCGCGCAGCGTGAGGCCCTTGTTCATCACCGCGCCGAGCGGGAACCTGTCCACCAGACCGGCGTAGACACCGAGCAGGAACACGCTGCCACCCTTGCGGCAGTTGTGGATGGCGTCCTGGGCGGCTACCGGCGCGTCCGGCTCCAGCCTCAACTGCTGCCTGATCTGGTCGTACCAGGACTGCGGGCCGGTGCTGTGCGACTCCATCCCGACCGCCTCGATGCACACGTCCGGCCCCCGCCCGCCGCTGCGTTCCAGCAGCTCGCCGCCCACATCGTGGCTCTGGTAGTTGAGGGTCTCCACCCCCAGGTGCGTCTCCGCCATCCGTAGCCGGTCGTCGAAGCGGTCGATCACGATCACCCGTTCGGCGCCCAGCAGCACCGCTGCCCGCGCCGCCATCTGGCCCACCCCGCCGGCGCCCCACACCGCCACCACGTCACCGGGCCGGACACCGCCCAGGTCGGCGCCCATCCACCCGGTGGGAGCGGCGTCGGAGGCGAACAGCGCACGCTCGTCGCTCACCCCGTCCGGAACCGGGAACGCCCCCTGGTCCGCGTACGGGACCCGGATGTACTCCGCGTGACTGCCCGCGAAGCCGCCGAGGGCGTGCGAGTAGCCGTAGCAGCCGCCGGGCACCAGGCCCCGCGGGCTCTCGATGACCGCCGGGTTGGTGTTGCCGTTGTCGCACAGCGAGAACTGCTGCTGCTGGCAGTACCAACAGCGACCGCACGAGATGAACGAGCAGACCACCACCCGGTCCCCCACCCGGTGCCTACGCACCTGGGGGCCGACCTCGACCACCTCACCCAGGAACTCGTGGCCGAGGACGTCGCCGCGCTCCATGAAGGGGAGGTAGCCGCCCAGCAGGTGCAGGTCGGAGCCGCAGGTCACCGTCTTGCGTACCTTGATGATCGCGTCCTGCTCGTTGCGCAGCTGCGGCTCCGGCACCTGGGTCACCGCCAGCTCGTCGGCGCCCTGCCACACCAGTGCCTTCACCGCCGCCCCTCCTGTCGGCCCTGCCGTCTCACCGTCCGGTCCGACGCTAGCGGCGGGCCGGCGCGGCGGCGGTGGTTCAGCCGGGTTGCTGCCAGGCGGCGAGGAGGAGCCCAAAATGACGGCAAAGTACCCGTGACGTTACGAGCTTGTTTCCAAGGTTTCCGGCAGGTTACGAGCGCTTCTCGGCGATCGATACCGCTCCTACGTTTCGGCCACCGTCATCAGTCGTGGCGGCCGGCACCGAACGTGGAGGCAACGACGTGCCACAACCGAACGCACATCGGACCGGACGGACGGCGGCGGGTGAACCGGCGCGGGCCGCGGGGGCGATGGCCGAGCTGGAGGCCGGCATCGAGGGCCGCGACGCGCCACTCGCCCTGGCCGTCCTGCGCCGGTGCCGGGAGCTCGTTCCGGACTGACGCGTGGTGTGCCGCCGACGGAGGAGCCGCCGACGGCACACCACAATGGATCAGAGAACGATCTGGTGCACCCGGTCGTCGACGCCGCGTACCGCCAGCCAGGCGCTGCCGTCGGCGCCTGCCGCGGCGCCCGGTGCGCCCCGGAACCCGTCGGTGGCGAACTCGCCACGACGGAACCAGCCGCCCCACGCCCCGTCGACCAGGTTGCGCTGCCAGAGCCGGTTGTCGGCGGCCAGCGCGAAGAGGTAGACCCGCCCCTCGGTGGCCAGCAGGGTCGGGCTGCCGCTGGTGGTGCCGCCCAGGCTCGTCCAGGCCGACCAGGTGGTGCCGGTCCGGCTGCGCCACCACACCTCGTCGGTCCGGCTGCGGACCGCGACGTGCAGCACGCCGGCGTCGTCGACGACGGCACTCGGCCGGCCGTAGATCGGCCGGTCGTCGGGCGCGCCGATGCCCGTCCAGCCGCTGCTCGGGGTCCGCGACCACAGCTTGCCGTCGGCACCGCGGACGATCAGCGTCCACTGGGTCGGGCTGGTCCAGGCCACCGTGGGCCCGTCGGTCACCGTGCCGCCGAGGCTCCGCCACGGCCCCCACTTGCCGGCGACGTAACTGCGCTGCCAGGCCGCGTTGTCGGTGCCCCGTACGAAGACGTCGATCCGCCCGCCGGCGGAGCCGTACGCGGCCGGCTGGCCGAGGATCCGGCCGCCGACCGGGCCGCCGAGGGACGTCCACCAGGTCCCCCAGGTCGCACCCGAGCGGGTGTTCACCGCCAACGCGCCCTGCGCCGTGCGGACGAAGGCGGTGGCGTGCGTGTCGTCCACCCGGACCAGCGCGGGGCTGGCGCTGGCGGTGCCGCCGAGGCTGGCACCGGCGCCCTGGTCGGCGCCGGTCAGGCCGAGCATGGCCACCCCGTGCGCCGGAACCTGGACGGTGTACGAGCCGGTGAACGGCTGGACCCCGGCCGTGCCGGGCTCGGCGTCGACGGTGGTGCGGGCCCACAGGTCGCGGACCGCGACCGGCCCGCCGAGCGCGACGTCAGCGAAGTTGACGGTGATCTCCTGAGCGGTGTCGTGCCGATTCAGCAGCGCGACCGCCCGCCGGCCGGAGCCGGTGAGCACCTTGCTCCAGACCTGCGCGTCGACCCCGGTGTCGGCGACCTTGACGCCCTGCCGGACCAGCCGGTCCTGGTTCACCGCGATGATCTCCGGGTTGGTCAGCGCCGAAATCATCTCGCTGGGCAGGCCGCGCGGATCGGAGCCGATGACCAGCGGGGCGGCCATGATGGACCACATGCCGAGCTGCGTCTTGGACTCCTCCAGGCTCAGCTCGTATCCGCCGCCGGGCAGCGGACGCATCGGCAGCAGGTAGTCCGGGTCGTTGTAGTGCCCCGGCCCGGTGGCCGCCGGGTGGTACGCGTTGACGTCCATGTTGCGCAGCACCCACGGGAACGCCCACTGCGGCGTCGGGTCGGTGAGCCCCACGTCCGTGTAGGTCCGCCAGGAGTCGGCGACGGTGGGCGCGTACGTGTAGGTCCAGGTGGAGAGCTGCTCCGGGGTGTACGGGCCGCCGCCCCAGTCGGAGCTGACCGGGTTGCAGATGTTCAGCAGCATCGGCCGAGGCGACTGGCGTACCGCGTCGGCGAGCTCGCGGAAGGTCGCCTCCGGGTCGAGGCCCGCGGCGCGGCCGCAGAGCCAGTCGGCCTTGAGCGCGTCGAACCCCCAGCCGGCGAACTGGGCCACGTCGGCCCGGTAGTGGCCGTTGCTGCCCAGCCCGCACTGCCCGGGCAGGTACGGCCCGGCGTCGGTGTAGATGCCGGCCTTCATGCCCTTGCTGTGGATGTACGCGGCCAGCGCGCCCATCCCGCCGGGAAACCGGGCCGGGTCGGCGACCAGCCGGCCGGCCTCGTCACGGGGGGTGGGCGCGGCCCAGTTGCCGTCGATCCAGACGTAGGTGTAGCCGGCGTCCCGCAGGCCGCTGCTGACCATGAAGTCGGTGACCGATCGGACCTCGGCCTCGGTGGGATCGCCACCGAGGCCGAAGTAGGTGTTCCAGCCCTGGTAGGGCGTCGGGGCCAGCCCGCTGTTGAAGAAGGTCGGGGCGCCCTGGTCCTCGGCGCCGGTGGCGGCGGGGGCGTGGCCGGGCCGGCCGTGGCCGTGGGCCGGGGACGGATCGCTGTGCGGTGGGCCGGCCGTGGCCGGCAGTGGGCCGACCAGGCCCAGGCCGAGCACGGCCAGGGCGACGGTCAGCGGTCGGATCAGGCGCATGGGGGGTACTCCTGTCCCTCGGGGGTGGGGTGCGGTGGTGCCCCGGCCTCAGTCGCGGCGCAGCACGATGAGGTCGGCGTCGTGGGTCGCGCTCCAGTGCACCGGCAGGCCGACCGAGCTGAGGTGGCTGCCGGAGTAGTGCTGGTCGCCGTGCCGGTAGCGGGCGGCCGGGTCGAGGCCCCGCAATGGCAGCCGGACCGGGCGGGACGGGAGCAGGCCAGCGCCGTCGAGCCGGCCGGTGTGCCAGGCCAGCACGACCACCCGGCGCTCGTCCGGCGCGGTGTACTGCACCGCACAGCGAGCCTGGTCGGGGCCGCCGATCAGGTGCGCCTCGCCGTACGTGACGACGTCCCGGATCTCCTTGTACCGGGCGATCCAGCAGGCCGCCTCGGCCCGCTCGGCGGCGCTCCAGGCCCGGATGTCCGCGCCGATGCCGAGCACGCCGGCCATCGCGAGCACGAACCGGAACGCCAACGAGCGCGGACGCGGATCGAAGAGGCCGGGCGCGTCGGTGACCCAGGAGCTGAGCAGGTGCGGGGCGTTGGCGTGCAGGAAGCCGTACTGGATGGCCAGCCGGTCGAGCGGGCCGGTGTTGTCGCTGGGCCAGAACACGTCGGCGCGGGCGGCCATCGCCAGGTCGGTCCGCGCGCCCCCGCCGGCACACGCCTCGATCAGCACGCCGGGGTGGTTCCGGCGCAACCGCTCGTAGATCCGGTGCAGGTTGGTCACGTGCGCGCCGTCCAGGTCGAGCGGGCCGACCCCGCCCGGGCGCCCCGGCTCGGTACGCGGCCGGTTGAAGTCCCACTTCAGGTAGTCGATGTCGTACCGGCGGAGCAGACCGTCCACGGTGGAGTGGACGAACTCGGCGACCTCCGGCCGGCCCAGGTCGAGCAGGTACTGGTTGCGTACGGGGGTGAGCGGACGGCCGTGGACGGCGTAGACCCACTCCGGGTGCTCGGCGTAGAGCCGGGACCGTGGGTTGACGCACTCCGGCTCGACCCAGAGCCCGAAGTTCAGCCCGAGCGCGCGGACGTCGGCGATGAACGCGTCGAACCCGGCCGGGAACTTCGTCGGATCCGGCGTCCAGTCGCCCAGCCCGGCGGTGTCGTCGTCGCGGCCGACGAACCAGCCGTCGTCCACCACGAACGTCTCCACGCCCAGCTCGGCGGCGATCTCGGCGAGCGCCAACTGGCTCTTCGCCTCGACCGCGAAGTAGGTGGCCTCCCACGAGTTGTAGAGCACCGGGCGCGGCGTCAGCCGCTCCCCGGCGAGCAGCCGCTGGTGGGTGTGCCAGACCCGGGCCAGGCCGTCCAGGCCGTCCGGGCTGTACGCCCCGGTAACCATCGGCAGGGTCAGCCGGTCGCCGGGGGCCAGCTCCAGCGGGCCGTCGACCAACTGGCGGCCGGCGCGGACCCGGGTCAGGCCACCGGTGTCCCGCTCGGCGCTGATCTCCCACGAGCCGGTCCAGGCCAGCGCCGTCCCCCAGGTGGGGCCGGCCGGCTCGGCGGTGTCCCGCACGGCCAGCCAGGGAACGTGCAGGTGCCCGGGTACGCCCTGCGAGCTGCCGATGGTGAACGTGCCGTGGCCCAGCTCGACGTGGGAGAGCTGGAACTCCTGCGCCCACTGCCCCCACTGGTGGCTGAGCAGCGCGCCGTGCGGCGTCGGCACACAGAACCCGGCCGACCCGGCCCGCACGACCCGCAGCGGGCCGCTGCCCTCGTTGGTCAGCTCGACCCACCGCTGCACCACGTCGGTGCCGGCGGGCACCCGGTAGTGCACGGTGGCCCGCAGCCCGGTCACCGGGTCGGCGAAACCGACCGCCAGCTCCCGCTGGTCGGCGTCGACCCGCACGTCGGTGTGGCCGAAGCCCACCCGGCGCTCCCCGCTGGCCGTCTCCACCGCCAGGTCGGCGCCGGTGAACGGCCGGTCGGCGTCGGTCGCGTACTCGATCGGGGCGGCGTCCCCGGCGGTGAGGAACGGTACCGGGCCGTCGTAGGCGACCGGGGAGGGGCCGTCGGAGACGCCGTGCGGACCCCACGCGACAAGCTCCAGCCAGCGGCCGTGCGCCGGCACGGTCACGGTGTACTCGGTGTGCGCGCCGCGCAGCGTCCAGCGCTGCCCGCCCGGCGCGGGGGCGGTCACTTGACCGCCCCGAGCGCCAGGCCGGAGACGAAGTGCCGCTGAAAGCGCAGGAAGACCGCGACGGTGGGTACGGCCGCGATGACCGTGCCGGCAGCGATGACGTTCCAGGACGAGACGAACTGACCCTGGAGGCCGAGCAGTGCCGGGGTGACCGGCATGTTGTCGTCGGTGCGCAGCACGGTGATCGCCCAGAGCAGGTCGTTGAAGATCCAGGTGAAGGAGAGCGCCCCGAGCGCGGCCAGCGCGGGCCTGGTCAGCGGCAGCATCACCCGGGTGAAGATCTGCGCCGTGCCGGCACCGTCGATCGTGGCCGCCTCCTGGATCTCACCCGGCAGGTCCCGCATGAAGCCGTGCAGGACGAAGGTGTAGAAGCCGAGCCCGAAGCCGACCTGCACCGCGATCAGCGCCCACAGCGTGTCGTACAGGCCGGTCAGCTCGCTGAACTTGGCCACCGGGATGAGCAGGATCTGCGGTGGCAGGAGGTTGCCGGCGAGCATCAGCAGCAGGATGGTCCGGCGGCCGGGGATCCGGAAGCGGCTCAGCGCGAACGCGGCCATCGCGGCCAGCCCCAGGCTCAGCGCCACCGACGGGATGGTGACCAGCATGCTGTTGATGAGCGCGCGCAGCTCGCCGCCGTCGGTCCACGCCTGTCGGTAGGTGTCCAGGGTGAACGAGCGGGGCAGGCTGCCGACCCCGTGCGCGGCGATGTCGTCGAACGACCGGGTGGACATCACCACGACCCAGAGCACCGGGCCCAGCCAGAGCAGCGAGAGCAGAATCATGCCGGTGTGGAAGGCCCCGGTGCGGAGCTTGTTCATCACGCTTCCTCCCGGAACGCGCGGATCAGGTAGCCGAGGATGACCGCCAGCGCCAGCACGAAGATCACGACGGCGATCGCGGAGGCGTAGCCCAGGCGCAGGCTCTGGAACGCGGTCGAGTACATGTAGGTGCTGAGCAGCTCCGACGAGTGGTACGGCCCGCCCTTGGTCAGCGACCAGACGATGTCGAACGACCGCAGCGAGTCGATCACGATGACCGAGAGCACGACGGCGTTGACCCCCTTGAGCTGGGGGATGGTCACGTGCCGCAGCCGCTGCCAGGCGTTGGCGCCGTCCATCCGGGCCGCCTCGTGCAGCGCCGGGTCGATCGCCTTCAGCCCGGCCAGGAACAGCACCATCACGTACCCGATCTGCCGCCACAGCGCGGGCAGGATCACCGCGTACAGCGCGGTCTGCGGGTCGGCGAGCCAGGGCCGGATCAGCTGCTCCAGGCCGACCGACCGCAGGAACGAGTCGAGCAGCCCGTCGGGTTGGTAGAAGACCCGCCAGACCAGCGCGGTCACCACCAGCGAGAAGACCACCGGGGTGAACAGCGCGGCCCGGTAGAAGCCGACCCCGCGCCGTTCCCGTTGCAGGACCAGCGCCATGCCGAAGCCGCCCAGCACGGAGAGGCCGCCGAAGAGGACCAGCCAGATCACCGTGTTGAGCAGCGCGCCCCGGAAGGTGGCGTCGCCGGCCATCTCCACGTAGTTGTCGACGCCGACGAAGGTGGGCGGCGACATGCCGTCCCAGCGGGTGAGGGAGAACCAGAAGCCCTGGATCGCCGGCCAGAAGACCCAGACGCTCTCGACCAGGAACGGTACGAGGACGAACGCCACCAGCAGCGGCGACAGTCGAGCCGACCGTCGCCGCCGCCGGGTGGGGGTGACCGAAGTCGTGGAGATCGTTGCTGTCACGTCAGCCCTTGAAGACCTTCTCGGCGCCGCTCTGCCACTCCCGCAGGATCGCGTCGATCTGGTCCGGCTTGTCCATGAACTTGGTCAGCGCGGTGTCCGCGGTCGGCTGGAGCGCGTCGCTGGAGTCGCGGTTGAAGAACTGGGTCAGCTCCTTGGCGCCGTCGAGCATCGCCTTGCCCTTGACCACGAGCGGCGAGTCGGACGCCTTGGCCTTCGGGTTGGCCGGCAGCACGATTCCGGAGCTGGCCTTGACGTACGCCTCCTGCGCCTCGACGCCGGCCAGGTAGGTGAGCAGAGCCTTGGTGCCGGTGGAGTTGGCGGTCTTGGCGCTGGCGAAGAAGCCGTCGGTCGGGGCCTCCTCGGCCACCGGCACCGCCGGGTCGATGATCGGGAACTGGAAGAAGTCCAGGTCGCCGAGAGCATCCTTGGGCGCCGCGTCGGCGAAGAAGGTGCCGATCAGGAACATGCCGGTCTTGCCGGCCAGCAGGGCAGTGGTCGCCTCCTGGAACGGGTAGGCCTTGCCCTTGGGGTCGAAGTAGGGCAGGGCCTCGCGCCAGCGGGTGAAGACAGCCTTGACCCTGGGGTCGTCGAAGCGCTGCTTGCCGGCGAGCAGCTCGCGGTGGAACGGAGCGCCGTTGATCCGGATGTTGAGGTAGTCGAACCAGGCGGACGCCACCCACGGGGTGTCGCCGAGACCGATGCCGATGGGCGGGATGCCCTTGCTCTTCAGCGTCTCGCACAGCGCCAGGAACTCGGTCCAGGTCTTCGGCTCCCGCACGCCCCACTTGGCGAAGTTGGACTTGCGGTAGAAGAAGCCCCACCAGTAGTTGTTCATCGGCACGAAGACCTGCTTGCCGCTGGCGTCGGTGGAGAGGGTGCGTAGCGACTGGGGGTAGTCGCCCAGCGACTTCCAGACGTCGGAGACGTCCAGCAGGAGGTTGCGGCTGGCGTAGTCGTTGGCGACCGAGCCCGCGTACCAGGTGTAGAGGTCCGGCGGGTTGGCCGAGGTCAGGTACGTCGGCAGCTGGGTCCGGAAGGTCTCCGAGGCGATCGTGTTGAGGCTCGCCGTGCCCTTGCCCTGCGCGTTGAAGTTCGCGATCAGCTTCTCCATCGCCGCCTTGGCCTGCGGCGAGGAGAGGTTGGACTGGATGGTGACCGCGCCGGAGCCGTTGCCCGCCGTCGGCCCGCTCGCGGAGCTGGCGCACGCGCTGAGGAACGAGCTGGCGCCGAGGGCGCCCAGGCCGGCGAGCCCGAGGTGGCCAAGGAATCGCCGGCGACCGGGGTCGAAGTCGCTCACGGGGGTGTCCTTCCTCTACGACACGTAGCGTCACGGCGCAATGTGTCGGCCATGTGAATGGTGTGACCAGAAGGTTGCATCGACCCTCGGCGGCTGTCAAGATATCTTCGTAATTAATGATTAGATGAGACCAAGGCGAGGGTCAGGTGGATCAGCTTATGCGCCGGCTTGATGGCAAGAACGCGCTGGTCACCGGCGCGATGGGCGGGATCGGCGCAGCCATCGCCAGACGACTCGCCGCCGAGGGAGCGGCAGTCGCGCTGCTTGACGTGGCCGACTCGACCCCGCTGGCCGGCGAGCTGACCGCCCGGGGCAACCGAGCACTGTCCGTAATGGGCGATGTCAGCGATGAGGCCGACTGGTCGACCGCCGTGGCGGCGGTGCACGGCAGCCTCGGCCCGGTGGACATCCTGGTCAGCACCGCGTACGCCGTGCAGGTCGCCCCGGCACACGAGACCAGCCGACAGTCCTGGGACCACCAGCTCGGGGTCAGCCTCACCGGCTCGTTCCTCGGCGTACGCGCCTGTCTGGACGATCTGCGGGCACGCGCGGGCTCGGTGGTGCTGATCTCCTCGGTGCACGCGCTGGTCGGGCTGCCCGGGCGACCCGCGTACGCCGCGGCCAAGGGCGGCCTCGTCGCGCTCGGCCGCCAGCTCGCCGTGGAGTACGGCCCACAGGTGCGGGTCAACACCGTGCTCCCCGGGCCGATCCTCACCGACGCCTGGGCCGAAGTGTCCGAAGAGGACCGTCGACGCAGCGTCGCGGAGACCGTGGCGAAGCGGTTCGGCACGCCGGACGAGGTGGCCGCGACGGTGGCCTTCCTCGCCTCACCGGACGCCGCCTACGTCACCGGCGCGAGCCTGGTGGTGGACGGTGGCTGGACCGCGGTGAAAGCCTCGGCCTGAGAGATCGATACCGACCAGCGAGAAGGCCAGGAGAGCATTGGCACAGTACGCACGCCGCGGCGTCCACGGGCAGACCGTCGAAGCCATCGCCCGCCGCATCCTCACCGGTGAGATCCCCGCCGGGGCGACCCTGAACATCGTCGCGCTGCAGGAGGAGTTCGACGTCAGCCTGACGGCGCTGCGCGAGGCGCTGAAGGTTCTCTCGGCCAAGGGCATCGTCGACGCCCGGCAGAAGCGCGGCACGTTCGTCCGGCCGCGGGCGGACTGGAACCTGCTCGACGGTGACGTGATCCGCTGGCAGTTCGCCGAAGGCCCCCACGAGCGCCTGCTCGACCAGCTGCACGAGGTCCGCGCCATCATCGAGCCGGCCGCCGCGCGGCTGGCCGCCACCCGGGCCACCGAGGACGACATCGCCGCGCTCGACCGGGCGCTGGTCGAGATGGCCGAGGCCAACGGCGACCCCGCCGCCGCCGTCGCCGCCGACCTCTCCTTCCACCGCGCGCTGCTCGCCGCCACCCACAACGAGCTGCTGGAGCGCATGGAGGTGGTGATGGAGACCGGGCTCGCCGAGCGGGACCGGCTGGTGCACGGCGGCGCGCCGCACGACGACCCGGTGCCCAGCCACCGCGCCGTGGTCGACGCGCTGCGGGCACGCGACGAGACGGCGACCGAGACCGCCATGCGTGAGTTGCTGGACAAGGCTGTCCGCGACGTCGAGAAGGCACGGGGACAGAGGGGCAGTCAGTGAAGATCGAGCGGATCGAGACCTTCCTGGTCGCGCCACGGTGGTTGTTCTGCCGGGTGGAGACCGACGACGGGCTGGTCGGGTGGGGTGAGCCCGTGGTCGAGGGGCGCGCCGAGGTGGTGCGCAGCGCGGTCGAGGTGCTCTCCGAATACCTGATCGGCGAGGATCCACTCCGGATCGAGCAGCACTGGCAGGTGCTCACCAAGGGCGGCTTCTACCGCGGCGGCCCGATCCTCTCCAGTGCGGTCGCCGGCCTCGACCAGGCGCTCTGGGACATCGCCGGGCAGGCGTACGGCGCACCGGTGCACGCCCTGCTCGGTGGGGCCGTCCGGGACCGGGTGCGCATCTACTCCTGGATCGGCGGGGACGAGCCCGACGAGGTGGCCGACGCCGCCGCCGCGCAGGCCGCCGCCGGTCTCACCGGGGTCAAGATGAACGCCTGCGGGAGACTGTCTGCCATCCCCACCTCCGCCGAGGTGGACGCGGTGATCGGCCGGGTCGCCGCAGCCCGGGAGGTGCTCGGCCCCGACCGGGACATCGCACTGGACTTCCACGGCCGGGCCGGGCTGGCCGCGATCCGCCGGATCCTGCCCGAGCTGGCCCCCCTGCGTCCGTTTTTCGTGGAGGAACCGGTCCTGCCCGACCAGGCTTACCACCTGCGCGACATCGTCGCCGGTACGCCGATCCCGGTGGCCACCGGGGAACGGCTCTACGGCCGCTCCGAGTTCCTCGGCCCGTTGCAGGCCGGGGTCGCCGTGGTCCAGCCGGACCTGTCACACGCCGGCGGGATCTCCGAGGTGCGCCGGATCGCCGCGCTGGCCGAGACGTACGGCGCGTTGCTGGCCCCGCACTGCCCGCTCGGCCCGATCTCCCTGGCGGCCAGCCTCCAGGTGGCCTTCGCGACGCCGAACTTCCTGATCCAGGAGCAGAGCATCGGCATCCACTACCACTCCGGCTCCGAGCTGCTGGACTACCTGGTCGACCCGGAGCCGTTCCGGTTCGTGGACGGGCACATCGCCCGGCTGGACCGGCCCGGCCTGGGCATCACGGTCGACGAGGCGGCGGTGCGGCAGGCCGCGCGTACCCCACACGCCTGGCGGAACCCGGTCTGGCAGCACCGCGACGGGTCGTTCGCCGAATGGTGACCGGGGGTGCCGGGCCCGCGCCGGTGCCGCTGCGGGTGGCGTACGACGCGGCACGAGGCGGCCGGTGGACCAGCCTGCGCGGCGGCGGCCGGGAGTGGCTCTGGCGGGGGCCGGAAACCGGCCGGCACGAGGTACGCCCCGACGCCGCGTTCATCGACGCCGGCGGGCTGGAGGAGTGCCTGCCCACCGTGCGCGGCCGGCCCGACCACGGCGAGGTGTGGTCCCGGCCGTGGCGGACAGCCGGTCCCGGAACGGTGGTCATCGAACGCCCCACGTTCACGTTGACCCGCCGGATCACCGACCGGGACGGCGTGGTGGTGGCCGACTACCGGCTGGCCGCTGAGCCCGGCCACCGGTTCGTGTGGGCGGCGCACGCCCTGCTCGACCTCTCCCCCGAGGCCCGTCTCGACGCGCCGGCCGGCACTCCGACCCGGCTGCACCCGGAGGCCGCCGCTCTGCTGTCCCCGGGCACCTGGCCCGCCGGCAGCCCCTGGCTGACCGGGCCCTGGCCCGCGCCGGCTGGGCTGGCGCTGGACACCCTCGGCCCGGACGACGGCACCGCGCTCGGTGCGGTGCTACTCGACTGCCCCCGGGTTCAGGTGACCGACGGCGCCGACCGGCTGACCCTGGAGCTGGAGTGCGCCGACCAACCCCGCAGCACCGCGCTCTGGCGCAACCTGGGCGGCTGGCCCGCCACCACGCCCTACCGCAGCATCGGTGTCGAACCGATGCTCGGCGCCGCCTTCGACCTGGCCGATGCCGGTCCGTCCGACGCGGCGGTCGTTCCGCCCGCCGGTGAGGTCGCCTGGCGGCTCACCCTCTCCGCCCACCGCTTCCGGTAAGGACGCCCGCGATGAACCTGCTCGACGAACTGCGTACCCACCGACTGCTGGCCATCGTCCGCGGCCCCGACCCGGCCGCCGCGCTGTCGGGGGTGCTCACCCTGGCCGAGAGCGGCGTCGCGCTGGTCGAGGTCTCGCTGACCGGGGCCGACGCGCTCGGCACCATCCGGCGGGCCCGAGCCGCCCTCGGGCCGGACTTCGCCCTGGGCGCGGGCACCGTGCTTAGCGCCGAGGACGCCCGCGCGGCGGCCGACGCCGGCGCCGGCTTCCTGGTCACCCCGGCGTTGGCGCCGAGCCTCGCCGAGGGCGGCCGGCTCGGACTGCCGGTGCTGGCCGGCGCGCTCACCCCCAGCGAGGTGGTGCAGGCCAGCAGCGGCGGAGCCACCGCGATCAAGCTCTTCCCGGCGGCCTCGCTGGGCGGGCCCGACTACCTCGGCGCGCTGCGCGACCCGTTCCCCGGCATCGCGTTCGTGCCGGTCGGCGGGGTTGACGCCGACGGCGCGCGGCGCTACCTCGACCGGGGGGCCGTCGCGGTCGGCGTCGGCTCCCCGCTGCTCGGCGACGCCGTCCGCGGCGGCGACCCGGCGGCGCTGCGCGAGCGCGCCGCCGTCTTCCTGGCTGCGGTCCGAGCGTGACCGACCTGCTCACCCTCGGCGAGACGATGGCGGCCTTCCGCGCCACCGGCCCCCTGCGGCTGGGTGGCACCGCCGGGATCTCGGTCGCCGGGTCCGAGTCGACCGTGGCCATCGGCCTGGCCCGGCTCGGCCACCGGGCCGCCTGGGTCGGGGTCACCGGCGCCGACGAGCCCGGCGAGCTGGTCCGCCGCACACTACGCGCCGAGGGCGTCGACCTGACCTGGTCCCGGGTGGACCCGACGGCCCCCACCGGGCTGATCCTCTTCGAGTCCCGGGTCGCCGACATCAACCGGGTCACCTACCACCGCACCGGGTCGGCCGGTTCCCGGCTGCGCCCCGCCGACGTCACCCCCGCCTTCGACCCGCCCCGGCCACCGCCCCGGCTGCTGCACGTCACCGGCATCACCTGCGCGCTGGGCGCCGAGCCGTACCAGGCCGTCGTGGCGGCCGTGCGGCTCGCCCGCGCGGCGGGCAGCACCGTCTGCCTGGACGTCAACCACCGGCACCGGCTCTGGTCCATCGCCGAGGCCGCCGCCGCGCTACGGCCGCTGCTGCCCTCGATCGACCTGGTGGTCGCCTCCGACGACGAACTGGCCGTGCTGACCGACGCCGCCGACCCGGTCGCGGCGCTCCGGGCGGCCGGCGTGACCGAGGTCGTGGTGAAGCACGGCGCCGACGGGGCCACCAGCCACAGTGCGCTCGGCACCGTGCACCGCCCCGCCCGCGTGGTGCCGGTGGTGGACACCGTCGGCGCCGGCGACGCCTTCGTGGCCGGGCTGCTCTCCGCCTGGCTGGACGGGGCCGACGCACCGGCCCGGCTGGACCGGGCGGTCACCACCGGCGCGTTCGCGGTGGCCACCCGGGGTGACTGGGAGGGCCTGCCCGACCGGGCCGAGCTGGCGCTGCTCGACCACGGGCCCGGCGGCACCGTGCGTTGAGCGCCGGTACGGCCGACCGCCGGAGAAGATTCGTTGGAGGAGCGAGATGGAGCTGACCGAACCGACCGCGTGGAGCACGGACCGGTTGGAGCTGGGCGAGGGGCTGCGCTGGGTGGCCGGCCGCCTGGTCCTGGTCGACCTGCTGGCCGGGCGGCTGCTGGAGACCGACGGCGACCGGCCGGGCCCGCTGCGGGAGCTGCGCCGGCTGGACGTCCCACTGGGCGCGGTCGCCCCGGTGGCCGGCAGCCCCGGCGCCTGGCTCGCCGCCGCCGGCACCGGCGTCGCGCTGCTGCCCGCCACCGGTGACCCCCGGCCGGTCGCCGACCTGGTCGCCGGCGGGCCCGAGCCGGCCCGGATGAACGACGCGGTCGCCGACCCGCACGGCCGGTTCTGGGCGGGCAGCATGACGTACGCCGGGGTGCCCGGTGGGGGCACGCTGTACCGGCTGGCTCCCGGCGCGGCGCCGGTGCCGGCCGTCACCGGGTTGACGGTGCCGAACGGTCCGGCCTTCGACGCCGCCGGCACCACCATGTACCTGGCCGACTCGCCGCGCGGCGAAGTCGACCGGTTCAGCGTCGACCCGGACACCGGTGCCCTGCACGGGCGGGAGCCGTTCCTGCGGCTGACCACCTCCGAAGGCGGCCCGGACGGGATGACGGTCGACGCGGCGGGTCACCTCTGGGTCGCGCTGTGGGGCGGCTCGGCGGTGCGCCGCTACCGACCGGACGGCACGCTGGACCGGGAGATCCGACTCCCGGCGAGCCAGCCGGCCGGCATCTGCCTGGGCGGCCCCGACCTGCGCCGGCTCTTCATCGGCACCGCCCGGTACGGGCTCGCGCCGGCCGGACCACTGGACGGCGCGCTGCTCGCGGTCGACGTCCCGGTCCCCGGCCTGCCCACCGCGCTCGCCGCCACGCCGGGCGACGGCTGACCGGAGGCATATCGGACGCCGGGGCGGGAATGACCACCCTCGGTCGGCGTGGGCCCGACCGACCGGCAGGGGGCGAGGCGATGAGATCCGCGCGGCGGGCGTCATGAACGGGCCGGTCGGCGACGAGCCGCTCGGCGAGCTGGAGCTGGTGCACACCTTCACCGGCCCGATGCCGACCGGCGTGAGCGTCTCGCACCGGGGCCGGATCTTCGTCAACTTCCCCAAGTGGGGCGACGAGGTGCCGGCCACCGTCGTCGAGCTGCGCGACGGCCGGGAGGCGCCCTACCCCGACCAGCCGTGGAACGACCCGTCGGGGGATGACGACGCGGGCGCGTTCGTCTCGGTGCAGAGCATCGTGGTGGACCCGGCCGACCGACTCTGGGTGCTGGACACCGGCAGCCCGATGTTCCAGCCGACGAAGCCGGGCGGGCCGAAAATGGTCCGGATCGACCTGGACACCGACCGGGTGGCCCAGGTGATCACGTTCCCGCCGGACGTGGCGCTGCCCACGACGTACCTCAACGACGTTCGATTCGATCTGCGGCGGGGCGAGTCGGGGGTCGCGTACATCACCGACTCGGCGAGCACCGGGCCGAACGGGATCATCGTGGTGGACCTGGCCAGTGGGGCCTCCTGGCGACGGCTGCACGACCACCCGTCCACCAAAGCGGAGCCGCTGACGACGTTCCGCCCGGTGGTCGAGGGCCGGCCCTTCCTCGAGCGGCCGGCGGACGGGCCGCCGAACGCGGTGGGCATGGGCGCCGACGGCATCGCCATCTCGGCCGACGGCACCCGGCTGCACTACTGCCCACTGGCGTCCCGGCGCTGGTACAGCGTGTCCACCGAGGCCCTGGCCGACCCCGGGGTCACCCAGGAGGCGGTCGCGGCGACCGTGGTCGACGAGGGTGACAAGGGCACCGCGTCGGACGGGCTGGAGACCGACGACGCCGGGCGGCTCTACCTGACCTCGTACGAGCACAACGCGGTGCTGCGCCGGCGGCCGGACGGCGAGTACGAGACCGTGGTCCACGACCCTCGACTGCTCTGGCCGGACACCATGTCGGTGGCCGCCGACGGGTACCTCTACGTGACCGCCAACCAGCTGCATCGGCAACCGCAGTACCAGCGGGGGCAGGACCTGCGGCGCCGGCCGTACGCGCTGTTCCGCACCCGGATCGACGCCGGGCCGGTGCTCCTGCTCCGCTGACCGGGTCAGCCGATCGGCAGCGCCCGGTCCAGCAGGTCGAACAGGGCCACCCAGTGCCGCTCGGTGGCCGGCTCGTCGTACGCGGCGCTGTCCGCCATGGTGTAGCCGTGGTGCGCGCCCGCGTACACCTCGGAGCGGTACCGGACGCCGGCCGCGTCGAGCGCCTTCTCCAGCGTCGCGATCTGCTCGGGCGTCATCGACTGATCCTCGTCGGCGTGCCCGAAGTACACCTCGCCGGTGATCGAACCGACGCCCAGGTGGGGGCTGTCCGGCGCGTCGGTGACGATCCGTCCGCCGTGGAAGCTCGCCGCCGCGGCGATCCGGTCCGGGTGCGCCTCGATGGCCCGCAGCGCGTTCGTGCCGCCCATGCAGTAGCCGGTGACCGCCACGGGGCCGGGCCGCACGTCGTCCCGGGCCGCCAGGAAGTCGAGGTAGGCCGCCGTGTCCCGGCTGATCACGTCGGCGGTCAACCCCCTGACCAGCGGCATGATCTTCTCCAAGATCGCGCCGCGCTGGTCCGCCTCGCCGAGGCGGGACAGGTCGAACAGCGGCGCGCGGCCGGCACGGTGGAACAGGTGGGGCGTCAGCACCAGGTAGCCCCGGGCGGCGATCCGCTCCGCCATCTCCACCAGGCGCGGGCGCGGGCCGAACGCGTCCTGGAAGAGCAGCACCGCCGGGAACGGGCCGCCCCCGTCAGGCCGGGTGAGGCAGGCGTCCGCCACCCCTTCGCCGGTCGGGATGTCCACCGTCGTCGTCTGCACCGGGTCCTCCTCGTACGCCCACCGTCGGTCCGTCAGGAACGCTACCCGTCAGGTCAGGTCGCCCCACCGGCAGTCGGCGTGAACAGGGCGTCAAAGATTGGCGGTGGCCCGTCAGAACGGCGTATCGACGGGCGGTCCGCCGTCGCCGACTGGTGACGATGGGTCCATGAGCCCTTGGCGGATGACGCGCTGGGAACGGGGACACCTGCCGGCCGGCACCGAGACACCGTCGGCCCGGGACGGCACACCACGTGACGACCGCCCCGGCCCGCTGGCGGAACCTCGCACGACCGGGTCGGACGAGCCCGAACGTCGGCACGAGGCGCTGGTCAGCGTCCGACTCGGCTCGTCCGCGCCCGGCAGTCACCTGGTGGAGTACCTGCGGCACGAGCCGTGCGTGGTCGCCGCGTGGTGGATCGCGGCCGACGTGGACGCCGTGGTGCGGCTCTCCGCCGACAGCATCACCGTGCTGCACCGGGCCGTGGCCGACCTGCGACGTCGCGCCGGGGTGGAGGTCGTGGTGGCGCATTTCATCCTCCGCGCGCTCGACCTGGCCACGCCGGCGGACCCGCGCGTCGTACGCGACGCTCCGGCCTGGGCGGTGCCCGCAGCATGAGCCGCACAGCCATCGCCCCGCGGATCGTGGTGGGCGTCGACAGGTCGTTCGCCGGGATGCAGGCGCTGCGCCGCGCGGTGCAGCTGGCCCGCCGCGACGGCACTCAGCTGGACGCGGTGCGGGCGTGGGTCTTCGCCCCGACGTGGCGGCCCGGCACGCTGACCTGGCGCTGGCAGGACGAGTGCGACCGGGCGGCCCTGGCATACCTGCGGACCGTCTTCGACACCGCACTGGGCGGCATGCCCCGGGACGTGGCCGTGCGACTGGTGGCGGCACAGGGGTACGCCGGGCAGGTGCTGGTCGACCACGCGCACCGGGAGTCCGACCTGCTCGTCCTCGGCAGCCCAGAACGGGGACGGTTGGGCCGGTCGCGCGGGCACGTCACCCGGTACTGCGTGGAACGGGCCGCCGTGCCGGTCATCGCGGTCCCCGCGCCGGCCTGGGCGCGGGCCGCGACGATCCGCCGCTTCGCCCGCGACCTCGAACGTTTCAGCCGATGACCGTCGCCAGAGCGACGGCACGAACGGAAAGGATCGCCCCGACCATGGACGAGGCCCCGATAATCTATGCCGTTCCGGTGCGGGATCTGCCGGGACGGATGGTGCGGACGGTGCGAACCGGCCGGTCACCGCAGGGTCAGCGGGTGGGCATCGCCTTCACCCGGTCCGAGTTGCTGGTCACCGCGATGGGCGCCGATCAGCCGTGGCAGGAGCTCTGCGAGTCGGCGCTGCGCGGCATGCTGCGTCCGCTCGGCATCGACCGGATCCAGGTCGACCCGCTGCTGGTGGCGCCGCCGCTGGACCCGAGCATCGGCGATCGGGCAGCTCCGACCGTGCCGGCCCGGGGACCAGCCACCCTTGTCGGCCCACGCGACATGATCGACCCGGTCCCGGTCGGCACCGGATCGGGCGCCGGTCAGGGGCGGTAGCGGTAGCCCATCCCGGGCTCGGTGATGAGATGCCGGGGCCGGGCCGGGTCGTCCTCCAGCTTGCGCCGCAGCTGGGCCAGGTACTGCCGCAGGTAGTTGGTCTCGTTCTGGTACTCCGGCCCCCACACGTCCTGGAGCAGCTGGCGCTGGCTGACCAGCTTGCCGGGGTGGCGCAGCAGCTTCTCCAGCACACTCCACTGGATGGGGGTCAGCTTCACCTCGGTGCCGTCGTCCCGCCGGACGGAGTGGTCGGCGAGGTCGACGGTGTGTTGGCCGATCCGCAGCGCGGGTACCGCCTCACTTGACGCGCCGAGCCGCCGGGTCACCGCGCGGATGCGGGCCAGCAGCTCCTCCACCCCGAACGGCTTGGTGACGTAGTCGTCCGCGCCGGCGTCGAGCGCCGCGACCTTGTCCTCGCTGCCGGCCCGCCCGGAGAGCACGATGATGGGTACGGCGGTCCAGCCCCGCAGCCCGCGAATCACCTCGACCCCGTCGATGTCGGGCAGCCCGAGGTCGAGCACCACCAGGTCGGGCGGGTGGCTGGCGGCGGACTTCAGCGCGGCCGCCCCGGTGCCGGCGACGTCCACGTCGTACCGGCGGGCGCGCAGGTTGATCCGCAGGGCCCGCAGGATCTGCGGTTCGTCGTCGACGACCAGGATGCGCGTCATTCCTGCGGCCCCTCCGAGCTGGTCTGCGCGGCGGCGGGCAGCCGCAGCACCATGGTGAGCCCACCGCCAGGGGTGGTCTCGGGGCTGATGCTGCCACCCATCGCCTCGGCCAGACCCCGGGACAGGGCAAGCCCGAGGCCGACGCCGGTCTGGTTGTCCCGGTCACCGAGGCGCTGGAACGGCAGGAAGACGTGCTCCCACTGGTCCTCCGGGATGCCCGGCCCACGGTCGATGATCCGCAGTTCCACCTGGCCGGCGTGCGCGCTCGCGGTCACGGTGGGCGGCTGCCCGGACGGGCTGTACCGCAGCGCGTTCGCGATGACGTTGACCAGCACCCGCTCCAGCAGGCCGGGATCGGCGGTGGCCGCGGGCAGGTCGGCCGGGATGTCGGTCACGACGGCGGCGGCGGGTGGGCCGAGTTCGTCCAGCGCCCGGGGTACGGCGTCCTCCAGGCCGATCGCGCTCGCCGTGATGCCGAGGACACCGGCCTGGAGCCGGCTCATGTCCAGCAGGTTGCCGACCAGCCGGGCGAGCCGGTCCAGCGACTCCTCGGCGGTCTCCAGCAGTTCCGCGCGGTCCTGCTCGTCGAACTCGATGTCGGGGCTGCGCAGGCTGGTCACGGCCGCCTTCGCCGACGCCAGCGGCGTACGCAGGTCGTGGCTCACCGCGGCGAGCAGCGCGGTACGCATCCGGTCCGCCGCGGCCAGCGGCCGGGCGGTGGCCGCCTCCTCGGCCAGCCGTTCCTGGCGCAGCGCTACGGCGGCCTGGGCGGCGAACGCCTCGACGATCCGCCGGTCGGCCGCCTCCAGCCGCCGGCCACTCAACACAACGGTGATCCGCTCGTCCACCGGCACCGCCGTCTCACCGCCGTCCGGCGTGCAGGCCGGCCGCTCGCCGACGCTGGCCACCACGCACCAGGCGCGCTCCTCGCGGGCGCGTTCCGGGCGACCACCGGCCTCCTCGGCCAGCTCCAGCACGCTCACGGCGCGCAGCCCGAAGGTCTCCCGAAGCTGATCCAGCAGCGCGGGCAGCGGGCGTTCGCCGCGCAGCACACCACCGGCGACGGCGGCGAGGGTCTGCGCGTCGGCGGCCGCCCGCGCCGCCTCGCGGGTCCGCCGCGCCGCCACGTCGACGATCCAGCTCACCGCCAGCGCCACGCCGACGAAGACGGCCAGGGCGAGCAGGTTGTCCGCCTCGGCGATGGTCAGCGTGCGGTACGGCGGGGTGAAGAACCAGTTGAGCAGCAGCGAGCCGCCGAGCGCGGCGACCAGGGCCGGCCACAGCCCGCCGACCAGGGCGACCGCCACCACGGCCACCAGGAAGAGCAGGATGTCGTTGGTCAGAGTCAGGTCGGGCAGCGACCTCAGCAGCAGGGTGAGCAGCGGCACGCCGAGCACGGCCAGGGCGAAGCCGAGCAACCGGCGGCGCCGGGACAGCGCCGCCGGCACGGCCCCCGCCCGGCGTCCCCTGCCGGCCTCGGTGTGGGTGACCAGGTGCACGTCGATCGAGCCGGAGAGCGCGGTGGTGGTCACGCCGACGCCCCTGGCGAACAGCTGCGCGAAGCGGCCCCGGCGGCTGGCACCGAGCACCAGCTGGGTGGCGTTCACGCCGCGGGCGAAGTCCAGCAGCGCGGCCGGCACGTCGGTGCCGAGTACCTGGTGGTAGGTGCCGCCGAGGCTCTCCACCAGCACCCGCTGCCGGGCCAGCTGCGCCGGGTCGGCGCCGGCGAGGCCGTCGCTGCGGGCCACGTGCACGGCGAGCAGGTCGGCGCCCTTGCTGCGGGCGGCGACCCGGGCGGCCCGCCGGATCAGCGTCTCGCCCTCCGGGCCGCCGGTCAGCGCCACCACCACGCGTTCCCGGGCCTCCCAGGTGGTTTCGATGCCCTGCTGACTGCGGTACCGGTCGAGCTGCTCGTCGACCTTGTCGGCCAGCCAGAGCAGCGCCAGCTCGCGCAGCGCGGTGAGGTTGCCGACCCGGAAGTAGTTGCCCAGCGCGGCGTCGATCTTGTCGGGGCGGTAGATGTTGCCGTGCGCCATCCGCCGGCGCAGCGCCTCGGGGGTCATGTCGACCAGCTCGACCTGCTCGGCGGCGCGGACGATCTCATCCGGCAGGGTCTCCCGCTGAACGGTGCCGGTGATCTGGGCGACGACGTCGTTGACCGACTCCAGGTGCTGCACGTTGACCGTGGAGAGCACGTCGATCCCCGCGTCGAGCAGCTCCTGGACGTCCTGCCAGCGCTTGTCGTGCCGGGAGCCGGGCACGTTGGTGTGCGCCAGCTCGTCGACCACCGCGATCTCCGGCCGGCGGGCCAACACCGCGTCCAGGTCCATCTCGGTGAACTCGGCGCCCCGGTAGTTCATCGTGCGGCGGGGCACCTGCTCCAGGTCGCCGAGCATGGCCGCGGTGCGCTGGCGGCCGTGGGTCTCCACGAAGCCGATCACCACGTCGGTGCCGCGCGCAGCCCGCCGCTGGGCCTCCTCCAACATCGCGTACGTCTTGCCGACGCCGGGGGCGGCTCCGAGATAGATTCGCAGTTCTCCGCGTGGCACGAAACCATCCTCTCCGATCAGAAGGAAGGGCCCCTTCTTAACGCCTGGCGATAAGAAGGGGCCCTTCCCAACGCGGTCAGCGAGCGGGGAACTGCTTGTCGAGCGCGATGTTGAGCTCCAGCACGTTGACGCCCGGTTCGCCCATGAAGCCGAGCGCCCGCCCGGTGGTGTGCTCAGACACCAGCCGGCGGACCGCCTCCGGGTCCGCGCCGCGCTCACGCGCGACCCGGTTCACCTGCAGCTCGGCGTACGCCGGGCTGATCTGCGGGTCGAGGCCGCTGGCGCTGGCGGTGACCGCGTCGGCGGGCACCGCCGGGTCGGCGGAAGCGTCGCCACGGATCGGGGTGACCACCCCACCGGTGGCCACGTAGTCCTCGCCGGGCTGGGCCAGCTCCACCTGCACCCCCTGGTACGAGGGGACGAACGGGGTGGCCGGGGCGGTCTGGTTGACGCTGACCACCCGGACGACCGGGCCGGTCAGACCGTCGGCACGGAAGACGGCGAGCACCGCGCCCACCCCTTCGGCGGTGCAGAACGGGCGCCCGCCGTCGACGCCGTTGAGCTCGCCGACCTCCTTGCTGCGCCCGCAGACCTGGGTGAGCAGGCTCTCGCTGGACTCCTCCGGGTCGGTGGCGATGGTGTCGACCACGCTCTCCGGGCCCAGGTTGCTGGCCGAGGTGGCGGTCGGGTCGTAGCCGTCGCCGGCGGCCGACGGGCGGGACTGGAAGTACCGCGGGACGGGGTTGCCGTCGCCGTCGGTGAAGGACTGGCCGATCAGCGAGCTGCCGACCGTCTTGCCTCCGGCGTCGATGAGCGACCCGTCGGCCTTGTGGTTGAGGCCGGGCAACTGGCCGACCGCGACAAGAGCCAGCGGGTAGACCAGCCCGAGCAGCACCGTGAAGACGAGCAGGGCGCGCAGGGCGGCGAGGTGTTGGGCGAGCCAGGTGGGTAGGCGCATCACGAAATCCCCGGGATGAACTGGATGAGCAGGTCGATGAGCTTGATCCCGATGAACGGCACGATGATGCCGCCCAGTCCGTACAGCAACAGGTTGCGGCTGAGCAGCTTCGACGCGGCGGCCGGCCGGTACCGCACGCCACGCAGGGCGAGCGGGATCAGCGCGATGATCACCAGGGCGTTGAAGATGACCGCGGACAGGATCGCCGACTCCGGGCTGGACAGCCGCATGATGTTCAGCGCGTCCAGGCTCGGGTAGAGGCCGGCGAACATGGCCGGGATGATCGCGAAGTATTTCGCGATGTCGTTGGCGATGCTGAACGTGGTCAGCGCGCCCCGGGTGATCAGCAACTGCTTGCCAATCTCCACGATCTCGATCAGCTTGGTCGGGTCGGAGTCGAGGTCGACCATGTTGCCGGCCTCCTTGGCGGCCGACGTGCCGGTGTTCATCGCCACCCCGACGTCGGCCTGGGCGAGCGCCGGCGCGTCGTTGGTTCCGTCACCGGTCATCGCGACCAGCCGGCCACCCTCCTGCTCCCGCTTGATCAGCGCGAGCTTGTCCTCGGGCGTCGCCTCGGCCAGGAAGTCGTCCACCCCGGCCTCGTCGGCGATCGCCTTCGCGGTGCGCGGGTTGTCGCCGGTGATCATCACGGTCCGGATGCCCATCCGACGCATCTCGTCGAAACGCTCCCGCATACCGGACTTGACGACGTCCTTGAGGTGGATGACGCCCAGCGCGCGGGCGGGCTCGCCGTCGACCTGCTCGGCGACGACCAGCGGAGTGCCGCCGGTGCCGCTGATCGCGTCCACGATCTCGCCGACCTGCTCGGTCGGGTGCCCGCCGTTCTCCCGGACCCACTTCATCACCGCGGCGGCGGCGCCCTTGCGGACCCGACGCGCCGTCCCGACCGCTCCGCCGTCCACGCTGGCGTCCGGCGTCAGGTCGACGCCGCTCATCCGGGTCTGGGCGGTGAACGGTACGAAGGTGGCGTGCGGCATCACGCCGGGCTCGCGCTCGCGCAGCCCGAACTCGTTCTTCGCCAGCACCACCACCGAACGGCCCTCGGGGGTCTGGTCGGCCAGGCTGGACAGTTGCGCGGCGTCGGCCAGCGTTGCGGCCGTCACCCCCTCGACCGGTACGAACTCGGCGGCCTGCCGGTTGCCCAGCGTGATCGTGCCGGTCTTGTCCAGCAGCAGGGTGTTGACGTCGCCGGCCGCCTCGACGGCCCGGCCGCTCATGGCCAGCACGTTGCGCTGCACCAGTCGGTCCATGCCGGCGATGCCGATGGCGGAGAGCAGGGCGCCGATGGTGGTGGGGATCAGGCAGACGAGCAGCGAGATCAGCACCACCCCGGTGACACCGGAGTCGGTGATCGCGCCGCTGTCCGGCGCGGCCGCCTGGTACGCCTTGGAGAAGATGGCCAACGGCTGAAGGGTGACCACGGCCAGTAGGAAGATGATCGTGAGCGCGGCGAGCAGGATGTTCAGCGCGATCTCGTTCGGCGTCTTCTGCCGGTTGGCCCCCTCGACCAGGGCGATCATCCGGTCGATGAAGCTCTCCCCCGGCTTCTGGGTGATTTTCACGACGATCCGGTCGGAGAGCACCCTGGTGCCGCCGGTGACCGCGCTGCGGTCCCCGCCGGACTCCCGGATGACCGGGGCCGACTCGCCGGTGATTGCCGACTCGTCGACGCTGGCGATGCCCTCGACGATGTCGCCGTCACCGGGGATGATCCCGCCCGCCTCGACCAGCACGATGTCGCCCTGGCGCAGTTCCGGCGCGGGCACCGCCTCGTCGGAGTAGGTGTTCGCCCGGGCGCCTGGCGTCCAGTTGACCAGCCGGGTGGCGATGGTGTCCCGCTTGGCCTGCCGCAGCGCGGCGGCCTGGGCCTTGCCCCGGCCCTCGGCGACCGCCTCGGCCAGGTTGGCGAAGAGCACGGTCAGCCAGAGCCAGATGGTGATCGCCCAGGCGAACACCGACGGGTCGGTCACCGCCAGGACGGTGGTGAAGGCCGCGCCGACCTCGACGATCAGCATCACCGGGTTGCGCCACAGCGTGCCCGGGTTGAGTTTGCGCACAGCGTCCGGCAGGGACCGGATCAGCTGCTGGGGGTCGAGCAGACCCCCACCGACCCGGTTGCCCTGGGTCGCCGGGGTGCCGGGCGTCGGTTGCTCGCCGGTCCCGGATGTCACAGGGGTGACGGACATGTCCTCGTTCCTCATGATGGTCACAGCCCCTCAGCCAGCGGGCCGAGCGCGAGTGCGGGAAGGAAGGTCAGCGCGACGAGGACCACGGTGACGCCGACGACCATCCCGATGAACAGCGGTCGGTGGGTCGGCAGGGTGCCCTCGGACGCGGGGGTGGGTGCCTGGCGGGCCAGCGAGCCGGCCAACGCGAGCACGAAGATGAGTGGTAGGAACCGACCCAGCAGCATGCACAACCCGAGCGCGGTGTCCCACCAGGTGGTGTTGACGGTGATGCCGCCGAACGCGGAGCCGTTGTTGTTGCTGGCCGAGGTGAACGCGTACAGCACCTCGGAGAGGGCGTGCGGGCCGACGTTGAGCGCGGTGGAGTTGTTGCCGGTGGCGAACGCGGCCGCCGTACCGACCAGCACCAGGATCGGCGTGATCAGGAAGTAGAGCGAGGCGAACTTGATCTCCCGCGAGCCGATCTTCTTGCCCAGGTACTCCGGGGTGCGGCCCACCATCAGGCCGGCCACGAAGACCGTGATCACCGCGAGGATGAGCAGGCCGTAGAGACCGGAACCGGTGCCACCCGGGGCGACCTCGCCGAGCATCATGTTGACCATCAGCATCATGCCGCCGAGCGAGGTGTACGAGTCGTGGAACGAGTTCACCGCACCGGTCGAGGTCAGCGTGGTGGCGGCGGCGAAGGTGGCCGAGTTCGACACGTCGAACCGCACCTCCTTGCCCTCCAGCGCCGCGCCGACCGCCTGCGGCACCGTTCCGTGGCCGGCCAACTCGAAGACGTTGGTGATGGCCACGCTGGCGAGCGCGAGGATGCCCATCACCGCGGCGATGGCGTAGCCCTGGCGGTTCTGCCCGACCATCCGGCCGAAGACCCGGGGCAGGCTGAACGGGATCAGGAGGATCAGGAAGATCTCCAGCCAGTTCGTCCACGAGGTGGGGTTCTCGAACGGGTGGGCGCTGTTGACGTTGTAGAAGCCGCCACCGTTGGTGCCCAGCTCCTTGATCACTTCCTGGCTGGCGACCGGACCACCCGTGATGGTCTGGGTGCCGCCGGTCAGGGTGCTCACGTCGGTGCCGGCGGAGAGGTTCTGCACCGCACCGCCGATCATCAGGAGGATGGCGCCGAGCACCGCGACCGGCAGCAGGATTCGCAGTGTGATCCGGGTCAGGTCGACCCAGAAGTTGCCGAGCTGCCCGGTGCGGCTGCGGGCGAAGCCCCGTACCAGCGCCACCGCCACCGCGATGCCGACCGCCGCCGAGACGAAGTTCTGCACCGCCAGGCCGGCCATCTGCACCAGATGGCCCATCGTCGACTCACCCGAGTACGACTGCCAGTTGGTGTTGGTCACGAACGAGACGGCGGTGTTCCAGGCGCCGTGGGGCACCACCGGGTCGAAGCCCAGCGACAGCCACAGGTGGTTCTGCACCCGCTGGAACAGGTAAAGGAACAGGATCGAGACCGCGGAGAACGCCAGCACGCTGCGGGCGTATACACCCCAGGTCTGCTCGGCGGCCGGGTTGACCCCGACCAGGCGGAAGATCCCCCGCTCGACCCGGGACTGCCGGGTGCTGGAGACCGCCCGGAACATGTAGTCGCCGAACGGCTTGTAGACGGCGACCAGGGCCGCCACCAGCGCCAACACGAAGATGACGCCTGCTGTGGTCATCGTCATCAGAAGCGCTCCGGGAACAACAGGGCGAACACCAGGAACGCGCCCAGGACGATCGCGAGCACCAGGCCCACGGCGTTGACGGCACTCACAGCTTCTCCACCGCCCGCACGACCAGGGCGAGCACTGCGAACAGCGCCACCGTCAGGACCACGAACACCACGTCAGACACGCTGACTCCTCATACCGGAAAGGTTCGTCGCGACCGCCTCCCGGTCGCGCCGGGCAATCAAAGCCCCACCACCTCCCCGACGACAGGGGCAATAACGCGACCATGACGGTGATGGACTTTTTCTTGACGCGGTTTTCACAACCGCACCCTGAACAGGTGAAATGCGGCACGAATCGCTCAGGTACGGCGGGGTGCGGCAGCGCCCGTTCGCGGGTGGAAGGAGAGGAGAGGAGAGGAGAGGAGGCGCGCGCCGGGTCAGGCCGGTCGGCGGGCCACCAGCACGTCGCGCATGATCGACTGGTCCACCCGGTGCCGCAGCGCCAGGTAGGGCTCCGCGTCGACCACGGTCAGGCCGGCGGCGGCCAGCGCCGCCGCCGCGTCGTCCCGGCCTGCGACGTGGGTGTTCCAGGAGATGCCGAGCGCCCCGCCGGGGCGCAGCAGCCGGGCCCAGACCGGCGCGGCGTCCGCGAGCAACGCCAGCGGGTCCCGGGTCAACCCGTGCTCGGCGGTACGGCTGCCGTGCTGGACGCCGTACGGTGCGTCCGCCACGACAAGGTCGAAGGTCTCCGGCCGGAAGAACTCGGCGGCCCTGGTGGTGTCGGCGTTGACCACGTCCAGCAGGTGGAGTTGGCCGGCCTTGTGCTCCTCGCGGGTGGGCGCCAGCTCGATCCGCACCCGGCGACCGACGACCTTGCGCTCCCGTCGCACCGGCCCGGACTCCAGCACCCGATGCTTGATCCGCTTCTGCTTCAGCCAGGTGGTGATGAACGCCCGGTAGGCCTCGACGTCCTTCTGATCGCGCTCCACCCCGGCGGCGTCGAAGCCGTACATCAGCGCCTGGTTGAGGGTGGTGCCGCGACCGCAGAGCGGGTCGAGCACCCGGAACCGCCGGGTGGTCAGCTCACCGGCCCAGTCCGAGGCGAGCAGGGTGACGTTGAGCAGCAGCTTGGTGAACTGCTCGTTGGTCTTGCCCGCGTACTTCTGGATGGTGATCAGGTCGTCGTCGTAGCGGTCCAGCCGGCTCCACTCGATCGGGCGCAGCAGCTCGCCGACGACCTCGAACAGCGCGTACCCCGCGGAGAGGTTGCCCAGCATGGCCAGGTCGCGCTCGGTCAACCCGTCGCCGGCGAAGGTGAGGTACGTGGCCCCGCCGACCGTCGTCGTGCCCACGTCGCCGATCCGGCCATCGAGCGCCGACCGGCCGAAGATCTCCAGCTCGGCCCGGGTGAGGTCGATGGCGGAGCGGGCGTACACCCGGTTGGTCGAGGGCAGGATCAGCAGGCCGTAGCGCGTCATGGTCCGGCGAGTATTCCACAGGCAGCCAGGGTGCCCGGGAACTGGAGCGGGGGCCGGACCGACTACCCGTACATGGGGTGTGAGCAGTGGCGGGAGGTCCTGTCGGCGCAGTTGGACGGCGAGGAGACCGCCGCGGAACGGTCGGCGGCACAGCGGCACCTCGACGGGTGCGCCGAGTGCCGGGTCTGGTTGACGGCTGCGGCGGCGTTGACCCGTCGGGTCCGTACCCGTCTGGTCACCCAAGCGCCCGACCGGACCGACGCGATCCTGGCCGTCGCGGTGCCACCGGCGCGACGGTCGCGGTGGCGGTCGCGGTGGCGACCCGGCGCGGCCTGGCGCGGCCGGCTGGTCGCCGGGCTGCGGGCGGCGCTCGGGCTGCTCGGCGCGGTGCAGCTGGTGCTCGGCCTGGCCCAGGTGGGCCGTGGTGCGGCCGCCGACCACCTGCACCCGACCGGCCAGCACCTGTGGCACGAGTCGGCCGCCTGGAACGTGGCGGTGGGCGCCGGCTTCCTCTTCGTGGCGGTACGCCGGAGCCCACCGGCCGGCCTGGTGCCGATGCTCAGCGCGTTCGTCGGCACGCTGCTGCTGCTCTCGGTCAACGACCTGGCCACCGGCACGGTGGGTGCGCAGCGGCTGGTCAGCCACGGTTTCCTGGTGGGCGGTTACCTGATCACCGTGCTGCTGTCCCGGCCCGGACTGCGACCCGGAGGCCCCGCGCCGCAGCGGCAGCCGGCGCCGTCACATTGGCGGTTCCGGGCGGACGAGGTCGACCGGCCGCTGCGGGTGGTCCGCTCGGAGTCCTACCCGGCGCAGGCCGCCGACCGCCACGCCACCCCGGCCGCACGAGCTGGTCAGGCCGGTGACCGTCGCGCAGCCTGAGCGCCGGAGGCGCGGGCCGGTCAGCTCGCGTCGGCCTGGCCGCTGCCGCCCACGATGACCTCCGGGATGACCTGCTCGACGATGGTCAGTAGCGTGATGGTGAGCAGCACGTGCACCTGGGCTCGGGTCAGCGCGCCGCGCTGGAGCCATTCCCGCGCGGTCGAGGTGGCCAGCCCGCCGTAGGCCCGAACCATCCCGCGCAACTCCTCGCGGTGCTCCGCCTCGTGGGCCAGGCCGACGGCGACCAGGATCCGGTCCGCGGCGACCTCCTCGGCCTCGGCGAGCACCCGCTCCACGTCGGCGTCGCCGCCCATCCCCCGGGCGGTCACGGCGGCCAGCCAGGAGGTGCTGTGCCGGGAGACCACGTCGAGGAACCAGGAGACGCTGGCGTCGACCCGGGACCGCAGGTCCCCCTTGGGCAGCCGCTCCAGGGCCACCTCGGGGATGGTCACCATGACCCGGACGACCTCCAGGTAGAGCTCTTTCTTGGTGCCGAAGTAGTGGTTGACCAGGCCGCGCGCGACACCGGCCTCCCGGGCGATGTCGGTGGTCGACACATCCGGGTACGCGCGCTCACCGAACAGCCGGACCGCGCAGGCCAGGATCTGCCCGCGCCGGGCGTCCGGCTCCAACCGGCGGCGGCGCGGAGCCGTCTCGACACTCATCTGCCCGACCCTATCGGCGGCTCACTGTTCCGGCCTAGGTTCGGGCTCACGCGGAGGGCACAGGTGGGGGCACGCCCTCCACACGCAGAGTCAGCGCCGCCAGTGGACCGGCGTCCTCACGGTGGGTCGCCTCTGCGCCGGGGGCCCCTGGCCTCCATCTTCCCTTTGCTCTGCTTCACTCCACGCAACACAGGCTGTGAGCAGCAGGTACGCCCCGGTCGCCGTGCGAGAGCGCGATTGCCAGAATGAGCGCACGGTAACTGTTGCGCCCGTTGAAGCAGAGCAAAGGGTGCAGGGTGGGAGCGCCTAGCTCAGGGGCTCGTCACGTTGGGTCATGGGACATGGGGGCGCTGAGTAGTGCCGCAACCGACCGCCGCCGGCCCTCGTCGAGCCATCGGCAGTCGCGGCGTCCGCCCGATGATCGAGAGTTATTGACATGCCGCCAACAGGGCGCGAGGGTGTTGCACATGCCGACGCTCGCATCCGACGGTTCCTCCTCACCCTGGCGTGAGGCGGAGCACGACGACCTGGCCGATCTCGCCCGCACCTTCTTCACCAAGGAGGTGCTGCCGCACGCCGAACGCCTGCTGGCGCAGGGCCATCCGGACCGCGAGCACTACCGGCGCGCCGGCGAGCTGGGGCTGCTCGGCCTGTCCGTCCCGGAGGAGTACGGCGGCGGGGGCGGCGGCTTCACCCACGAGGCGGTCATGCTGCACGAGCAGGCGTACACCGGGGAGAGCAGCCTAGGGCTGGCCGTCCACAGTGGGATCGTCACCGGCTACCTGGCGGCGTACGGCAGCGAGGAGCAGAAGCGGCGCTGGCTGCCCGGCTTGTGCAGCGGGGACCTGATCGGCGCGATCGCGATGACCGAGCCGGACGGCGGCTCCGACCTCCAGGCGATGCGTACCCGGGCCGTCCGCGACGGCGACGACTACCTGGTGACCGGGGCGAAGACGTTCATCACCAACGGCGGCCTGGCCGACCTGATCATCGTGGCCGTAAAGACCGACCCCGAGCAGCGGGCCGCCGGTGTCTCGCTACTGGTCTGCGAGGTCGGTGGCGACCCGGCGGGCTTCCGCCGGGGTCGGCTGCTCTCCAAGATCGGGCTGCACGCCAACGACACCGCCGAGCTGTTCTTCGACGAGTTCCGGGTGCCGGCGGCCAACCTGCTCGGCGGCGCCGAAGGGCTGGGCTTCATCCAGCTCATGCAGCAGCTCCCGCAGGAGCGACTGGTGATCGGCGTCGGCGCGGTCGCCGCGATGGAGCGTGCGATTGAGCTGACCGTCGCGTACACGAAGGAGCGGGCCGCCTTCGGCAAGCCGCTGATGGGCCACCAGAACACCCGGATGGTGCTCGCCGAGTGCGCCACCCGCACCCGGGTCAGCCGGGTCTTCCTGGACGACTGCATCGTCCGGCACACCCGCGGCGAGTTGGACGTGGCCACGGCCGCGATGGCGAAGTTCTGGCTGACCGACGGCCAGTGCGAGGTCATCGACCGGTGCCTGCAACTCTTCGGCGGCTACGGCTACACCACGGAGTACCCGATCGCCCGGATGTACGCCGACGCCCGCGTTCAGAAGATCTACGGCGGCACCAACGAGATCATGAAGGAGCTGATCGCCCGTGCCCTCTGAGGCGTACGTCTATGACGCGGTCCGCACCCCGCGCGGACGCGGCCGGGACACCGGCGCGCTGCACGGGGTCAAGCCGATCTCCCTGGTGGTCGGCCTGATCGACGCGCTGCGAGAGCGCAACCCCGGCCTGGACGTCGACCGGCTGGAGGACCTGCTGCTCGGCATCGTCACCCCGATCGGCGAGCAGGGCGGCGATCTCGCCCGGGCCGCGGCGCTCCTGGCCGGGCTGCCCGACCAGGTCGGCGGGGTGCAGCTCAACCGGTTCTGCGCCTCCGGGCTGGAGGCGGTCAACTCCGCCGCGGCGCGAATCCGCTCCGGCTGGGAGCATCTGCTGCTCGCCGGCGGGGTGGAGTCGATGTCCCGGGTGCCGATGGGCTCCGACGGCGCGGCCTGGGCCACCGACCCGCAGACCGCGCTGGCCACCTCGTTCGTGCCGCAGGGCGTCAGCGCCGACCTGATCGCCACCCTGGAGGGCTTCACCCGCGACGACGTGGACGGCTACGCGCTGCGTTCGCAGGAGCGGGCCGCCAAGGCGTGGGCAGGTGGCCACTTCGCCCGCTCGGTGGTGCCGGTCCGCGACGGCAACGGGCTGAACATCCTCACCGTGGACGAGCACCCCCGCCCGGAGACCACCCGGGAGGCGCTGGCCCGGCTCACCCCGTCCTTCGCCACCATGGGCGAGGCGGCCGGCTTCGACGCGGTCGCGTTGCAGAAGTTCCACTGGCTGGAGGCGATCGAGCACGTCCACCACGCCGGCAACTCCTCCGGCATCGTGGACGGCGCGGCGCTGGCCCTGATCGGCTCGGCGGAGGTCGGCCGGGACCTCGGCCTCACCCCGCGCGCCCGCATCGTCGGCGCGGCGGTCAGCGGCGCCGACCCGACGCTGATGCTGACCGGCCCGATCCCGGCCACCCACAAGGCGCTCGCCGCCGCCGGGCTGACCGTCGCCGACATCGACCTGTTCGAGATCAACGAGGCGTTCGCGGCGGTGGTGCTCAAGTACGTCCGCGACCTGGGCCTGGACCCGGACCGGGTGAACGTCAACGGCGGCGCGATCGCCCTCGGCCACCCGCTCGGCGCGACCGGAGCGATGCTGCTCGGCACCGCGTTGGACGAGTTGGAGCGCCGCGACCTGCGCCGCGCCGTGGTGACCCTCTGCATCGGCGGCGGCATGGGCGTCGCCACCGTCATCGAGCGCTGCTGACCCGGAGGACGACCATGACCGACACCATCCGGTACGACCGCGGCGCGGACGGCATCGTCACGCTCACCCTGGACGATCCCGACCAGTCCGCCAACACGATGAACCGGGCGTACGCCGCGTCGATGAGCGCGGTGCTGGACCGGCTGGAGGCCGAGCGGGACGAGCTGACCGGGATCATCGTGACCAGCACGAAGTCCACCTTCTTCGCCGGCGGTGACCTGCCGGAGATGGTCCGGGCGACGCGCGCCGACGCGCCCGCGCTGGCCGAACTGCTCGGCACCATCAAGCGGGACCTGCGCCGGCTGGAGACGCTGGGCCGGCCGGTAGTCGCGGCCGTCAACGGCTCGGCGCTCGGCGGCGGCCTGGAGATCGCGCTCGCCTGCCACCACCGGGTCGCGCTGGACGCGCCCGGCAGCCGGCTCGGGTTGCCCGAGGTGACCCTGGGCCTGCTGCCCGGCGCCGGCGGCGTCACCCGGACGGTGCGGATGCTCGGCCTGGCCGGGGCGCTGACCACGGTGCTGCTCACCGGCCGGCGGATGCGCCCGACCGACGCCCTGGCTGTCGGCCTGGTCGACGAGGTGGTGGCCACCCCGGCGGAGCTGCTGGACCGGGCCCGGGCCTGGATCGCCGCCAACCCCCGGCCGAGCCAGCCGTGGGACCGTCCGGACTACCGGATGCCCGGGGGGACCCCGGCCAGCCGGTCGCTGGCCGCGCAACTGCCGGCCTTCCCGGCCACCCTGCGCAAGCAGCTCAAGGGGGCCCGGCTGCCCGCGCCGGAGGCGATCCTGGCCACCGCCGTCGAGGGCGCCCAGGTCGACCTGGAGACCGCGTTCACCGTGGAGACCCGGCACCTGATCGGGCTGCTCACCGGGCAGGTCGCCAAGAACATGATCGGCGCGTTCTTCTTCGACCTCAAGGCGGTCAACGGCGGCGCGGCCCGACCGTCCGGAGTGGACGCGGCACCGGTGCGCCGGGTCGCGGTGCTGGGCGCCGGCATGATGGGCGCCGGCATCGCGTACGCCTGCGCCAGCGCAGGCCTCGACGTGGTGGTGAAGGACGTCTCGCCGGAGGCCGCGGGCCGCGCCCGGGAGCACGCCGAGAGGCTGCTGGCGCGGAAGGTCCGCAAGGGCCGCGCGACCGAGGCGGACGCCCGAGCCGTGCTGGACCGGATTACCACCACCGACCGGGTGGACGCGCTGACCGGCTGCGACGCGGTGATCGAGGCGGTCTTCGAGGACCCGACGCTGAAACGGTCGGTCTTCGCCGAGGTGCTGCCGGTGCTGGCGCCGGACGCCCTGCTCGCCTCCAACACCTCCACCCTGCCGATCACCGGCCTGGCCGCCGGGGTGGACCGCCCGGCCGACTTCATCGGCATGCACTTCTTCTCGCCCGTGGACCGGATGCCACTGCTGGAGATCGTGGTCGGCGAGCGGACCGGCGACGTCGCGCTGGCCCGCGCCTTCGACCTGGGCCGGCGGATCGGCAAGACCCCGATCGTGGTCAACGACGGCCGGGGCTTCTTCACCAGCCGGGTCATCGGCCGGTTCATCGACGAGGCGGTCGGCATGGTCGCCGAGGGGGTACCGGCCGCCTCGGTGGAGCAGGCCGCCCTGCAGGCCGGCTACCCGACCGGACCGCTGGCGCTGGCGGACGAGGTGAGCCTCACCCTGATCCAGCGGATCCGCCGGCAGTTCGAGGCGGCCGGCGAAAGCTTCCCACCGCTGCCGGCGCACCGGCTGGTGGACGAACTGGTGGACGCGTACGACCGGCCGGGGCGCGCCGCCGGGCGCGGCTTCTACGGGTACGCCGACGGCACGCGGAGCCGGTTGTGGAGCGGTCTCGCCGAGCTGACCACCGACGCGGGCCGGGCGGTGCCGTTCACCGACCTCCAGGAGCGGATGCTCTTCGCCGAGGCGCTCGACGCGCTGCGCTGCCTGGACGAGGGGGTGCTGCGGACCGAGACCGACGCCAACATCGGCTCGATCCTCGGCATCGGCTTCCCGGCCTGGACCGGCGGGGTGATCCGCTACGTCCGGCAGTACGCCGGTGGCCCGGCGGGCTTCGCGGCCCGCGCCACCGAGCTGGCCGCCCGCTACGGCGACCGGTTCGCGCCCCCCGCCGACCTGGTCGACCGGCTCGCCTCCTCGGCCACCCGCCCCACCGAAGCGGTGAGCCCAGCGTGACGGCCACCGACGTGCCGGCGGGCGGCAGGCCGGACGGGCCGGGGCGCGGTGGGCCGCTGGCCGGGGTACGGGTTGTCGAGCTGGCCAGCCTCGCTCCGGCGCCGTTCGGCTGCATGGTGCTCGCCGACCTCGGCGCGGACGTGGTCCGGGTGGACCGGCCGGGCGGCCCGGCCGCGGGACGGCTGGCGGCGCCGACCGGCGGGCCGCTGCAACGCGGCCGGCGGGTGACCACGCTCGACCTGAAGTCCCCGGCCGGAGTGGCGGACCTGCTGCGCCTGGTGGATCGGGCCGACGTGCTGGTCGAGGCGTACCGGCCGGGGGTGGCCGAGCGGCTGGGCTTCGGGCCGGAGACCTGCCGGGCCCGCAACCCCCGGCTCGTGTACGCGCGGATGACCGGCTGGGGTCAGGACGGCCCGCTGGCGCCCCGAGCCGGACACGACATCGACTACATCGCGGTGGCCGGGGCGCTGGAGCCACTGGGTCGGGCCGGCGAGCGTCCGTACGCCCCGATGAACCTGCTCGGCGACTTCGGCGGAGGCGGCATGCTGCTCGCCGTGGGCGTGCTGGCCGCGCTGCTGGAACGGGAACGCTCCGGCTCGGGTCAGGTGGTCGACGCGGCGATGGTGGACGGTTCCGCACTGCTCACCGCGTTCCTGCACGGGTTGCTCGGCACCGGCCTGTGGGCCGCGCCGCGTGGGCGCAACATGTTCGACGGCGGGGCACCGTTCTACGACACGTACCGCACCGCCGACGACGGCTTCATGGCCGTCGGCGCGATGGAACCGGCCTTCTACGCCGAGCTGCTGACCGGCCTCGGCCTCGCCGACGAGCCGGACCTGCCCGCCCAGTACGACCCGAGCGGCTGGGACGAGCTGCGCCGGCGGTTCACCGAGCGGTTCGCCGAGCGGACCCGGAACGAGTGGACGGCGGTCTTCGCCGACCTGGACGCGTGCGTCGCGCCGGTGCTCGCCCCCCGCGAGGCGCACCGGCATCCGCACAACGCCGCCCGGGGCACCTTCGTCGAGGTCGGCGGCGAGATCCAGCCGGCCCCGGCACCCCGCTTCGACCGGACACCGACCGGCCAGCCAGCCCCGGCACCGGACCCGGAGCACGACGTCCTACCCGTCGACACGATCCTCGCCGACTGGCCGTGACCCGCGCGGCGGGCCGGCCACGGACCCGCCCGGCACCGGGTGACCGGGGATACGCTGCCCGGATGGCAGCGTGCCCCGAGCTGACCTGGCCGCGTCCCCACCGGGGACGCGGTCGGAGTCTCTCCGGGGCAACCCCGGGGGCGTCACATCCACCTGGGCACCACACCACAGGTGCGTCGGCACGCTCCGCGAGCCTGTGCACCCGTACGACCGGGATTCGTCGGGGCACGCTGTCATCCACCCCGGGCCGGCCGTGACGACGGTCGGCTCCCTGGCCGTCGCGCTCGCCGACGCGTTCCTGGCAGCCGACCGCTGGCAGCGCGGCGACCTGGTCGATGCCGGTGGGCGGATGCTGGGCGTACGCCGCCGTTGGCTGTGGCCGGTCGCGGACGCCGCGCTCGCCGCGTACTCCCGGGCCCCGCGCGACCGACCCCGGGAGCTGGCCGCCTTCCTGGCCAACCTGGCGCTGCTGGGCGAGGTGGTCGGCGCGGCGCGGCAGCGCGGCCGACCCGTCGCGGTCCGCGCCCGGCCGGTGACGCCGACCCGCACGGTCCGCCGGCCCTGGTCGACCCCGGTCCTGGACGACCTGGCCGACCTGGCCCGGCTGCTCGACCTGGCTCCGGAGCAGCTCGACTGGTACGCCGACCGCCGGGCGATGAACCGCCGCGCCGACAATCAGCGTCTGCACCACTACCGGTATCGCTGGGCCGCCGGCGGCCGGTTGTTCGAGGCGCCGAAGCCACGGTTGCGCGCGCTGCACCGGCGGCTGCTCGCCGAGGTGCTGGGCCCGCTGCCGGTGCATCCGGCGGCGCACGGGTTCGTGCCCGGCCGTTCGGCGCACACCTTCGCTGCGGCGCACGCCGGGCGGGCGGTGGTGGTCCGCGTCGACCTGGCCGCGTTCTTCAGCAGCGTGCCGGCCCGCCGGGTGTACGGGTTTTTCCGGACCGCCGGCTATCCGGAGCCGGTCGCACATACGCTCGCCGCGATCTGCACCACCCGAACTCCACCGGCGGTGCTCCGTGCCGCGCCGGCCGTCCTGCCCGAACGGCCCTGGCGGCTGGCCGTGCTGCGCGGCGGGCACCTGCCGCAGGGCGCGCCCACATCGCCTGCGCTGGCCAATCTCTGCACGTTCCGGCTCGATCGCCGGTTGACCGGGCTGGCCGCCGCCTTCGACCTCGACTACCAGCGGTACGCCGACGACCTCGCCTTCTCCGGCGAGCTGCCGCCCCGGCGGGTCGCCGACCTGCTCGCCGCGGTGACCGAGGTGACCCGGGACGAGGGCTTCCGGGTGCACCCGGGCAAGACCCGGGTCCGTGGCCGGGCCGACCGGCAGCTCCTCGCCGGGCTGGTGGTCAACGAACGGCCGGCGGTGCCGCGCGACGAGTACGACCGGCTGCGCGCGATCCTGCACAATGCCGCCCGCACCGGCCTGGCCGCCCAGAACCACGCCGGCCACCCGGCCTTCGCCGAGCACCTGGCGGGCCGGGTCGCCTGGGTCGGTCACGACAGTCCCACCCGCGCCGCCAAACTTGCGCCCCTCCTCGCCGCCGCCTTGGCCTCCTCGGGGCCCTGACGGACCAGAGGGACGCGACGCCCAGCAGGTCACCGGCCAGCTGTGGAATCCACAAAGGACTTCAGGCCGCGAGGGCAGGCGTCGCGTTGGTACTGTCGCTCCCCGGACAAGGACTGCGAGTCGTAGGGGGACGAGCATGGCGAGCGGAATCGATCCGTCCGGCCTGAGTCGCTCACTCGAAGAGGCGATGCGCCTGCTGAGCCGGGCCACGGGTTCCGCCTCGGCACAGCCGGGCGGGGCCGACGAGCAGGGCGACGGGCCTGTGCCAGCTGCCGAGCAGATGGTGGGGCGGGGCATCGGCGGTGACGGTCTCGTCGAGGCGGAGGTGTCCGCCTTCGGCGGCCTGGAAACTCTGGTGATCGACCCGAGTCTGTCCCGTGCCGGCACCAGCGCCATCGCCGAGTACGTCCTGGAGGCGGTCAAGGCGGCACAGGCCGACGAACGCGCCCGGCGCGCCGAGTTGACGGCCGCTGTCGGTGCCGACAGCGCGGCCCTGACCCGGCAGCTCGAACGTGTCTCGGAGGACGCGTTCCGCGGGTTCGAGCAGATGATCGGCGACCTGGACTCGGTCACCCGCCGGATGGATCGACGCTGAGCTCATGTCCGACGGGATTCAGGTCGATGTCGACGCCCTCCACGCCGAGGCGGGCTCGCTCACGACCACCGGCCAGCAGCTCGGCGTAGAGGTCAGCAGCCTCGAGTCGACGGTGAACGGCGCGGGTAATCCGTGGGGCGCCGACGAGGCGGGCTCCCTCTTCGGAGCTGTGTACGTCGAGGTGCTCACGCATGCGCTCGACGTGTACCGGTCGATGGCCGACCAGTTGCTGGAGGCCGCCGCGAACCTCGACCTCGGCGCCGACGCGCACGAGGCGACCGACATCGCCAACGCGGAACTCTTCACGAGGATGGAGCTGCCCGGTGGGTATGCAGCTACCTCCTGAGCTCGTCGAGGCTCTGGGCTGGGTCGGCTTCACCTGGCCGACCGCCGACGAGGAGCTGCTGTTCGAGGCGTCGCAGCTGTGGTTCGCGTTCGCCGGCCGGCTGCGTACGGCGGTCGGGGAGGCGGAGGCGGGCGCTGCGAAGGTCGGGGCGACCAACATCGGGGACGACGTCCGGGCGTTCGAGCAGGCATGGCAGGGCGAGGAGGGCGCGCCGCGCCGGATGGAGGACGGCGCGCAGGCGGCCGAGCTGATCGGCATGGCGTTGCTGGTGATGGCCATCATCACTTTGACGCAGAAGATCCTCGTCATCGTCCAGCTGACGATCCTCGTCGTGCAGGTGGCGATCGCGCTGGCGGCGGCCGCCCCCACCCTCGGCGCCTCGCTGGCTCAGATCCCCGTCTCGATCGGCCTGGCCCGGATGGCGATCCAACGGATCATCAAGGAGGTCATCGAACGGGTCGTCAAGGAGATCATTCCGCGGTTGCTGAAGCGGGCGAAGACGCTGCTGCGCCGTTTCGCGCGCAAGGGCCCGAAGCGCGGCGGCCCGGGACGAACCCCGGTGCCCGGCCCGCACACCACGCCCCGTTACCACAACACCAAGCCGATGCTCGACAAGTACCGGAACGAGCACCTGCCGGGAGGGCACTTCCCGACGGCGGTGCGCCGACTCAGTCCGGAGGAACTCGAACAGCACCGGGTGTTCTTCGACAGCAACGGCGTCCTGCGCAGCGCGAAGAACGGCGAGCCGTTCGACACCTCGAGCGCCCAGACCGTGTTCAGCGGAAACGGCCAGGCGATCTTCGTGATGGACCGGAACGGCAACCTCTACGCGTCCAACTACCAGAAAGTCGGCGACTTCCACCACTCGACGCTGGGTAACGGGCAACCGGTCGCGGCGGCGGGCGAGCTGGTCGTCAAGGACGGTATGGTCCAGCACGCGACGGCGCGCAGCGGTCACTACCAGCCCGACGTGAGCCACATGGGCAACCTCGATGCCGAGTTCAAGCGCAACGGCCTCAGTGACGTCCCGATCATGGGCTGGGACGGCAGGCAGATCTTCTAGGGGAGTCGAACGAGCATGGGTACGGACAGTTGGAAGGGCCACGTCAACGGGATCCTCTACGGGATCCAGTTCGACCGGGCGCTCGACGACACCGTGGTGACGCGGGTCGCCGACGGCGTGGTCGGCGGGCTCTACCCGGGTGACCGGGCCGAGACGCTGGACGCGCTCGATCAGGCGCTGCGCTACTCGGGCCCCCTCAACGACCAGGCCGAGACGCATCACAGCGAGGAGAACATCCGGGCGTTCCTCGGCCGGCTCTCCACCGCCCTCTCAGCCCGCGGCTGACCCCCCGGGCCTCCGTGTCGATCAGGAGGTTCCCGCCCGGGACCTGACCTCTCGTTCGGGGAACCTGGTCGACCGAGATGGTCGCGCCGGGTGGCGGCGCAAGGGGCGGTGGTACCAGGTGGCGAAGAGGGCGACGGCGAGCAGCAGCTCGGCCACGTCCCCGCCGTAGTACATGAGCTGGGCGGCGGAGCGGAACGCCGCCGGGTCGGGGTCGGCCAGCCCGGGCGGCAGGGTGCCGGCGTGCGCGTAGAGGTACTTGGCGAGCGCGGAGTGCCCGGCCGCCGCGCCCAGCAGCGCGCCGAGCCGCACGGCCAGCCCGGGACGGCGGGGTGCCGGGTCCGGGCCGGCCAGCGACAAGGCGAACAGGTATCCGGCGGCCAGGTAGTGCAGGTGCAGGGCGTGGTGCAGGGTGGGCTGGCGCTCCGCCGCCGCGTACAGCGGGGTGAGCAGCACCAGGGCCAGTCCGCCCGTGCTGAGCAGCGCGGCGGTGACTGGGTGGGCGATCGGGTGCAGCGGGCGGGCGCGCAGCAGCCGGCCGATGAACCGGCGGGTGGGTGTGGACGCGATCCGCAGCAGCAGTGTCACCGGGGCGCCGAGCACCAGCCCGAGCGGGGCCACCATGCCGAGCAGCAGGTGCTGTGTCATGTGTCCGCGCGGATCGTCGGGGAGCTGCGCGAACGGCCCGACCGCGACCGCCAGCACGGCGCAGCCGGCCAGCCAGGCGCCGCTGCGCCGGTGGTCCCAGCCCCTTGGATCGCGTGCGGCGGCCACGAGGTAGCCACCGGCCAGCAGACCGACCGCCGCCAGCGGAAACCAGCCCGGGCCATCCGCGGCGTGCCCCCCGTGCGCGATCACCGGCGCCGCGAACCAGCCCGGGGCGTCCGGGCGAGGGTCGCCGTCACCGCTGGCCGTCGCGTGGCGGTCGGGATCGCGCCCGCCAGACCAGCGCGGCGCCCGCGAGCAGCAGTATCGCGCCGCCTACGTTCCACACCACGTCGTACGGCACCAGGTGGACGCCGTAGCGGATCTGGTGCAGCCGGAGCACCTTGTGGTCGACCAGCCCATCGAAGAGCTGGAAACCCCCGGCGCCGAGCAGGACGCCACCCCAGGCGAAGCGGGCCGCCAGGGCGCCTCGCCGGCGCAGGTCGGCGAACCAGAAGAACCCGCCGACCAGGGCGATCAGCTCGGCTGCGTGCAGCAGCCCGTCGGAGAGCAGACCCACCGACAAGGTGGACCGGTCGTAGAAGTGGTGCCAGGCCAGCAACTGATGGAAGACGATCTCGTCCACCGCGGCCATCACCGCGACCCCGATCAGGACACCGGCGAGGATGGACGACCGGACCTCCGGCACGGCGGCGGTGCGCGCACTCGGCGGGCTCGAACCGACCACCACACACCTCGCATCCGCCTCAGGTGAGGGTCGAACTACCCGAGACCGGGCGGAACATGCCCACCGAGCCGCAACGCGCGTCCAGCCGGCGGTGATCGACACGAGATTGGCGATGTCGGGGTGTCGGACCTGATGGGACACCGCGACTTCCCGGACCTCGTGTTGATCGAGGCCCCGCCGGTCAGCGGGGCGACGACATCCCCGTTTCGCGCCTCCGGCACGGCTGACGGCATGATCATGGAGCCTGAGAGGCAGCGAACCCGGAGAGGGAGGTGCACGTGCCGGACGCGGACGAACTCGTCGCCGAGGCGCTCGCGGCGGTGCGCGGCACCGACGTACGGCAGGCCGAACGGCAGCTGGACCAGCTGATGGTCGGCACCGGCGCGACGGACGGCACGGCGGCGGTGGACACGGCGCTGCTGCGTCGCCTGGTCCGCGGCGTGGCGCGGCTGTGGCCGCGCGGCTGGCAGCCGGCCGACCTGGACCGGCTCACCACCCGGCGGCTCGGCGCCCGGTCGGCACGACTGGTGCGGGACGCGATGGCCGCCCAACGGCGCGAGCAGACCGGGCCGGTTCCGGCCTGGTGGGACGAGCAGTTGCGCGAGCTGGCCGCCGAGGTGTGGTGGGACGACGACCGGAGCGTGCTGGCCGGCTGGTCCGCCCGGGAAGGGCTGGACCGGGTCGACGCCCTGCGCACGGCCGTGGACACCCTCGTCCTGGTGGAGAGCCTGCCGCCGATCGCGGTGCTGCGTCCGCCACCCGGCACGACCGGGGCGGCGGCAGCGAGCCGCCCGGCCGGCGCGGCCCGCAGTGGGTCCGGCATGCTCGAACGGGTACGGGCGCTGCTGGCCAAGGCCGAGTCGACGACCTTCCCAGCCGAGGCGGAGGCGTTGACCGCCAAGGCGCAAGAGCTGATCGCCCGGCACAGCATCGACGAGGCGCTGCTGGCGGCCGGGGCCGACCGGGGCGACCTACCCGGCGGCGTGCGGCTCGGCACCGACACCCCGTACGCGGGTGCGAAGGCGCTGCTGGTGCAGGAGGTCGCGGCGGCGAACCGCTGTGCGGCGGTCTGGTCCGACGACCTCGGCTTCGCCACCGTGCTGGGCTGGCCGGCCGACCTCGTGGCGGTGGAGCTGCTCTACACCTCGCTGCTGGTCCAGGCCACCGCCGCGATGCTGCGCGGGCGGGCCGAGCGGCGACCGGGGGCCGGGCGGCGGACCCGCGTCTGGGACGAGTCCTTCCTCAACGCGTTCGCGCTGCGGATCGGCGAGCGGCTGCGCGCGACCACCGAGGCGGCGGACCGGGCGGCGGCCGAGACGGCCGGCCCGGAGCGGCTCCTCCCGGTGCTCGCCGCGCGCGGCGAGGCGGTCCAGGAGCGGCTCGACACCCTCTTCCCGGGCGTCACCCGGCACCGGCTCAGCGTCCGCGACGCCGAGGGCTGGTCGTCCGGCACCTCCGCGGCGGACCGCGCGTCGCTGGACGTCGGCGGGGGGCCACCGCCCCGACAGGTACCGGGACGCCCCGACCCACGTTGACCCAGGCAGCGTGGGAACCGCCACCGTCGAAAAATTCTGCGATGTTCTTCGGTAGGCGGTAGGGAACGGAGCTTCGGCTCCGACCCTCCGGTGAACCGCGTCCCGACCGGGGCGCGACCAGGACCCGAGGAGCATCGCCGTGAAGTACATGCTGCTGATCTGGAACCGGCCCGGCTTCACCGAGGAGCTGACCGAGCGGGAGCGCACCGCCCTGTTCGGCGAGGTCGACGAGATCATGAAGGAGCTGACCGAGTCCGGTGAGCTGGTCGGCGGTCAGGCGTTGGCCGACCCGTCGCAGACCCGGACGGTCCGGCTCGCGGGCGGCCACCCGGAAGTCGTCGACGGGCCGTTCATGGAGAGCAAGGAGCAGTTCGCCGGCTACCTGGCCGTCGACTGCGACACCCCGCAACGGGCCGCCGAGATCGCCGCCCGCTGGCCGGACGTGCGCTTCGGCGGCGCCCTGGAGGTCCGCCCGATCATGGACGAGGCCGGGACGGAGATGTGACCGACGACCGGACGGTCGAGGACCTGCTGCGTATGCTCGCGCCGCAGGTCCTCGGCCTGCTGGTCCGCCGGCACGGGCAGTTCGACCGATGCGAGGACGCGGTCCAGGAGGCGCTGCTCGCCGCCGCGACGCAGTGGCCCGGGCAGGGCTTGCCGGACAACCCGCGCGCCTGGCTGCTCACCGTGGCCAACCGCCGGCTCACCGACGAGTGGCGCAGCGAGCGCGCCCGCCGGGACCGCGAGGTGGCGGTGGCGCTGCGCGAGCCGGCGTACGCCGGGGTGGCGCCGGCGGCCGACGCGGAGCCCTCGGTGGCGGACGCCGACGACACCCTGACCCTGCTCTTCCTCTGCTGCCACCCGGCGCTGGCTCCCTCGGCGCAGGTGGCGCTGACCCTGCGCGCCGTCGGCGGGCTCAGCACCGCACAGATCGCCCGGGCGCACCTGGTGCCGGAGGCCACGATGAGCCAACGGATCCGCCGGGCCAAACAGCGGATCGAGGCCGCCGGCGCCCGGTTCAGCATGCCCGCGCCGGGTGAGCGCGACGAGCGGCTGCGGACGGTGCTCCGAGTGCTCTACCTGATCTTCAATGAGGGGTACACCGCGTCCAGCGGGCCGGACCTGCACCGGGTGGAGCTGACCGGCGAGGCGATCCGGCTCGCCCGCGTCCTGCACGGGCTGCTGCCCGGAGACGGCGAGGTGACCGGGCTACTGGCGCTGATGCTGCTCACCGATGCGCACCGGGCCGCCCGGGTCGGCCCGGACGGCGAGCTGGTGCCGCTGACCGAGCAGGACCGGGACCGGTGGGACCGGACGGCCATCAAGGCCGGCGTCGCGCTGATCACCGAGGCGCTGACCTGGTCACCGCCCGGCCCGTACCAGCTCCAGGCGGCGATCGCCGCGGTGCACGCCGAGGCGCCGACGGCGGCGGCGACCGACTGGCGGCAGATCGCCGCGCTCTACCGGCTGCTCGCCCGGATCGCGCCGAATCCGATGGTCACCCTCAACCAGGCGGTGGCGGTGGCCATGGTGGACGGTCCCGAGGCCGGGCTCGCCCTGCTCGCTCCGCTGGACGCCGACGAGCGCACCGCCGGGCATCACCGGCTCGCCGCGGTCCGGGCCCACCTGCTGGAGCTCGCCGGGCAGCTTCCGGCGGCGCGGGACGCGTACCGGGCGGCGGCCCGGGGCACCACCAGCCTGCCCGAGCGGCGTTACCTGGAGCTGCGGGCAACCCGACTGGCCGCCCAGCGATGAGTTCCGGCGGTCGCGGGAGTCGACGTGGCATGGGAATGGTGAGCAGTCAATTGTCGATCTCGTTGGACGGGTACGTGGCCGGGCCGGACCAGAGCCGGCAGGATCCGCTGGGCCGGGGCGGGCTGCGGTTGCACGAGTGGTTCTTCGGCCTGGACAGCTGGCGGGCGCAGCACGGGCTGACCGGCGGCGAGCGGGGAGTCGACGCAGACCTGGTCGACGAGCTGACCCGGGACATCGGGGCGTACGTGATGGGCCGGCGGATGTTCGGCGGCGGGGACGGCGACTGGGACGAGAGCTGGCAGGGCTGGTGGGGCGACGATCCGCCGTTCCACACCCCGGTCTTCGTGCTCAGCCACCATTCCCGGGCGCCGCTGGTGATGCGGGGCGGCACCGAGTTCCGGTTCGTCACCGACGGCATCGAGTCGGCGCTGCGGCAGGCCCGGGAGGCGGCGGGTGACCGGCAGGTGTCGATCGCGGGCGGCGCGAGCACGGTCCGGCAGTACCTGGCCGCCGGGCTGATCGACACCCTGCATCTGCACCTGGTGCCGATCTTCCTCGGGGCCGGTGAACGGCTCTTCGACGGGATCGCGCCGCGGCTGGAACAGGTGGCGGTGGTGGCCGGGCCGACCGTGGCGCACCTGCGCTACCGCGTCCTGCGCTGATCGCGGCACCGGCGGGTCGGTCACGCCGACGGGTCGACGGCCGGGCAGCTGGTGCCCGGACGGGGCACGACCACGCTGGTCAGGTAGCGGTCAACAGCGCCGGCCACACACGGGCTGGTGGTATAGCTGCCATGCCCCCATCCCTGATAGGTGAGCAGCACGCCGTGCTCGCCCAACTGCCGCGCCACGTTGGTGGCCCAGTTGTACCCGCTGGCCGGGTCGTGCACGGTGGCGGCGAGCAGCAGCGGCACCTCGGTGCGGACCCGCAGCCGGTGCTGCGGGTTGGCGACCGGCGCCGGCGTTCCCAGGCAGGTCACGGGGGCGAACACCGCCGGCGGATAGCGCAGGTCGGGCGCGAGCCGGCCCATCCGGCGCAGGTGTCCGGCGTACTCGCGGTAGTCGCGGACGGGCAGGCTCCAGTCCTGGCAGAAGACCGCGAACGGGTACGGAGCCACGGCGTCGCCCGTCGACGTGTCGCCGGCCGGGGGTGCGGTCGTCGGCGCGGTGACGGCGTCCATTCTGGCGATCCACCCGGCCAGCTCCGGCCACCGGTGCGTCTCGTAGAGCTTCTTGTGGGCGAGCCGGCTCAGCTCGAACGGGGTGAGCGCCGCACCGGGCCGGTCCGGGTCGGTCAGCGTCCCGCGCGCGGCCCGGCCGTGCAGCCCGGCCCAGACCTCCCGGACGTCCCGCCCCCTGAGCGGGCAGCCGGCGGACCGGGCACACCAGGCGACGAATTCGTCGAACGCGCCTTCCGCGGTGACGGCCTGGGTGTCGAGGAAGGCACGGATGTCGAGGCTGTGATCCATCGCGGCCTCCAGCACCATGGCCCGGACGCGGTGCGGGAACAGCTCCGCGTACCGCTGCCCGAGCAGGGTGCCGTACGAGCTGCCGTGGAAGGTCAGCAGCCGCTCGCCGAGCGCGGCGCGGACCGCGTCGAGGTCGCGGGCCGCGCTGGTCGTGTCCACGTGGTCGTAGAGCGGCCCGGTCCGGGCCCGACAGTCGGCCCGCAGCAACGCGTTGCCGGCCAGCGTGGCGTCGAACTGAGCCTGGTCCGCTATCAGCTGCGGTTGCCGGGCGAGCAGGTCCGTCGAGCAGATCACCGGGTGGCTGCCGCCGGTGCCGCGCGGGTCGAAGCTGACGATGTCGAAGCGGCGGCGCAGCTCGGCGCTGAACCGGGAGCTGCCGGTCACCACCCGGTCGACCCCGCTGTCGCCCGGCCCGCCGGGGCCGAACACCAGTGCGCCGGTCCTTGCGGACGGGTCGGTGGCCGTCCGACGGGCCAGCGCCAGGTCGAACCTCTCGCCCCGAGGCCGGCGCCAGTCCACCGGCAGGGACAGCGTGCCGCACTCGGCGGTGGCGTCCCCGGGGCAGGGCCGCCAGTCGATGGTGGGGCCCGGTTGTGCTCGGGCGGCGGCCGGGCCGACCGGGGTCAGGCCGGTGACCGTGAGGGCCAGGGCGACCGCCCAGCCGACGGTGGATTTGCGTACGCGCAGCATGGAGTGCTGTCCTCTCCTCGAAGGAGCGTCACGGGAGAAACTCGCCCACCGGGCGAGGTGGTGCTGCTTCCACCGGGCCGTCGAGTAGCCGCTCGACGGCCCGGTCCTTTCGTGCGCCGGGTTCACTCGACCTCGCGCAGGACGCGTTCCAGCGCGCCCATCCGGGTCTCCATCCCGCTTAGCCGGCCGTCCAACGCCGCGAGCAGTCGGGCGTTCTCCGCCTGGGCCTGAGCGGCGGTCTCGGCGAGCCGGCGGTAGTCGTCCGCGCGGGCCGATTCGAGCCGGGCCCGTCGGGTCTTGGCGAGCTGCACGATGGTCACCGTGAACACGCTGATCAGCAGGGCGAAGATGCCGATCGCGCCGACCACCTCGGTCCAGTCGTGCTCGCTCATCGCTCCGCTCCGGGCTGCTCGGCCGAGTCGGGCACGGTCAGCGTCTCGACCGCCGCCGCGATGATCTCGGGGGTGAGTGTGAGCACGAAGGGCTCCACCTCGTAGTAGTTCATGGCTTTCCCGTCCTCCGACAATTCCAGGCGTGCGGTGACCAGCCCGGCCGCCGCCAGCTTCCGTAGGTGGACCTGCAACAGCGCCCGGCTGATGCCCAGTTGCCGGGCCAGCCGGCTCACGTAGGCGCGCTCGCGGGCCAGTGCGGCGACGACCCGCAGCCGGTGCGGGTTGGCCAGCGTGGCCAGCACCCGGACCAGGTCGTCACCGGTCGGCGGAGCGGCACTCATAAGCAGCCCTTGCACATGCCAAGAGAAGTTAGCGGGTGCCGACGTGCGGCGACCGGGGTTCGGGAGCGAATCAGGGGGATCTCAGGGTCCACCGAGGGGCCGGACAGACAGCACGCCGGGCCGGTGAGATCACCGGCCCGGCGTGCGGAGTGCGTCGTACGTCAGCTCTTGAAGGCGTCCTTGATCTTCTCGCCAGCCTGCTTGAGCTTGGCTCCGGCCTGGTCGTTGCGACCCTCCGCCTCGAGCTGCTCGTTGTCGGTGGCCCGACCGGCGCCTTCCTTCAGCTTGCCGGCCGCATCCTCGGTGGCGTTGTTGATCTTGTCGTCGATACCCATGTGCCAACCTCCATCGCGAGCGTCGCTACGCCACCAGCAGTACCCCTGCCATCGCCGGTCCAACCATCCCGACTACACCCCGTCGACGGGGGCGGCCGGGCGGAACCGGCGCAGGCGCAGGCTGTTGGCCACCACGAAGACCGAGGAGAGGGCCATCGTGGCGCCGGCGATCATCGGGTTGAGCAACCCGGCAGCGGCCAGCGGCAGGGCCGCCACGTTGTACCCGAAGGCCCAGAACAGGTTGCCCCGGATGATGCCGAGCGTGCGCCGGGACAGCCGGATGGCGTCCACCGCGGCGTCCAGGTCGCCCCGGACGAGGGTGAGGTCCGACGCCTCGATCGCCACATCGGTGCCGGTGCCCATCGCCAGGCCCAGGTCGGCCTGCGCCAGCGCCGGGGCGTCGTTGACCCCGTCGCCGACCATCGCCACCGACCTCCCCTCGGCCTGGAGTCGCCTGACCACGTCGACCTTGCCGGCCGGCAGGACCTCGGCGATCACCTCGTCCACGCCCACCTCGGCGGCGACCGCCCGGGCCACGGTGACGTTGTCCCCGGTCAGCAGGACCGGGGTGAGCCCCAGGGCGCGCAGCCGGGCCACCGCCGCCCGGCTGGTCGGCCGGACCACGTCGGCGACCGCGAGCACACCGCAGGCCCGCCCGTCCCAACCGGCGACGATCGCCGTCCGACCGGTCGCTTCCGCGTCGGCGACCGCCCGCTGGACCTCCGGCGGTACGTCGAACCCGCGCTCGCGCAGCAGCCGGAGCCGACCGATCAGCACACTCCGGCCGTCCACCGTGGCGCTGACGCCCAACCCCTCGACGTTGGCGAAGCCGGTCACCGGGGGCAGCGTCCCGGCCTCGGCGGCGCCCGCCGCGACCGCCCGTGCGATCGGGTGCTCGGAGGCGGCTTCGACCGCCCCCGCGAGCCGGAGCAGATCGGCACGGTCCGTACCGGCCGCCGGCACGACGTTCACCAGGGTCATCCGGCCGGTCGTCACGGTGCCGGTCTTGTCCAGCACCACGGTGTCCACCCGCCGGGTCGACTCCAGCACCTCCGGTCCCTTGATCAGCACGCCGAGCTGAGCGCCCCGGCCCGTGCCGACCAGGAGTGCGGTCGGCGTGGCCAGGCCGAGCGCGCAGGGGCAGGCGATGATCAGCACGGCCACCGCGGCCGTGAACGCGGCGGTCGGCCCAGCCCCGCTGCCGAGCCACCAGCCGAGGGTGCCCACGGCGAGCGTGATGACGATCGGCACGAACACGCCGGAGATCCGGTCCGCCAGCCGCTGCACGGCCGCCTTGCCGCTCTGGGCCTGCTCGACCAGGTCGGCCATCCGGGCGAGCTGGGTGTCCCCGCCGACCCGGGTGGCGGTGACGACGAGCCGGCCGCCCGCGTTGATCGTGGCACCCACCACGCCGTCGCCCGGGCCGACCTCGACCGGGACCGACTCGCCGGTGAGCATGCTGGCGTCGACGGCCGACGTGCCCTCGTCGACCACGCCATCGGTGGCGATCTTCTCGCCGGGGCGGACCACGAACCGGTCACCGACGGCGAGCTGGTCCACCGGGATCAGGGTCTCCACCCCGTCGCGGAGCACCGCCACCTCCTTGGCGCCCAGTTCGAGAAGGGCGCGCAGGGCGGCGCCGGCGGTCCGCTTCGAGCGGGCCTCGAAGTAACGGCCGGCGAGGATGAACACCGTCACCCCGGCGGCGGCCTCCAGGTAGATGTTGCCGGCGCCGTCGGTGCGGGTGATGTCGAAACGGAACGGGTGGGTCATGCCGGGCATCCCGGCGTCGCCGAGGAAGAGCGCCCAGAGCGACCAACCGAACGCGGCGAGGGTGCCGAGCGAGACCAGGGTGTCCATGGTCGCCGCGCCGTGCCGCAGGTTGGTCCAGGCGGCCCGGTGGAACGGCAGCCCGCCCCAGACCACCACCGGGGCGGCGAGCGTCAGCGACAGCCACTGCCAGTAGTCGAACTGCCAGGCCGGCACCATCGCCAGCACGACCACCGGCACGCTGAGCGCCACCGACACCCAGAGGCGGGTACGCGGGCCACGCAGCGCGTCCACCGGCTCCTCGGCGGTGGAAGGTGGGGACGGCAGGGACGCCGTGTAGCCGGTCTTCTGCACCGTGCCGATCAGGTCGTCCGGCGTGACGCCGTCGACGTACCGGACAGTGGCTTTCTCGGTGGCGTAGTTGACGGTCGCGCTGACCCCGTCCATCCGGTTCAGCTTCTTCTCGATCCGGGCGGCGCAGGCGGCGCAGGTCATTCCGCCGATCGCCAACTCGATCCGGTTCGGCGCCTCGGGCAGCGGTCTGCTGGTGGTGGTCATCATCTGGTCCCGTCAGTTGTGCCCGTGCCCGGGGATGCCGTGGTCGGCGTCCCCGGTCGGCGCGGGTCCGCTCGGGGTGGGATCGGTCGGGGTGGGATCGCCACCGGTCGTCGGTGCGCCGGTGGGCGGGGTGGGCGAGGTGCCGGCGACCACGGTGAACTCGGCGGTGTGCACCGACCCGCCGTGCCGGAAGTCGAGGTAGAGCCGGTACCTGCCGGCCGAGGGCACCTCGGCGAGGAAGGTGACAGCCGGACCGGGCGGGGTGCGCCCGTCGCCGGGTGTCCCCTCCGGGTGCACGTGCAGGTATGCCAGGTCACCCCGGCGCAGCGCCACGAGATGGCCGTACGCGCCCAGGTAGGGCTCCAGGTCGGTCACCGGCCGCCCGTCCCGGCTGACGGTCAGTGTGAGCGGCGAGGTCCGGCCGGGCTGCACCGCGCCGGCCAGGGTGACCGTGTAGCCGTCGACGGTCGTGCTGGTCGCCGGCGCGGGCAGCGGCCGTTCGGCCAGCGTTCCGGGGACCGTCACGTCCACCCCGAGGGTCAGCGGCTCTCCCCCGGTCGGGGCGAAGTCGGCGAACGCCCGCCACTGCCCGGGGCCGGCCAGTGGGGTGGCGACGCGCCACGTGCCGTCCGGGGCCAGGTCGGGATGCACGTGGCGGAAGCCGGAGAGGTCCCGCCGAGCGACGATGAGATGCATCCGCTTGTCGTGCGCCACGTCGAACCGGGTCACCGGTCGGCCGTCCGGGCCGCCGATCCGAAAGGCGAACTCGCCGGCCGGCGCGGCGACCGGTTCGAGGGTGTAGCCGCGGTCGGCGACGAGCAGGCCGCCGGGGAGCCGGTCGGCCGCCTCATCGTGCTCTCCGTGGCCGGCCGGGCCCGGCTCGTGGGCGGCCCCGTCGTCGTGCCGGTTCTCGGCGACCGGGGCGGCGGGACCGGCCACCTGACCGATCCCGTACGCCGCGCCGAAGACCGCCGCGAGGCCGAGGGCGAATCCGCCCAGTCTGGTCACCGTATTCATGCCGGGCCTCTCGATCAGGCGTCGACGAGGTCGTAGCCGGCCTCGTCGACGGCGGTCCGGACGACTTCCACGTCCAGCGGCTGGTCACTGCTGACGGTGACCCGGCCGGTGGCCAGGTCGACCTGAACCTCGCGCACACCCGCGATGGCGCCGACCTCGGCGCTGACCGAGCTGACGCAGTGCCCACAGGTCATGCCCTGCACCTGGTACGTCGTGTTGACCATCGAACCGTCTCCCTCCGCCACCTCCGAGCCTATACCCCCCAGGGGTAAATCGAAGGCGGACGTCTGTCCTTGTGTTGTACCGGTACCCGGTGGGGGTATCCCGACAGAAAGGGACAGTACCATACCCCCCAGGGGTAGGCTACCCTGGTCGCCATGACCGCACCCACTCCGATCCGCGGATACACCGCCAGCAAGGATCAACTGCTCGCGCGGCTCCGCCGTGTCGAGGGGCAGGTCCGGGGCATCGAGAAGATGGTCGACGACGACCGCCACTGCATCGACGTGCTCACCCAAATCTCCGCGATCCAGGCCGCGCTGGACAAGGTGGCGCTGGGGCTGCTCGACGGGCACGCGCGGCACTGCATGCACGAGGGCGCCGCCGAGGGCCGGGCCGACGAGATGGCCACCGAGATGATGGCGGCGGTCGGCCGGCTGATGAAGCGCGGCTGAGACCGGGTGACGCTCGCCCGGTCCGACCGGACCGGGCCGTCACTCGGTCTCCGGGTCGAGGCGTACCCCACGCAGCAACTGGGCGTTGAGCGCCACCACGATGGTGGACGCGGACATCAGCACCGCGGCCAGCGCCGGGCTCAACGCCACCCCGGCCCACGCCAGCACCCCGGCCGCCAGCGGCAGCGCCACCACGTTGTAGCCCGCCGCCCAGGCCAGGTTCTGCCGCATCTTCCGGTACGACGCCCGCGAGAGCCGGACCACGGCACCGACCCCGCGCGGGTCCGACGAGGCCAGCACCACCCCGGCGGACTCGATCGCCACATCGGTGCCCGCGCCGATCGCGATGCCGACGTCCGCCCGCGCCAGCGCCGGCGCGTCGTTCACCCCGTCGCCGACCATCGCCACGGTCAACCCCCGCCGCTGAAGCTCGGCCACCCGGCCGTCCTTCTCCGCCGGCAGCACCTCGGCGAAGACCTCGTCGACACCCCGCCGGAAACCCAGGTCGGCGGCGACCGCCTCGGCCACCGGACGGGCGTCACCGGTGATCATGGCGATGGCGCGGACGCCCGCGGCGCGCAGCTCGACGATGGCCTCCCGGGCCTCCGGACGTACCTCGTCGGTCAGCGCGAACGCGCCGAGCACGGCGTCCGGCGGCCGTACCAGGTACAGCACCGCGGCGCCCCGCGCCGACCAGTGGCCGATCGCCGCCTCCAGCTCGGCCGGGAGCGACAGGCCCAGCTGCCGCAGCAGCGCGGGACCGCCCACCGCGTACTGCGTACCGTCGACGGTGGCCTGCACCCCGCGCCCCGGCAGCGACCGGAACCCGACGGCCGGGGCCGGTCCGACGCTCCCGGCCGCCGCCACGATCGCCCGAGCCAGCGGATGCTCGCTGTCGGACTCCACGCCGGCCGCGATCCGCAGCACCTCGTCCCGCGCGACGCCGGGTGCCGTCGCCAGGTCGGTGACCACGTGCTCGCCCCGGGTCAGGGTGCCGGTCTTGTCGAACAGCACCGCGTCGACGGTCCGCATCCGCTCCAGCGCCAACCGGTCCTTGACCAGGATCCCGGACCGCGCGGCCAGTGCGGTGGAGAGCGCGACGACCAACGGAATGGCCAGCCCGAGCGCGTGCGGGCAGGCGATCACGAGGACGGTGACCGCGCGGACCACCGCCTCGTCGGGCCGGCCCAGCGCGGTCCAGACCAGCACGGTCAGCACGGCGGTGCCGGTGGCCAGGTAGAACAACGCGGCCGCGAACCGGTCCGCCAGCAGCTGGGCCCGCCCGCCGGAGCGCTGCGCCTGCGCGACCATCCGCTGGATGCCGGCGAGCGCGGTCTGCTCACCCAGCGCCTCGACGCGGACCCGGATCGCCGAGTCGGTGGCGACGGTGCCGGCCACCACCCGGTCCCCTGCCGACCGGGCGACCGGACGCGACTCTCCGGTGATCATCGACTCGTCCAGCTCGGCGCCGCCGTCGACGATCCGCCCGTCCGCCGGAACCCGCCCACCCGGCCGGACCAGCACCACCTCGCCGACCCGCAGCTCGGTCACCGGCACCGGCTCGACCCGCCCGTCCGCCGCCACCCGCTCGGCATCGTCGGGCAGCAGCGCGGCCAGTGCCGCGAGCGCGCCCCTGGCCTGACCGATGGCCTTCATCTCCTGCCAGTGCCCGAGCAGCATGATGGTGACCAGCGCGGCAAGCTCCCACCAGAAATCCAGGTCGAAGGCGCCCACGCTGGTGGCCAGTGACGCGGTGTAGGCGACGGTGATGGCCATCGCGACCAGCAGCATCATGCCCGGCGCCCGATCGCGGACCTCGCGGACCGCGCCGACCAGGAACGGCCAGCCGCCCCACCAGAACACCACCGAGCCGAGCACGGGCCCGACCCAGGACCGGCCCGGGACGTCCAGCCCGAGGCCGAGCCGGTCCAGCACCAGGTGGCTGGTCAACACCACCGGCACGGTGAGCACGAGGCAGACCCAGAACCGGCGGCGGAACATCGCCGGATCGTGCCCGGCGTGCTTGTCGTGCTGATGTGGCCCGCCGTCGGCGTGTCGCTGGTGGCCACCGGGCCCGGCGTGGCGCTCGTCGGCGGCGGGACGATCGGGGTCGGGCGGCGACGGAGCGGGCATGACTCCAACATGCCGGTCCGGAACCCGCCACGCGAGCGGTTCGACCACCCGACACTCCGGCACGACCTGCGTCCCCGGGTCGGGCTGGTTAGCATTCCGACGATGGCCCTCCGGATCCCGCTACGCAGTTGGGCAGAGGTGCCGCCACGTTGTGGCGTCACCTCCCGCCGACCGGGCCGAGCTTTCACCCTGCGTGGTCACGAGGTCGCCGTCCAGCGATCCGGCGCGCTCGTCGCCGCTTTCCCGCGGCGGCGGTGAACCGACCGGCCCGTCGGCACGTACCCCGCACCGGATCGTTGGGAGTCTCGCATTGGGTTCCGACCACACCCGCTCCGCTCCGTCCGCCCCACCCCGGGTGCGACGGATCCTCGTCGCGACGGTGGTGCCCCTCTTCGTCGCGACCGTGCTCGCCGCGGTCGTGCTCTGGCCTCGCGACGGGTCACCGCGGACCGACGGCGGTGCGAACGTGCCGCGCTACCACGGCACGGTGACCCGGGTGGTGACCGAGCCGTGCCCAGCGGCGGCGCCGAACCCCGAGGGCACACCGAGCGTCGGGGACGGGCCGTGCGGCACGGTGGACGTCCGGGTGAACGACGGGCCGGCCTCCGGCCAGCGGATCCAGACACCCGTGCCCGCCGGACCCGGCGCGCCCCGGGTCGAGGTCGACGACGAGGTCATCCTGGTGGAGCTGACCGACCCGACCGATCCGACCGCCAGCAGTTGGAACATCGCCGAACACCAGCGCGGCGCGCCGCTGCTGTGGCTGGCGGTGATCTTCGCCGCCGCGATCGTCGCGTTCGGCCGGTGGCGGGGCCTGGCCGCTCTGGCCGGGTTGGCCGCCAGCTTCGCCATCCTGCTCACCTTCGTGCTGCCCGGAATCGGCGCCGGCCGGTCGCCGCTGCTGGTAGCGGTGGTCGGTGCCGCGCTGATCATGTTCGTGGTGCTCTACCTGACGCACGGGGTCAGCGCGCAGACCTCGGTCGCGGTGCTCGGCACCCTGGGCAGCCTGGTCCTCACCGGCGTACTGGCCACCATCGTCAGCGGCGCCACGCACCTCACCGGCTTCGGCAGCGAGGACGCCACCACCCTGTCGATGTTCCAGGCCGACGTGGACCTGCACGGCCTGCTGCTCGCCGGGATCATCATCGGCTCGCTCGGGGTGCTCGACGACGTGACCGTCACCCAGGCGGCCACCGTGACCGAGCTGGCCAACGCCAACCCCGGGCTGACCCGGTTGCAGCTCTACCGGGCGGCGACCCGGGTCGGCCGGGCGCACATCGCCTCCACCGTCAACACCATCGTGCTGGCGTACGCGGGCGCCTCGTTGCCGCTGCTGCTCCTGCTCACCGCTGACTCGCGACCGATCGGGCAGATCCTGACCAGCGAGTTCCTCGCGCAGGAGATCGTCCGCAGCGGGGTCGCCACGCTCGGGCTGATCGCCGCCGTACCGCTGACCACCGGGCTGGCCGCGATGGTGACCGCAGCCGGCCGGCAGACCACCGCGCCCGCCGCCGAAGCGCCCGCCCCGCGACCCCAGCCCGACCGCGCCGAGGCACTGGCGGCGCTGAGCTCCCCGCGCACGGATCGGCCCGACCTCACGTCGCCCGACCCGACGCGGACCACACCCTCATCCACCGCCACCAACCGGTGGCCAGAGCCGAACAGGAGCACGGATACGGCATGGTGACACTCCTCAACGTGACCACGTCGGGCGTCCGCCCTGAGAACCGCATCACTGGTCACTCAGCGCCATGGCGAAATGACGCTTTTAGTCGGTATCAGGGCGTAGCTCAGCCGGTGGGCTCTCGGGTAACCTCACTGCCGGTTACCGATGAAGGCGCGAAGCGGCGCCTGCGGTGCCACCGCCCAATCGCCAACCGGCGAGCCGGGAACCCAGGTACGTGGGGTGAATCCGCGACAGCGGTAGGGGCCACTTCCGCCCCGAACCCGTCAGCTAACCCGGTCGGCGGTCGACGGAAGGGAACATTGTGACGGCACCCCTACGCCGCTGGTTGACACCCGTGGTGGCCGTGATCGCCGCACTGACCGTGCTCGCCGGGCCCCTCCCGGCGCAGGCCGCCCCGACGACCCCCACACCGTCCGGGCACGAGGAGGACGGCGAGCCCCAGCTGCTCAACGACGTGATCGAGCAGACCAACCGCAAATTCTCCGCGGCCAAGTCCAAACTGAACACGTCGAAGAAGAAGCAGCTGCAGCTGGCGCTGGAGGTCGACCGGGCCAAGGCCGACCTGAACGCACTGGCGCCGCAGGTCGGGCAGATCGCCGCCCAGTCGTACCGCACCGGCCGGATCGGCCCGCTGGCGATGCTGCTGGAGAGCGAAGCCCCGGACTCGTTCGTCCAACGTGCCGCCGCGCTCGATGAGATGAACATGGTCAACGAGAAGAAGCTCGCCGAGGTCAACGCGGTGAAGACCCGCGCTGAGCAGGCCAAGCTGGCCCTCGACGCGGAGGTCCGCGAGCAGCAGAAGCAGACCGCCCTGATGGCCAAGGAGAAGCGCGAAGCGGACAAGGCCCTCGCCCTGGTCGGTGGGAAGGGCTTCACCGGCGGGCTGGTGTCGGCCACCTCACCGGTCGCCCGGCTCGGCCCGGGCCGGACCGCCGACGGCGACTGGAAGTCCGAGTCGTGCAGCCAGAACGACCCGACCACGTCCGGCTGCGTCACCCCGCGCACGCTGCACGCGTACAAGGAGGTCAAGCGGGCCGGATTCAACCGGTTCGTCGGCTGCTACCGATCCGGGGGGCCGTGGGAGCACCCGAAGGGCCGCGCCTGCGACTGGTCTCTGCAGAAGAGCGGCTTCAGCCCGTGGCACAACGAGGACACCCGGACGTACGGCAACAACGTCGCCGCGTTCCTCATCCGCAACGCCGACCGGCTCGGCATCTACTACGTGATCTGGAACCGGCAGATCTGGTTCCCGGCGACCGGCTGGAAGTCGTACAGCGGGCCGTCGAACCACACCGACCACGTACACATGTCGCTGCTCTGACCCACGCTCTCCGTCGAGGGCCGTTCCGCGTGACGCGGAGCGGCCCTCGACGCGTTCAGGCGGCGGGCGCGGCCGGACCGACCGGCGTGCTGGCGTCGATCGGTCCGTCGAGCGTCGTGGCCGGCACGGCGGCCACCGGACGCACCACTCCGGCGGCCAGCCGGTACGACACCCCTACCACCGCGCACCGCCCCCGCTCCACCTCGGTGGCCAGCACGGGCGACTGCCCGAGCAGCGCCTCGACGGTCTGTGCGATGTGGATGTCGACGATGCGGCCGATGTCGTCCACCCCCTCCGCCTCGGCCCGACGCAGGCTGGGCAGCACGGCGTCGACCACCGCGCCCAGGTGCCCCTGGGGCGGGTTGCCGGTGGCTGCCGACTCACGGGCGGCCTGCACCGCACCGCACGAGTCGTGGCCGAGCACCACCACCAGCGGGGTGCCGAGCACGGTCACCGCGTACTCCACGCTGCCCAGCACCTCCGGGCCGGTGGTGTGCCCGGCGGTACGGACCACGAACAGGTCGCCCAGCCCACGATCGAAGATGATCTCGGCGGCCAACCGTGAGTCGGAGCAGCCGACGATCACCGCGAAGGGGTGCTGCCCGTCGGCCACCGCGGCCCGGTGTCCGGCATCCTGGTTGGGGTGGCGGGGTGCGCCGCGGACGAAGCGCCGGTTCCCGGCGATCAGCTCGGCGTACGCCTGGGCCGGCTCGGTGAGTGCCGGCGTCGGGTCGGCAGTACGCTGCGAACCCGGCTGCTGGCCGGGTGTACCGGGACGGCTCATCCCCGCACCTCTTTCCACGCGTTGACCTGCTCAACCGACTCATCAGCGGGGCGGCGGCGGGCGCTGGTCCGGGTTCCACGGTCACACGCACCACAAGATGCGTCAAGTTATACGTGATATAGATTTCATACGTTGCCCCTCGGAGCGCCGCTCCGGCGACGCTCCAGGGGGCACGAAGCACCGGAGAGGCGGACCCACGATGGCGAGCTCGGCGACGGCGGCTGGCGACACCGGCGGCCGGAACTGGACGTTCCTCACCAACCACGGGCACGTTCTGCTGGCCATCGGCCGCGACCCCACCGCCCGGCTGCGCGACGTGGCGGCCGAGGTCGGCGTGACCGAGCGGGCCGCGCAGGCGATCGTCGCCGACCTGGAGGCCGGCGGCTACCTGCGCCGCACCCGGGTCGGGCGGCGCAACGAGTACACCCTCAACCCGGCCGGCCACTTCCGGCACCCCGCCGAGGCCGACCGCCAGGTCGGTGCTCTGCTCGCGCTCTTCGCCGAGACACCCGCCCCGGAGGCCGCCCCCCGCTCCTGAGCGCCCTCGCCGGGCCGTTGCCCGACCGCGACACAGCGGTAATCTCTGCGGGTGCGCGAATGCCTGCCGTTGAGCGCGACCGACCCGTCCCGCCGCCGTACCGGACGTGCCGTCCACGCTGTCCTCAGTGGAGCGCTGGCGGTCCTGCTCGGCGCCGCCCTGGCGGTCGTCCCCTCCCCGGCGGTCGCGGCGCCGCCCACCTGTGGCCCAGGTGGCGAGGACGGCCTGGTGGAGATGCCGTGGGCACTGCGCCGGCTGGACCCGGCCTCGGCGTGGCCGCTGTCCCGGGGCGCCGGCGTGACGGTGGCGGTCATCGACTCCGGGGTCTCCGCCGTCCACCCGCTGCTCAAGGGCCAGGTGCTTGAGGGCCGGGACTTCAACGGCCTGCCGGCCAGGCAGGGCCAGTGCGACGAGGCCGGGCACGGCACGATGGTGGCCGGCATCATCGCCGGCAAGGAGGGCACCGGCGTGCCGTTCAGCGGCATCGCCCCGGCGGCCCGCATCCTGCCGATCCGGGTGCTGCCGGACACCAAGGGCACCAACGACGAGGCGCTGCCCGGGCAGATCGCCGCGGCCATCGACTACGCGGTCGGGCAGGGCGCCGACGTGATCAACCTGTCCCTGGTGACCCTGGACCGCCCCGAACTGGAGGCGGCGGTCAAGAACGCGCTCGCGAAGCGGGTGGTGCTGGTTGCCGCCGCCGGCAACCGGCAGGAGCAGCAGCAGGAGAAGACGGGTTACCCGGCCGCGTACGAGGGTGTGATCGCGGTGGCCGGCGTCGACGAGCAGGGCGGCCACGTGGGCACCTCGGTCAGCGGCGCCTACGTCGACGTCGCCGCACCGGGGTTGAACATCGTCGGCCCGGCCCCGCGCGGGAGCGGCTACCGCGCCGAGCCGACCGGCGGCACCAGCTTCGCCGCCGCGTACGTGTCGGGAGTGGCCGCGCTGGTCCGGGCAGCCCACCCGCAACTCGACCCACAACAGGTCGCCGACCGGCTGGAACGGACCGCGGACAACCCGCCGGACGGGCACAACGCCGAGATCGGCTACGGCGTGGTCAACCCGTACCGAGCCGTGTCGAGCCTGCTGGGCACTCGTACCGATCCGCCCGCCGGTGCGCTCCCCGCGCCCGCCCGGTCGGACGACCCGCTGGGCTGGCAACGCAGCGCCGCGATCTGGGCGGCGGCGGTCGGCGGGCTGCTCGCCGCGCTGCTGCTGGCCGCCCGGCCGATCATGAATCGAGGCCGCCGACGCGGCTGGCGCCCGGGACGGCGCACCGACGCAGCGATCACCAACTGACCGGCGCCGCTTGATCGCGCCTGGCACGGTCTCCGGCGGCCGTGCCCGCCACGGCACCGACGAGTCGTCCCCGTCGGTGCCGTGCCGTCCTGACGATCAGCGCAGGATGCCGGAGGTGCCGCCCCCGTCCGCGCCCCACACGTCCTCGTCCTCCTCCAGCCAGGTGTTGCGGGGAGTCTCCTCCTCGCCGTAGCCGGCGCCCGCACCGGCGCCCATCCCGGCCATACCCGCGCCTCGCGCACCCGCGCCGCGGCCGCCGGCCCCGGCACCCGTCGCGCCCCGACCGGCACCGCCCCGGCCGGCACCGCCGCCGGCGGCGCCACCCATCCCGGGTGCCATGCCGCCGCCCGCGCCCAACTTGCCGCCCGCGCCGACGCGACCGCCGCCCCGGCCACCACCGCGGCCGGCGCCCGCCGCGCCACCACCCATCATCGGGCCCATGTTGGGGGAGACCGCCCGGCCGAGAGCGCCACCGCCCGCGAGAGCGCCCGTGCCAGCGCCGGCTCCGGCGCTACCCAGGCCGCCGCCGCTGCCGAGCCCACCGGCACCGCCGAGACCGGAGGAGCCCAGGCCGCCGCCCCCCAGGCCGGAGCCGAGACCGGGCGTCCCGCCGCCGCCGGCACCCGCGAGCCCGCTGCTGTAGTCGTCCTCCAGACCCCCGGTGCCCGGCACCCCGCCGGTGCCGGGGTAAGCGCCCGAGCCGGTGCCGTACCCACCGGAGAGGTCGGGGTGCGTGCCGGAACCGCCGGGCAGGTTGCCGGTGTCCGGCATGCCGTTGGCGTCGATCGAGGGCCTGGCGCCCAGGTCGCCGATGGACGGTTTGCCGCCGCCGATGTCCGGTACGCCACCGACCCCGCCACCACCGCCGCCACCGTTGTCCAGCTTCGGAATCTCGGTCTTCGGTGTCTGGTTCTGGAAGCCGCTCGCGTCACCCGGGGTGCCCGGGGCGATGTTCTGGTAGTCGCCGCTGACCCGCTGGTATACGCCCGCAGCCTCGTCGGACCGGTCGTTGATCCAGTCGGCGACCGCGGTCACCGGATCCAACCAGCCGAGGAAATCCGGCGCCACCTTGGCCTCGAAGAAGCCCACGCTGAGGGTCAGCTTGGCGTTCCGCGCCTCCAGCACGTCGTTGACGCAGGTCGCCGGGACCGGGAAGTCCCGCTGGGCGGCGGTGAGTTTCTCCGCGGCGCTCTTGAGCGACTGGACGATGCCGGTGCCCTTCTCGGCGTCCGCCACGATGTTCCCGGTGTCCTTGGCGATCTGCTCGACGTGCCCCTTGAACGCCTCGTACGCGGGGCCCTTCCAGACCGTGCCCAGGTCCTTGATGTTGGTGTCGAGACTCTGCTTGACGTTGTCGAGATTCTTGATCAGCTGCTCCCAGCCAAGGGCGGCGCTCTCCACGTCACCCGGCCGGCCGTCGATGACGACCTTCTGGCACATCTCTTCCCAGCTCAGGCCCATCTGCGTCCTCCCCGTTCTAGCGACCGTCGCCGTTGCCGGCCACGTCGCCGAAGACCCGCTGCATGTCGGCGGCGGACATCGCGTTGGCGTGCTCCGCCGTCTCGTAGTTCTCCTTGACCTGACGCAGTGCCTCCGCCGCGTCGTACAGGCTCTGGGAGAGCCGCCGGACGCCGCTCTCGGTGCCCTGGTAGAGCCCCTGGTGCTTGGCGGCCAAGCGACCGGCCCAGTCGAAGCCACCGAGCGGGCTCGCCGGGCCCCCGGGCGCCCCGGTCGCCGCGCCGGCGGCCGCGCCGCCCATCAGGTCCTGGATGTCGACCATGTCGTAGGAGAGCTTGTTCAGGTACGCCGCGTGGGTCTCCAGCCAGTCGATGGCCGAGTCCAGGCTGGTGGCGTCCCACTCGGTCTTGACGCCCGCCTCGCCGGGCGCGGTGACCAGACCCTTCGGCGTCGCGGCGTGGTTGACGTTGTCGATCTCGAAGCCGGTCACTGCCAGACCCGGCGTCATCACCCCGGCCGCCGGGACCGGGATGTAGATGTCGTTTGCCTCGAACCGTTCCGGCTGCTTGGTCGTGTCGTCCGTCATCGGTCCCCTCCCCGAAAACCTGACTGGTGGTCCGCGCTCACTGCTGCTGTGGGCCGGTTGGCGGTGGAGCGTGCCCCGGGCCGGCACCCGGCCAACCAGGCCCGCCCGACGGCGGTGCCGGCGCGGCCTGAGCCGGCGGGTAGCCGGGCGCGGGTTGGCCCGGCGGCGGATAACCCGGCGTGGTCTGAGCCGGCGGATAGCCCGGCGGCGGATACCCGGGCGCGGGCTGGCCCGCCGGCGGACCGTAGCCCGGGCCGGGATGTTGCGGTGGAGCCTGACCCGCTGACGTCGGCCAACCGGGCGGACCCGCGGGCCAACCCGGCGGCGGCCCCGGGGGGCCGGAAAGCGGACCGCCGACGGCCACCCCCTTACGCCGCTTGCGACGCCGCAGCACCACCAGCAGGATGACCAGCGCGACAATCGGCACAGCCAGGCAGAGCCCCACCTGGACGATGGCGCCGGCTTTGTTGGTGACCCCGAACTCGACCGCCGAGCCGCCATCGTCGCCGGGCCGGGCGGCGCCACCGCCGGGCCGGGTCGGGTCGGCCGCCGTGCCCTCCAGCAGCGGATTGGCCGTCACCGCCGGCACCGAACGGGTCAGCGCGGCGAGCGGGTCGACCGCACCGAAGCCGAACTGCGGGTCCCGACCGGCCGGCCCGGCATCCCGAGCGGTCTTGACCAGCCGGTTGATGACGTTGACCGCGTCGAGGTTCGGATATTTGGCCCGGACCAGCGCCGCCACCCCGGAGAGGATGGCGGCCGCCGAGCTGGTGCCGCTGGCCACCGTGTAGCCGTTCGGCGAGACCGCCTTGGGCGCCGGCCCGATGATGCTCTCCATGGGTGCGGCGAGCACGATCTCCGGGCCCTGCACCGAGCCGGCGAAGAAGCCACCGCGCTTGTTCAGCCCCGAGACGGCGATCACGCCGGGGATGTTGGCCGGGAGGGTGACCTGCCGGTCGCCCTCCTCGATGTTTCCGGCGGAGACGACCACCACCGCGTCCTTGCCCAACGCGTACTTGACGGCGTCCGTCAGGTCCGGATCGGGGCGAGCCGGGTCGCCACCGTAGGAGATGTTGATGACGTCCGCGCCCGCGTCCGCCGCCCAGCGGATTGCGAGGACCATGTCGACGCTGGCCGCACGGGGCCCCATGGAGACCGGGAGGATCTTCGCGGCCGGCGCGATGCCCAACTCCCGCGTCGTGCCCCCGCCGCGGCCGGCGATGATGCCGGCCATCGAGGTGCCGTGCCCGGACTCCGCGTCGTCGTCGCGCCGCCCGTCGGGAGCGGCGGCAGCATTCACGCCGTGCCCCGGCAGCACCTGACCGCGCAGGTCAGGGTGCGAAGGATCCACACCGGAGTCGACGACCGCGACCACGACGCCCTTGCCCCGGGTGATCTCGTGCGCCTGGGGAATCTTCAGCGAGTCGAGATACCACTGCAGGCCACGGACCGTGTCGGCGGCGCGGGCGGGTGCCGGGACCGCGGTGGAGGCCATCGCGGCACACAACGCCAACACGGCCGCGGCGGTGACCCGCGCCGAACGGAAAGACTTCCCCGTACCCATCGCTCTCCCAGAACCTGTGTCGACGCCAACGCAATGCGGCTCCGGTCCGGTCGAACCGGACCGGAGCCGCACCGGTGATTGTCTCAGCCCCACACCTTGGCGTTGCTCATCTCGGTGGAGACGTAGTTCTCGCGGGCGATGCCGACGGCGCCGCCGATCTCGTTCAGGATCCGGTTGATGTCCCGGACCGACGAGTCCCACTTCGCCTGGTGCTGCTCGTAGGCTGCCCGGTCCTCGCCGTCCCACTGGAGCTTGGACAGCATCGACCGCAGCGTGTCCAGCTTCTCGTCGATGGTCTTCGAGATGGCCTGCATCTGCTGGTTGCTGCTCTCGAGGACCGCGTAGTCAACCTTGATCGTCACGATTTCCTCCTCTGCTAACTACGGGATCACGGGTTGAGAGCAGAGTGGAACTTGTCCAGCATCTGCTGCTGCTCTTCGTCGTTGACCTGGTGCGTCGTACCCGACTTGTCGAGCAGGTCAGCGATGCTGTCCATCGCCGTCAGCAGGTTGACGGTGTCCTCGTTCCAGCGCTGCATGAGCGACTGGAAGCCAGTGGACGCCTGACCCTTCCACGCCATGGCCAGGTCGTCGACTACGTTCCACAGCTTCTTCAGCTCGCCGTCGACCTCGCTGCGCGTGGACCGCACGTCACTCGCGGCGGTATGCAGAGTCGCAGCTTCGACCTCGAACGCCATGCTTCACACCCTTCCGTCATGTTGTGGCGGCGGCTTTGCCGCGCCCCTCCCCCGCGGCAAGGCAGCAACACCCCACCGACGGACACTCCAGTGAAGACCGTAGCGGAACCGGTCCAGCCCGCGCAGCCCTGACCGGCCACGTTCGATGGATAGTGATGAATCAGGGCACGCGGATCCGATGGTCCGCGGCAATTCGAGCGTTCCGTGGCCTGGTCGGCCACCGGAACGACCCGGCCCGAGCCGACCCTCGTCACGACGGCTCGGACCAGGCGGTCTGGATCAGCTGCTGGCCGTCCCGGCGGCGAACGAGAGTGCCCCGGCCGGGTGGCTGCGGGCTCGGTCGCAACGTGCCGAAGACCGCGCCCTCCTCCCGGTTGCCGGACATCAGCAGGCCGGGCGAGTCCAGTTCGCGCAACCGTTGCAGCACCGGCTCGTAGAGCGCCCGGGACACCCCGCCGACCCGGCGCGTGACGATCAGGTGCAGGCCGATGTCACGGGCCTGCGGCAGCAACTCCTGCAGGGCGCTGAGCGGATTGCTGCCACCGGACGCCACCAGGTCGTAGTCGTCCACCATGATGTACAGGTCCGGGCCCTTCCACCAGCTGCGGTCACGCAGTTGCGCGGTGGTGACGTCCGGGCCGGGCAGCCGGTTGGCCAGCGCGCTGCGGATCGAGCCGAGGCCCTGGGCGAACGCCTGGTTGGACGGGGCGTAGTCCAACAGGTGGTCCCCCTCCACCGCGCCCAGCAGCCCGCGCCGGTAGTCGGCGATCACCAAACGGGCCTGCGCCGGCGTGTACCGCTCGGTGATGCCCCGGGCGATCAACCGCAGCAGGTTGGTCTTGCCGCACTCGGCGTCGCCGAAGACCGTCAGGTGCGGCTCGTTGGCCAGATCCAGGTAGACCGGTGCGAGCGCCGACTCGTTGACGCCGATCGGCAGGCCGGGCGCCGACCGGTCGATGATCCGGGCCAGCTCGGCCACGGGCAGCCGGCGCGGCAGCAGCCGCACCTTCGGCGCCGGACGGCCCGGCCAGTTGGCCGCCACGTGCCCGGCCAGGGCGATCGAGGCCTCGCTCAGGTCCTCGATGTCCCGGCGTCCGTCGATCCGCGAGATGGCGGTGAGGAAGTGCAGCTTGTCGCGGGTCAGGCCGCGACCGGGTGCCTTCTCTGGCACGTTCGTCGCCGCGCGCCGGTCGATCTCGGACTCCGACGCGTCACCCAGGCGCAGCTCCAGCTTGGTGCCGAGCAGGTCCCGCATGTTGATCCGGATCTCCGCCCAGCGCACCGCCGTGAGCACCACGTGCACGCCGAAACCGAGGCCCCGGTTGGCCAGCGTGGTGATGGTCTGCTCCAGCTCCTCGTACTCCTGGCGCAGCGTGTTCCAGCCGTCCACCACCAGGAACACGTCGCCGAACGGGTCGTCGGCGAACTCGCCGGCGGCCCGGCGACGGCGGTAGCTCGCGACCGAGTCGATGCCGTGCTGGGCGAATCGCGTCTCCCGGTCGTCCAGGACGGCGACCACCTCGGCCACCGTACGGCGCACCGCCTCGACGTCCCGCCGGCCGGCGACCCCGGCCATGTGCGGCAGCCGCTCCAGGCTGCGCAGCGCGCCGCCGCCGAAGTCCAGGCAGAAGAACTGCACCTCGCGCGGGGTGTGTGTGAGCGCCAGCGAGGCGAGCAGCGAACGCAGCATCGTGCTCTTGCCGCTCAGTGAGCGACCGACGATGACCACGTTGCCGCCGGCGCCGGCCAGCTCCACCATCATCGGGTCACGGCGCTGCTCGTACGGGCGGTCCACCACGCCGACCGGCACGGTGAGCCGTCCCCGGCCCGGCCAGGACGCGGTGCACAGCCCGTACGTCGGGTCGACGGCCAACTGGCCGAGCAGCTCACCGAGGCCCGGCGGGTCGGCCAGCGGCGGCAGCCACACCTGGTGCGCCGGCTGGCCCCGGCCCTTGAGCTGGTCGATCAGCACGTCGAGCATCGCCATGGCCTTGCCGTCGGCCGGCTGCTCCGGCTCCGGCGCGGTGTCCACCGGCAGCTGCGGGGTCTGCGCCGGGATGAAGTCGACGCCGTACGGCACGATCCGGCGCTGCACCAGGGCCTGCGACGCGGACGCCTGCTGCCCCGGCGCCCGGTACGGCCCCGACACGTACGCGGCACGGAACCGCAGCATCGTGCTGGTGTCCGTCTTCAGGTAGCCGTGGCCCGGCGCGTTCGGCAGCTCGTACGCGTCCGGAACGCCGAGCACGATCCGGCTCTCCACGGCCGAGAAGGTACGCAGACCGATCCGGTAGGACAGGTGGGTGTCCAGGCCGCGCAGCTTGCCCTCCTCCAGCCGCTGGCTGGCCAGCAACAGGTGCACGCCGAGCGACCGGCCCAGCCGGCCGATCATCACGAACAGGTCGATGAAGTCGGGCTTGGCGGCGAGCAGCTCGCTGAACTCGTCACAGATGATCAGCAGGCTGGGCATCGGCGCCAGTGGTTCGCCGGCGGCCCGGGCCTTCTCGTACTCGAAGCGGGAGACGTAGTTGCCGGCCGCCCGCAGCAGCTCCTGTCGGCGCACCATCTCGCCCGCGAGCGCGTCGCGCATCCGGTCGACCAGCGGCAGCTCGTCCGCCAGGTTGGTGATCACCGCGCTGGTGTGCGGCAGAGCCTCCAGCGAGGCGAACGTCGCGCCGCCCTTGAAGTCCACCAGGACGAAGTTCAGCTCCTCCGACGAGTGCGTCACCGCCAGCGCGGCCACCACCGTACGGAGCAGCTCGCTCTTGCCGGACCCGGTCGCACCGATCACCAGACCGTGCGGGCCCATGCCCTCGTGCGCCGACTCCTTGAAGTCCAGCTCGACCACGTTGCCGTCCGGGCCGACGCCGAGCGGGATGCGCAGCCGGTCCCGGTGACCACGCGGACGCCAGGTCTGGTGCACGTCCACGGCCGCGGCGTCGCCCACGCCGAGCAGGTCGGGCAACTCCATGCTGCGGGCCAGCGGCTCCTCGTTGCTGGCCTGCTGCTGGGACAGCCGGTAGGGGGCGATCTGCCGGGACAGCCCCTCGGCGGCCTCGGCGGTGAGCCGGTCCGGTCGACCCAGCCGCGACGACGAGCTGCCCCGGACCAGCTCGAGGTTGCTTCCGTCGCCCACGTCGAGGCAGAGCAGCCAGCGCCCGGCGTCGCGCGGCACCGTCCCGGACAGGTCGATCAGCGTCGCGCCGAGCAGCCCCTGACCCAACAGCTGGCAGGTCGGCGCGATCTCACCGCCGTCGACCACCACGACCACGTGCGGCGCGGTGGTCAGCGGCTTGGCCTCGGACGCGAACCGGGGTCGCCCGGCCAGCTCCCCGGCGAGTGACTCCTCGGCCTCGGCCAGGCTGGCGAAGACCATCCTGCGGGCGCCGGCGGCGTCGGTGCGCCCACTGTGGTGGGCGTGCGGCAGCCACTTCACCCAGTCCCAGACCGACTGCCGATCCGGTGCGGCGACCACCGCGATCACCAGGTCGTCCGGGGCGTGGAAGGTGGCCAGCTGACCCAACGCCGCCCGGGTCAGGTCGAGGACCGGCTCCCGGTCGCCGCGCAGCACCACCCGGCTGAACGCGCGCACCGACAGCGCGGTCGGCAGGTCGGGCACGGTGGAGTGTGCCCGGACGAACCGGCGCAGCGCGATGGCGCTCATCGGCTCCAGGTCCTCGACCGGCTTCGTCTCCGGCGGGACGATCTCCACCGCCAGCCGCTGCGGGCCGAGCGCGATCCGGGTCTCGCCGAAATCGTCCTCGGTGATCCGCCGCTCCCAGAGCCGCCGGGACGCCGCGATCGACCAGAGCGCGTCGGGCTCCGGGTGCCGCCAGGCCATCGCCGCCCGCTGCTGCCCCGCCGCGCGCCGGGTGCGCTTGCGCATCTGGGCGAGGTAGCGCATGTAGTCGCGGCGATCGGCGTTCAGCTCCGCCTTGTCGTTGCCGCCGCCGTTGGTCAGCGACCCGATCGCCATCCCGAGCATCGAGACGCCGAACAGACCGCCGGCGACGTACGTCATCATGCCGCCGCCCCGGCCGGCGTAGAGGAAGGCCATCGCGCCGACCCCGCAGACCATCGGCAGGATCATGAGCAGCTGCCCCATCCCGCGGGGCGTCGGTTCGGGCAGCTCGGGCGGGGACTCCAGCAGTACCTCGCCGCGCGGCAAGGCCGGCCCCGGCTGACGCGGGAGCCGGCGGAACACCACCGTGCTCACGGCTGTCTCCTCCCCAGAAGCGGCCTCAACGACCTGCCGTCGCGGACCCAAGTCCGCGGGTGGGCATCGTACGTGCCCGTCATCGTAGGTAATCTCCCGTGGGCGCGGTGGACCCGCACCGCGCGGCACCGCGGGCCCGCTGATCGTAGAAGGACACCAGGAGGCCACTGTGGCAACGAAGACGGCGACCGGTGGTCTGAGCCGGATCACCATCGTGGCTCCCCGTACCCGAATGGATCTGGCCCTGCCGTCGGACGTGCCGATGGCCGACCTGCTCCCCACCCTGCTGCGCTACGCCGGGGAGGACCTGGCTGACGAGGGGGTGCGGCACGGCGGGTGGGCACTGTCCCGGTTGGGCGGTGCGCCCCTGGACGGTGGGCGTACCGCCGGGCAGCTCGGCGTCCGCGACGGCGAGGTGCTCTACTTCAACCCCCGGTCCGAGGCGGCCCCGGAGGTCGTCTTCGACGACGTGGTGGACGCGGTCGCCACCGCCACCAACCAGCGCCCCGGCGCCTGGCAGGTCGGCGCGACCCGTTCGTTCGCGGTGTTGTTCGCCGCGGTGGCGCTCGGCGCCGGCGCGCTGGCCGCGCTCTTCGCCGGCCCGCCGCACCTGCCCGGCGCGGTGGCCGCCCTGCTGGTCGCGGTGGCGCTGCTGGTCGGCGCGGCGGTGCTGTCCCGGGCCGCCGGGGACAGCCGGACCGGTGCCGTGCTGGCCATGGTGGGCCTGGTGTACGCCGGCACCGGCGGCCTGCTGCTCCTCGCCGGCGATCGCCCGCTGACCGAGCTGGCCAGCCCGCACATCCTGCTCGCGGCCACCGCCGTGGTGGTCGCCGGGGCGGTCGCCGCGCTGGCCGTCGGCGACCGCTACCCGCTCTTCTTCGCCGCCCTCGGCGTGGGTGCCGCGATCGGCCTGGGCGCGCTGCTCTGTCTGGCCTTCGGCATGGACGCGCCGGGCTCGGCGGCGGTCGTGGCAGCGGTGGCGTTCGGCGTGGTGCCGGCGCTGCCGATGGTGGCCTACCGGATGGCCCGGTTGCCGGTGCCGTCGATCCCGACCGGCCCGGAGGACCTGAAGACCGACAGCGAGTCGGTCGACGGCCGGCAGGTGCTCCAGCAGAGCGAGCGGGCCGACGAGTTCCTCACCGGCCTGCTGTGGACCGTGTCGCTGCTGGTGCTCGGCGCCCAGCTGGTGCTGGCCCTGGACGGACGCCTCCCGGCGGTGCTGCTCTGCCTGGTGCTGGCCCTGCTCTCACTGCTGCGGGCCCGTCCGCTGCTGGGCCGGGCCCAGCGCACCCCGGTGCTGCTCACCGGCACCGTCGGGCTGGGTCTGAGCGCCGCGGCCACCTTCGCCAGCGGGTCGCTGCCGGTCCGGCTCGGCCTGATCCTCGGTGGGCTGCTGCTGGCCGCCGTGATCAGCCTGATCTACGGGCTGACCGTGGCCGGTAAGCCCATCTCCCCGGTCTGGGGCCGGCTGCTCGACATCGTCGAGATCATGCTGATCATCGCGCTGGTCCCACTCGCCGTCTGGGTCTGCGGTCTGTACGGCTGGATCGTCAACCTGCGGCCCTGACCGGGGGCTTTCCCGCCCGCAGACCAACGAGCCGGAGGGCTGGTCGGCGGGCGGGCGATCAGCGCGGTTGCGGACGGACGGAGCCGCCCAGCACGGAGGCCACCGGCGCGCTGGCGTAGACACCCGGGCCGTGCTGACCGTCCACCGACCGAGCCGGCGTGCCGGCCCGCTGCGCGATGTCCCGGACAACCTTGACCAGCGCCTCGACGTGGTTGTCCATCGCCGCGACACGCAGCAGCGGCGCCGCCACCCGACCGTCCGGCGACACCGCCGCGGCCACCGTGTGCGACGGGGCGGAAGTCGCGGTGATCGCGTCCACCAGCGGGCCGAGCGGGGCGTCCGACCGGCTGCGCAGGGCCAGGCAGCGATGCGTCCAGCCGCCGCCGCGCAGCCCCTGCCAGGATTCCGCCGGGGGCTCCGGCACCAGGTCCAACCCGGCGGCCGAGACCACGGCCGCCCGCAACTCGTCGCGGCCCAGCGGCCGGTGGGCCAGCCCGGCGGCGGTCAGCGCCTTGCCCAGCCGGCCGATCCCGGCGGCCAGTGTCCGGTGTACGCCGGGCAGCCCGCCACCCCGGCTCACCGCCTCGACCCGCGCGTCGCGGACGGTGAGCCGCAGTGCGACCCACACCGTCCGGTGCGCGGCCGGCGGCGCACCGGGCGCCGGATACCAGACCAGGGTGTGCGCGACGACCTGAGCCCGGGACACCGGGGCGGCGAAGTCCGCGAGCACCCGCAGCGCCTGGTCCATGGCCGACGCCTCCACCGAACCGACGACCGCGCCGGTGGTGGGTTGCAGCGCGACCGCCGCGAACCAGCCCTGGTCGTCCTGCCCGATGCCGAGCCGGGTGCCCCGGTCGGTCAGCTCGATGACGCTCAGCTCGGGGGCGAGCGCGGCCAGGCGCGGGTCCGATGCCGCGCCGCTGGTCAGGGCCGCCGCCGCGCGCTCGCGGCGGCGTCGCAGCCGCCGGCGCAGCAGCAGGTCCTCGAACCACCAGCGGCCGCCCCGACGGGCGAACGCGGCCAGTACGACCAGCGCCGCCGCCGTGCCCACCGTGGCGAGCAGCCAGCTGGGCCCGGTCGCGGCGGCCCAGACGGCGACCGCGCACAACTCCAGCACGACGAGCTGCCCGACCAGCACCGGACCGACCCGTCCCCGGCCGGGCCGATCGGCCGGCGGCGTCGCCCGCGCCGGAACGTCGGACGGGTTCGTGGCCACTCGGGCGGGTCGCGCCTGGACCTGCGTCATCGGTGACTGTCCCTCCTGCACGGTACGGCTCCACGCCGGGTCGGTCCGGCGCCGGCCACGGGCGGTGGTCCCAAGGACCCGCCGTCGGCCCCTTATCGTAGGGAAGCCCGCGACGGCACCCCGACCCTGATCGTCGCGGATCCACCCCGCCGGAGGTAAGTCATGCGGACCCGCCGCGATCAGGTGCAGGCGTACCGCTTCGTCACCCGCCGGATCGTCTCCGCGTTGCTGTCGGGCGATCCGGAGACCACGAACCTGCCGATGCGACGGCTCGGCATGGCCGTCTTCGGCAGTGTGATCGCCGCGGCCGTGGTGCTCGGCGGTGTCGGCGCGTACGGCCAGTTGACCGGGAACACCGCGCCGCTGGAAGAGAACACGCTGGTCATCGAGCGGGAGACCGGTGCGACGTACGTGTTCGTGGAGGGGCAGCTGCACCCGACGCTCAACTACACCTCGGCGCGACTGATCCTGAACGAGGCGGACCCGGCGGTGCGCACGATGTCCCAGGCGTCGCTGCGGGACCGGCCGCGGGGCCGCACGGTCGGCATCGTCGGCGCGCCGGACGCGTTGCCGGACCGCAAGTCGCTGACCGGGCTGCCGTGGTCGGTCTGCGACGTGCCCGACCCGGCCGACCCGCGCCACTCCACCACCCGGGTGGTCATCGACCGGGCGCTGCCCGGCGGCACGCCGCTGGGTGACCGCGCGGTGCTGGTCACCGTGGACGACCAGCGGCACCTGCTCACCGGCAACGCCCGCCTCCAGGTGCTCGGCGGCGACCAGGCGATCGCGGCGCTGCGGATGACCGGCACGGCACCACTGCCGGTCGGGCAGCAGCTGCTCAACGCCGTACCGGCCGGGCCGCCGTTGCGTAAGCCGTCGCTGCCCGGCCTGGGCGAACGCAGCGGGTTGAGCCTCGCCGGCAAGCAGGCCTCCGTCGGTCAGGTGTTCCGGGCGGCCGGGCAGCACTACGTGCTGACCCGGGAGGGGCTCGTCTCAATCTCTGAGATCACGGCCCTGCTGATGATCAGCGGCGGCGGTCAGATCATTGACATCACGCCGGATCAGGCCGGCCGGCTCTACACCGACAAGCGGCTGGACGAGGAGGGGCTGCCGCAGACGCTGCCCGCCCTGTACCCGGCCAGGGCCGGGCAGACGCTGCTGTGCGCGACGTACCGGGCCGGCAGCGGCGGCGGGCCGCCGACCACCACCGTGGAGGTCTTCGACCGGGCACCGGCGGAGCTGACCGCGAGCGAGTCGGGCCCGGTGCCGGTGCGGCAGACCGACCGGGACGCGGTACGCACGGCCGAGGCCGTGCTGCTGCCCGGCGGCAAGGGCGTCCTCGCCCAGGCCGCGCCCGGCGCCGGGACCAGCGGATCCGGTGCCGCCGGGTCGACGGTCTACCTGATCAGCCCGCAGGGCATCCGGTATCCGCTCGGGTCCGGTGAGACGCTGGCCGTGCTCGGCTACGGCGGGGTCACCCCGCTGGCGGTGCCCGGCTCGCTGCTGGCGCTGATCCCGACCGGGCCCACCCTGAGCCGTGAGGACGCGTCGACCTACTTCTCGCCCGGCGGGAAGCCGTCGACGACGCCGCCACGGGAGCCGACCCCGTCCGCCACAGCCAGTGGCGCTCCGGCGACCGGCGGAACGGGTGGTGGAGTGGCCACGGCATCGATCGAAGCCGACGACTGAGCGGCCCGGACGGGTCGCCCCGGATCGCACTGGTGGACTAACCTGGGCTCGCTGACGGTTGTCAACCAGAACGACGGGGATGTTTGCCATGACCGGGCGTACGGAAGTCGACCTGCTGTCCCTTGAGGACTTCCACCAGCACCTGGCGGCGCGGCTGAGCCAGGCCGAGTCGGTGCTGCGCAAGCTCAACACCGAGATGCAGTGCAGCCCCCCGGCACTGGGCTCGTTCACCGACGCCACCCACAACGCGCGTCGTTACAGCGAGGTCCACCAGTCCTATGTCGACCAGGCCGAGCGGCTGCGGCAGGCGGTGCTGGCCGCGCAGCAGGCGACCAGCAAGATCCTGACCAACTACCGCACCGCCGAAGCGCGTAACGCGGCCAACGCCACCGACATCACCGCCGCGCTGACCGGCGTCGACCGGGCGTTGCAGCCGAAGGGGGACGGGCGTGTCTGAGTACACCCAGCGCTACCAGGGCAGCAGCCACCAGCAGCTCTACGACGCCGTGATGGCCGGCAAGCCGGAGCAGATCGACGGCGTGGCCGCCCAGTGGGCCTCCCTCAAGGGCATCCTTGACGGTCTCGGCCGGGAGCTGAGCGGCGACCTCGAAAAGCTCGGCAACACGTGGACGGGCTCGGCAGGTCGGGAGTTCCAGCGGCGGCTGACGCTGATCGTCGACCACGCCGAGTCGCTGGGCGCGGGGATGGCCGACGTCAAGCAGGCGCTGACCATGATGGCCAGCCAGTTGCGCACCGCGCACAAGCAGGCGGAGAGCCCGGACGAGACCGACGACAACGACAAGGCGGTCTCCGGGGCGCTCAAGGGCGCCGCCTTCGGCCTGCCCGGCGCGGTCGTCGGGGGCATCATGGGCCACCAGCAGGACAAGGAAGAGCAGGAGAAGGCCCACCAGCGGATGGTGAACGTGGTGGCCGAGCTGGCCGCCGGTTACGACCTCTCCGCCTACGACCGGGTGGTCAACCCGCCCCCGCCCCACCCGGACACGCCGAAGACCACCAGCGACGACGCGACGACGCCACGCAGTGTCCCGGTCACCACCACGCCGACCGCCGCGCCCACCGCCTCCCGTAGCACCGCGCACACCGGCGGCGCGACCATCGCGACGCCCGACGGCGTCGCTCCGCCCCCGGTCGCCGGCGACGGGTCCGGCCCCGGCCAGGACGGCGCGGGCACCGGCGGCACGCCGGCCGTTGCCACCGGTCCGGGCAGCGGCGCGGGTGGTTTCACCACCTCCCTCGCCGGTGCGGATCCGGTGGTCGGCGGTGCGCTGCTCGCCGGCGGCGCCGCCGGGCTGGCCAACCTGTCCGGGCCGACCACCGTGGCCGCCAGCGCCGGCGGCACCGGGCCGGGTCTGCTCTTCGGAGCGCAGGGCGGGGCACCGGCTGGCGGGGTGCTGCGGACGTCCGCCCTCGCCGGTTCGGGCAGCACGCCCAGCACCCCGGTCCGAGCGACCACCGGTGGTGCGGCCGCGGCCGAGAACCGCGCCGCCAGCGGAGTCGGGCGCAGCATGGACGGTCGGCGCGCCGAGTCCACCGGCCGGTCGGCGGTGGCCGGTCGGCAGGGGGCGGCGGGCGGCAGGGGAGCCAATCGCCCGGGGGTGCTCGGCGGGCACGGCCGACCGGAGTCCGAGGAGTCCGACGAGCGGATGACCTGGCTGACGGAGGACGAGATGGTGTGGCGAGACGGCGGAGACGCTCCGCCGTCGGTGCTCGGCACCGCCGACTGATTTCCGCACCGGCGCTCGCCTGTCGGCGGCGCCGTAAGAACGCTCCGCGGTGACCCCTGCCGGACCAGATCCGGCGGGGGTCACCGCTGTTTCGGCCCGCCAGCTCCGTCCACAGTGCGCGGCGTGGTGACGGTCACGCGCGAACGGGCCGTTGCCGAGCTGCGTCGGCGCGGGGCGGGGGTTAGGTTGGTCGGGTGTCCTCCGCAGCGCCCGTCCGCCCAGCCCGGTGGGCCGTGCTGCGGTCCCTGCGGGAGCTGACCCGGCTGGCGGTCACCGCGCTGGTGCTCGCGGTCGGCCTCGGCGGCGCCCTCGCCGCGACCCCGCCCCCGGCACCGACACAGCTGCGGCCCAGCGTCGTGAGCAGCCGGGTGGAAACCCTCCGGCCCGACGCCGTTCCGGCCGCCCAGCGGGCGGACCAGCCGGCCGCGTCGCGGCCCGTCAGCACTGTCGACACCACCGCGGCGACCGGCCCGGTCACCGGTGGCGCGAAGCACCCGCCAGCCGATCAGTTCGGGCGTGGTATCCCGCCCCGGCGCGGCCCGCCCACTCGCTGACCCCGGCCGACCACCGGCCCGGCGATTTCCGCAGCCCGATCCGGCTCATCCGTCCGGGCGCTCCCGTCACCGTCTTCGACGTGACCCCGCCGGCACACCGGCCGTCCGTGCGCCGCCACCCGTCGACACCCGTCGTTCGACCCTGAGGTGCTGATCATGCAGACCGTCCTCTCCACCGTCCTGCCCGACGTGCCTCGAGCCGCCGCCATCTGGCTGAGCCTGCTCGGGGTGGTCGCTGTCACTGTCGCCGCCCTGCTGTTGCGGCCCGGCCGGATCCGTCTCGATCCGGGTGCTCGGATCCGCCGCGCGGCCATGCCCAGCCAGCTTGAGCAGGTGCAGGAGGAACGGGAGCAGAGTCGCTACGCGCAGGAGGTCGCGGTGGCCGCCGAACGGGCCGCCACCACCGCCCAGCGCCGCCGGGCGGAGTGGGTCGCCGCGCAGGAGGAGGTCGAGACCGCCTGGCAGGCCTACGAGGCGGCCGAGGCAGCCGTACGGCGACTGAGCGCCGCCGCCGCGATGCCGTTGCCGCACACCTCCCGGACCCCCGCCGAGTACGTCGACCGCGAGCGCTACCTGCACCGGGCAGCGCTGGACGCGTACTGGCGGCGGGAGCTGTCGGTGGAGCAGCTCAGTGACGTCTTCGCGCACCGCGACGGCTGGGACCCGCGGCTGCACCCGGTCGAGCAGGAGCTCGTGTTGCAGCGGGCGATCCGCGACAATCTGGCGGCCCGGCACGCCGCCGCAGGAGAGCGGGAGCAGGCCGCGTGGCGTGCCGCCGAGCTGGCCGTGGCGGCGGCGCGGAGCCTGCGGGAGGAGGCCCACGCGGCGAGCGGACGGCGGGTTGCGGAGTCGGCCTCCGTGCTGCCGCTGAGCGAGGTCGTCCCGTCGGTCGAGCAGACCCGGGAGACCCAGGTGATCGCCCGCGGCCGTGCGGCGGTGCCCGCGTTCTGACCGGTCGGCATGACCGGCTGCCCGGCGGCAAGTTCGGGAGCGGAGAACCAGGCCGGGTGCCGGCCCCCGTCACCGGGCCGTGCGGGCTCCGGTGGGTTAGCGTGACGGAATGTCCCGACAGGCATGGGTCCTCGTGGGGATCGCCGGCATTCTGGCGATCGCCACGCTGGTCGGCGCGGTGGTGCTGGCGGTGCGGGTGGTGCGGACCCGACGGCTGCTGGCCGGGCTCGGCGCGGGCGGCAAGGTCGCCTTCTACGGGGCGCTGATCTACACGATCTTCCCGGTCGACCTGCTCCCGGACCCGATCTACCTGGACGACATGGGTGTGCTGGCGGGCGCCTTGATCTACCTGACCCGCCTGGTGCACCAGCGCCGGGCGGCCGGACGCCGGCTGCCCGGGCAGCCGGACGCGCCCCCGGACCCGGACCGGGCGCGCCGCTCCGTGCCATGATCGTGGTCGGGTCGGCAGACGGGGGACGGTCATGGCGGGCGATCATCGGCTGGACGTACGCGATGAGCGCGTTGCCGCGTTCTGCGCGGAACGGCACCTCGCGACGCTGACCACCGTGCGCGCCGACGGCACCCCGCACGTGGTGCCGGTCGGGGTCACCCTCGACCCGGCGGCCGGGCTGGCCCGGGTGATCACCTCCGGCGCCTCCCGCAAGGCCCGGCACGTGGCTGCCGGGGGCGCGGCGGGCGTCCCGGTGGCCGTCTGCCACGTGGACGGCCGACGCTGGCTGACCATCGAGGGCCGGGCGGTGCTCCGCTCGGACCGCACCGCCGTCGCGGAGGCGGAGCGCCGCTACGCCGAGCGGTATCGGACTCCGCGTCCGAATCCGGAGCGGGTGGTCATCGAGATCACCGTGACCGGCCTGCTGGGCAGCCTCTGACCCCCCGATCGGGACGTCGGCCTGATGACCGTTTCCTGCCCTGACGCCTGATTGGCCGCTCACCGTCGCCCGTCCCGGTCAGCCGGCGGCGGAATGCCGGCCGGAGCAGGGCCGTTACACCCCCGGTACGCCCCGGCCGAGACTGCCGCGGGTCGTCGCTCCTGTTGAGCCGACCGCCATTCCCGGTGCTGCCGCCCTCCGCCACTCGGAGGCGCCAACCCCCCGAACGGAGACTCGACCATGAATCCGATCATCCAGAAGAGCGGCCTGTCCGTCGCCGGCATGCTGGTCGCCGGCGGTTGCGCCCTCGCCCCCGCGGTGGCCGCGCAGGCCGCCCCGGTGCAGGGCGCACCGACCTCGGCGAGCCAGAGCGACCGTTCCGCCGAGCGGGTCCTCGGCATCGACTACCAGGCTCAGCCGAACTTCTACTACTGCGGCCCGGCCGCCACCCGCATCGCGCTCTCCGCGCAGGGCAAGGCGCTCTCCCAGGACGAGGTGGCCAAGCTGCTCGGCACGACCGAGGCGGGCACCCCCTCGGCCCTGGACACCACCCGGGTGCTCAACGAGCTGACCGGCGGCAAGTACCGGACCACGGAGATCCGTGACTCGGTGGCCCGCCCGGAGCAGGTTGAGCAGCTACGCCGGGACGTGCTGGCGGCGGTGGACGCCGGCCGACCGGTGGTGGCCAACATCAAGGGCACGACGGTGGACACCCACGGCAACCCGCACTCGTACGAGGGCGGGCACTATCTGACCCTGGTCGGCTACCGCGACGGTGGCGACATGATCCGGATTGCCGACCCGGCCGACCCGGCGCTGGGCGAGTACTGGATGACCCTGCCGAAGGTCGCCAACTGGATCGCCGAGCGGGGCTACTCGTCCTGACCCTGCCGTTCATCGGGCCGGTCTCCCCCTGTCGGGGAGGCCGGCCCGCTCATCGTCGCGGTTGCGGGCGGCGAGGTGCGAACGCCGTCGGGCCCGGGCGGCCCGGGTCGGCCGGGACCGGTGCAGGCGTCGCCGGAGCGGCGGGTGGACGACCGCCTCGCCGGCCCCGGCCGCCCGGCGGACGACCGAGTTCGCATAGTCCGGCTCGCATCCGGCGGCCCGGAGCAGATCGCTGGCCGCCGTACGCAGGCCGGTGACGAGCGCGTCGCCGAACGACTTGAGGCCGGCCGCGGTGGCCCGCCCGGCCAGTTCGGCACACTGTTCGACCAGCCTGCGGGTGCACTCGGTGTCGTTTCCGACCCGGCACTCCCTGCGCATCTCCGCCACCGCCTGGCCCAGTCGGGCGACCGCGTCCGGCAGCTCCGGCGGGATCGGCTCGTCGTACTGGAGGGCGGTCGTCGACCAGCGGGCCATGGCCCGGCTGTCCAGCATCAGCCGCTGGAGGTAATCGGCACTGCGGGCGTACCGGTGGAACTGCTGGCGCCGGTGCCAGCGCACGGGTGCGATCGTCACCACCTCCTCCGCCCCGCTCAGCGAATCGTTCAACCGACCCAGATCACCCTCGGTGGCACGGAGCCGTTCCAGGACGCGCATCGCCCGGTCGGCGTCGCGCTCGCGCAACGCATGTGCCAGCTCGTCGAGCTGCTCGCAGAGGACCGCGTAGATCGGCGTCGCGGCGCGGTCGAGCGTCCGTATCGGGTTGATCGGCAACAGCAGCGCGACCACCACCAGGCCGACCACCCCACCGACCAGCGCGTCGAAGATGCGGGGCAGCTCCAGGCCGCGCTCCATCGGAGCCAGCGTGGCGATCAGCACGGCGGTACCGCCGGCCTGACCGACGAGCTGGCCACCCTTTCCTGCCACCAGCAGCGCGCTGGCGATGGCCAGGGCCACCACCATGCCGGTCTGCCACGGCCCCGAGCCGAGGAAGAACCGCAGCGTGTCGCCGATGACGATGCCCAGGCCCACGCCGGCCAGCAGCTCGAAGGTGCGCCGGGCCCGCTGACCGATGGCGGTGGCGATCGTACCGACGGCGGCGGCGGGTGCGAAGACGTGCGCGCCGGGGCCGAGCAGGTGCTGGGCGATCAGGGCGGCGAGCGCCGCGGCCAGCCCGGCCTGGATGGCGATCACCAGGGTGACCTCCCACTGCCGGGCACGGACCCGGCCGGCCTCCCCGCTGCGGTGCAACGCCCTCTCGGCGGCCTGGTCGAGCCGTGACCGGTCGCTCTCGGATGGTGGTCGGACATCGGCCATGGCGACGGTTACCCGGACGTCGGGGGGACAATCGTTCCCATCTGCCCCGGAGGCCCCCAGCGGCACCGATCGCTTCGGCGAGCTGCTCGCCCAGCGCCCGGGCAGGGGACCCGGGCCGCCGCGTGCACGGCGACCCGGGGAACGGCCCGGTAGGTCAGCGGACCTGGTCGCCCTCGCCGGTACGCGCCTGAGCCTGGTCCACACCCTTGTCGATCTTGTCGTCGTACTTTCCGCCGGTGCGCTTGTCGGCCATGTCGCCGGCCTTGTCCAGCCCCTGGTCGACCTGCTTGTCGTGCTTGTCCGCGAAATCCTTGGCCTTGTCCATGAAGTCACCCACGGCGCTCCTCCTCCACTCTGGTCACTCCCGTCAGCGTTCCCTGGGCCCGGCAGCGCAAACCGGTCGCAGGGGGTGGTCAGGAACGGCCCGCTACACCCGCCACGCCGGCCGTTCACCCACCGTTGAAGCGGTATGGGTGTCGGCACACGCCGGGCCGGGTACCGACCTCGCGAGATCGAGGAGGGCCGACATGGCGGCAGACGAGCCCGGGGCGGGCATCGGGGCGACAACGGGCGGCCCCGGGCCGCGCCAGGCGTGGGCGGCGCTGCCCTGGCTGGTCCGGATCGCGGTGCTGTGGAGCGCCTGCCTGGTGGTGGTCGTCGCCGGGCTCTATCTGCTGGGCCGGATCGCCGTGCTGCTGGCGCCGTTGGCCATCGCGCTGGCCGCCACCATCTTCCTCACCGCGCTGCTCGACCCGGTGCTGCTCCGGCTGCGCCGGTTGCGGCTGCCCGCGGCGCTGGCCGCGCTGCTCACCGTACTTTTGCTGCTCGGCATCCTGGTGGGGGTCGGCGCGCTCGTGTGGAACCTGACGGCGAGCCAGTTCGACCAACTCAGCCAGGAGCTGACCCAGGGGCTGGACCGCACCCGGGACTTCGTCACGTCCACCCTGCCCGTCACCGACGCGCAGCTCGACCGCCTGGTCGACCAGGCGCGGCAGGGGCTGAGCGGGAGCTCCCCGGACCCGGTGGCCGGCGCCCGGACGGTGACCGAGGTGCTGGGTTCCGCGTTGCTCGCCCTGGTGCTGCTCTTCTTCCTGCTCAAGGACGGCCGCTCGATGTGGCACTGGGTGCTGTCCCGGACGACCGGCCCGAACCGGCCTGTCGTGGCCGAGGCCGGCCGGGCCGGTTGGCGGACGTTGGGCGCGTACAGCCGGGGCACCATGCTGATCGCCGCGATCGACGCGATCGGCATCGGCCTGGCCCTGGTGGTGCTGCGGGTGCCGCTCGCCCTGCCGCTGGCGCTGATCACCTTCCTCGGCGGTTTCGTGCCGATCATCGGCGCGACGGTGGCCGGCGCGGTGGCGGTGCTGGTGGCCCTGGCCGCCAACGGGCCGACCACGGCGCTGCTCACCCTGGCCGCTGTGATCGCCGTGCAGCAGATCGAGGGCAACCTGCTGGAGCCGCTGGTCATGAAGCGGCAGGTCCGGCTGCACCCGGCGGTGATCCTGGTGGCCGTCACCGCCGGCACCCTGATCGCGGGCATCGCCGGCGCCTTCGTCAGTGTCCCGATCACCGCCGTCCTCTGGCGCGTCATCGACACCGTCCAACGCCACCACAACCCCAGCACTCCCGCGGGGGCGTCGGATGTCCCGTCAACCTCATGATCGACGCGACGGGGCGGTCGCCCGGCTGAGGTGCGTGGTGAACCAGGTGCCGGCCTGGTCGGCGACCTGGTCGAGGGTGCCGGGCTCCTCGAAGAGGTGGGTGGCACCGGGCACCACCCGCAGCTCGCCGACCTCCCCCAGCTCGGCCAGCGCCTGCTCGTTGAGCGTGATCACCTCCTCGTCCAAGCCGCCGACCAGGAGCAACGTCGGCGTACGTACCTGCGCCAGAGCGGTGCCGGCCAGGTCCGGTCGGCCGCCCCGGGACACCACCGCGCCCACCAGGTCCGCGCGGGACGCCGCCGCGACCAGGGCGGCGGCGGCACCCGTGCTTGCCCCGAAGAGGCCGATCGGCACGTCACCGGCGGGGCGCTCGGCCGCCATCCAGTCCACGATCCCGGCCAGCCGGCCGGCCAGCAGCCCGATGTCGAACCGCAGTTCGGCGGTGCGCGCGTCCTCTTCGTCCTCGGTTGGGGTGAGCAGGTCCGCCAGTACCGTGCCGAGCCCACGAGCGTTCAGCGTCCGGGCCACCGCCACGTTGCGCGGGCTGTGCCGCGAGCTGCCGCTGCCGTGCGCGAAGAGCACCGCACCCACCGGCTGAGCGGGCAGCATCAGATCTGCGGGGAGTTGGGCGTCCCCGATTGGGATGGTCACCGTGCTGCGCTGCTCGTCCATGCCCCACCTCCCCGTACTCGCCTGTGCTGTGGGTACCCAACTCGTCGCGCCGCACGCACCGCCGCCGTGCCGGGTCAGCGGACACGGCGACGGGACGCCGCCGGCTTGCCAGTGACCGCACCGGCTGTGGGTGGTGTTTGCCGGGTGGACCGTCGGGTAGCCGTGGGGCGACCGCAGACCGTGTCGGCGCACACCGCGCCCCGACGGATCGCGAGGATCGTCATGGCCCAGCAGCAGACGTCGCGGCAGCAGCAGATGGACGAGCGGAACCGGCGGGAACAGGACGCCGAGCGAAGCCGGGACTGGGGGGACGAGGCCGCGCAGGCGCGTACCTCCGAGGATCCCCGGGCGATGGCGCCCAGGGACGCGTTGGGGCGCCCTTCCACCGGCGAGCCCGTCTGACGCACCGGCCGGGTCCACCGATCCGACGGCCGGGGCCGGCCCGGCGCTCGACGGTCGGGGCCCACGTGAGATTCGAGGGCTGGGACGGGAGCTATCCCGTCCCGGCCCTCACTCCTCGTGCTCGGGCAACCGCAGCAGCGGTGACCTGCCCGGCGGCTGCTCCGGCTGCGGCCCGGACGGATCGGCCGGCGGCACCGGCACGGTCACCGGCTCGTCGCAGGTGATCCGCAGCACCTGGTCGTGGTGGCGCAGCTCCACCACGTCGTCCGGGCCGCCGTGGCGCAGCGAGTACGTCGTCTGGTGCGGCCGGACGTCCACCCGCAACGCCAGCCCGCGCCACTGGAGCGAGAACTCCAGACGGCTGAGTCGGCTGGAGAGCCGGGGCGCGAACGACAGGCGACCATCGTGGTCCCGCAACCCGCCGAGCCCACCGACCAGGGCGAGCCAGGCGCCGGCCAGCGAGGCCATGTGCACGCCGTCCCGAGTGTTCTCGTTGAGGTCGTGCAGGTCCATCAGCGCGGCCTCGCGCAGGTAGATGTGCGCCAACTCGGGATGGCCCACCTCGGCGGCGAGCACCGCCTGGGTGCAGGCCGACAACGACGAGTCGCGTACGGTGCGACGCTCGTAGTACAGGAAGTTGCGCACCTTCTGGTCCGGGGTGAACGCGTCCCCCCGCCAGTGCATGGCCAGGACCAGGTCGGCCTGCTTGACCACCTGCTTGCGGTACAGGTCGAAGTACGGGTAATGCAGCAGCAGCGGGTACTTCTCCGCCGGCGTGTGCGCGAAGTCCCACTCCTGAAGCCGGGTGAACCCCTCCGTCTGCTGGTGGACCTGGAGCTCTTCGTCGTACGGGATGTGCATCGAGCTGGCCGCGTCCCGCCAGCTCGCCGCCTCCTCGTCGGTGACCCCGAGGTGGAACGCCTCATCCTGGTAGCGCATCACCACCTCGGCGGCGGCGAGCAGGTTCCGCTGCGCCATCAGGTTGGTGTAGATGTTGTCGTTCTTGATCGCGGTGTACTCGTCGGGGCCGGTGACCCCGTCGATGTGGAAGTGCCCGTGCCGGTCGTGGTGGCCGATCGAGCGCCACAGCCGGGCGGTCTCCACCAACAGCTCCAGCCCGATCTCCCGTTCCAGCTCGGTGTCCCCGGTGGCCAGCACGTAGCGGCGCAGCGCATCGGCGATGTCGGCGGCGATGTGGAAGGCCGCGGTGCCGGCCGGCCAGTATCCGGATGATTCCGGACCTTCGATGGTCCGCCAGGGGAAGGCTGCGCCCTTGAAGTTGAGCGTCTCGGCCCGCTCCCGGGCCTGCGCCAGGGTGCTGTGTCGCCAGTGCAGCGCGTTGCGCACCGCGCTCGGCTGGGTGTAGGTGAGCACCGGCAGGACGAACATCTCGGTGTCCCAGAATGCGTGCCCGTCGTAGCCGGGGCCGGTCAGCCCCTTCGCCGAGATCGGCCGACGCTCGGCCCGGGCACCGGCCTGGAGCACGTGGAAGAGGCCGAAACGGACGGCCTGCTGCACCTCCGGGTCCCCCTCGACCCGTACGTCGGCGGCGTCCCAGAACGCGTCGAGGTAGGCGCGCTGCTCGCGGCAGAGCCCGTCCCAACCGTCCAGTCGGGCCCCGGCCAGCGCCGCGCCGACCTGGTCCCGCAGCGCGGGCAGCGAGCGCCGGCTCGACCAGCCGTACGTCAGGTACTTGACGATCCGCAGTTTCTCGCCGGGCTTGAGCACGCAGGCGATCGTGGTGCGGACCCAGTCCTCGTACCCCTCGGACTCGATGGTGGTGCGGTCCGGGCCGTGCACCTCGTGCTCCATCGCGGCGGCCACCCGCAGGCCGGAGACCTTGGTGCGGTGGATCAGCTGCCCACCATCCGGTGTGGTCAGCTCCTCCTCGGCCTGCAACGGCGATTCCAGCACCGCCGCGACCCTGGGGTCCGAGCTCTGCGGTGGCAGCGTCTCGTTGGCGACCAGCTCGGACTGCACGATCAGCCGGAGCGGCCCGTCGACGGGCTCCACCTCGTAGCTGATGGCGGCGACCGACCGCTGGGTGAACGACACCAGCCGGGTGCTGCGGACCTTGACCTCGTGGCCGGCCGGCGAGCGCCAGTGCAGCTCCCGGTGCAGGGTGCCGGCACGCATGTCGAGAATCCGCTCGTGGGAGAGCAGCTCGCCGTAGCGCACGTCGAGTGGTTCGTCGTCGACCAGCAGCCGGATCAGCTTGCCGTTCGTGACGTTGACGATGGTCTGCCCGGACTCGGGAAAGCCGTAGCCGGCCTCCGCGTACGGCAGCGGACGCAGCTCGTAGAACGAGTTGAGGTAGGTGCCGGGCAGGCCGTGCGGCTCGCCCTCGTCGAGGTTGCCGCGCAGCCCGACGTGCCCGTTGGAGAGCGCGAAGACGGACTCCGACTGGGCCAGCACGTCCATGTCGAGCCGGGTCTCCCGAACGTGCCAGGGCTCGACCGGATAGGCCCGCTCCCGGATCACGCCGGGCCCCGTTCCGCCGTCGTGTGGCGAGCCGCGGGCGGGCTGGCGTCACCCGCGTCGAGCAGGTCGGCGAGGTCGCTGACCACGACGTCGGCGCCGTGCGCGCGCAGCTCGTCGGCCTGACCGACCCGGTCGACGCCGACCACGTAACCGAAGCCGCCGGCCCGGCCGGCGGCCACCCCGGAGAGCGCGTCCTCGAAGACGGCGGCCTGCGACCGGTCGACACCGAGCAGCCTGGCCCCGGCGAGGAAGGTGTCGGGGTGCGGCTTGCCGCGCAGGCCCTGGGACCGGGCGACCAGCCCGTCGACCCGCTCCTCCAGCAACGGTTCCAGCCCCGCGGCGGCGACCACCTCGCGCCCGTTGGCGCTCGCGGTCACCACGGCTCGACGCAGCCCTGCGTTGATCGCCGCCTCCAGGTAGCGCACCGAACCCGGGTAGACCTCGACGCCGGAGCTGCGCAGGCGTTGCAGCAGCAGGACGTTCTTGCGGTTGCCGACCCCGTTGACCGTGTCGGCGTCCGGCGGGTCGTCCGGGCCGCCCTCGGGCAGCACGATCCCGCGGGAGGCCAGGAAGGACCGGACGCCGTCGGCGCGGGGTCGGCCGTCGACGTAGCGGTTGTAGTCCGGGCCGGCGTCGAACGGCTGGAACGGTTCACCGGTGGCTGTGGCGCGCTGCCGCAGGAATTCGTCGAACGTCTCCTTCCACGCGGCGTTGTGCACCTTGGCGGTCTGCGTCAGCACACCGTCCAGGTCGAAGAGACAGGCGGTCACGTGAGCAGGTAGGCCCAGCACGCTACGAATCTAACCATCCGTCCGGGTCGGCAAACCATGTTTCCGCCGCCAGACGGCGCTCAGTTCGGCCGCAGCGTCCAGACCACGGTCATCGCCGAGGTGGGCGTGCCGTCCTCGGTGGTGATCTCGACCTCGACCGGGAACTCCGGCCGCTTGCCGGACTCCAGCTCGTCGATCACCTCCAGAGCCGGCCGACCGAGCCGCGCGGTGGCCAGCACCGGGCCCCGTGCCAGTTTGCGGTAGGCGATCTCGGCGCGGACGGCGAGCGGCACGGCACGGTCCAGCAACTGCCCGAAGGCGGCCAGCACGACCGCGCCGGAGGCAGTCTCACCCAGGGTGAACATGGCCCCGGCGTGCGGCCCGCCGACGTGGTTGTGGGTGGCCGGCGAGTCGGGCAGACGGACGACCGCCCGCACCCCGCCGTCCGCCTCGGGTGCCACCTCGACAAATTCGAAGCCGAGCGTACGGGCGAACGGCACCGCTTCCAGCATGCCGGCCGCCACCTGGCGGGAGTCGATGGTCATAGGCTGACGTTACTAGCCGGTAACCAGCCCGGCAACCAGGGATTTCCCGGTCCCGTCGGTGCTCAGAGGTTGGCGATGGTCCGCAGGATCTCCGCGTAGAAGTTGCCGTCGATGCTGCGGAAGAAGGCGAAGTCCTGACCCGGGTCGCCGAAGAACGGACGCAGCGTCCACGCCAGCTGGGTGCCGACGAAGCCGAAGAGCAGGATCCAGATGTAGAGCAGGGTCATGCTGGCTGGCCGCTGCGTCGGCTCGCCACGGCGTACCGGCTGGTTGGCCCACTGGCGGTGCGGCTGCGGGTAGCCGGGCGGCAGCATGCCGGGCGGGAACGAGGCGTCGGCCGGCTGCCCGCTCCACTGGGCGGGGACCTGCGCCGGGGCCTGCGCGGCGGTCGAGCCGACCTCGGGGGTGGCGCCGTTCGGGACCGTACCGGCCGACCCGGCCGCCGCGGCGCCAACCGGCACGGCGACCGGCTCGGCGACCTGGCCAGCCGGCGCGGCAGCCGGCACTGCGCCGGCGGGCACGGCGGCCGGCACGGCCTGCGCCGGGGTCTGAGCCTGGGCCGCCGCCGGGGCGAGCAGGCCGTGGTCGTTGAGCACCTGCATCCCGCCGGTCAGGAAGCGCAGCCCGACCAGCGCCGACAGGGTCAGGATCGCCACGTTGAGCAGCTTGAAGAAGCCGTAGTCGGGCGCGGTGATCAGGAAGAAGAGGCTGATCGGCGCGAACGCCACGGCGAGCATCGAGGTGACCGTGATCGCCACCATCACCAGTGCCAGTGACTGGCGCACCGAGAGGCGGGCACCGAAGACCAGATTGAACAGGTAGAGCGTGGGCAGGCAGATGGCCAGCGTGACCAGGAACAGCAGCGGCAGCTTCAGCGCGGAGGTCAGCGCCATCAACGGACTGTGAAAGGCACCCAGAACCGCCCCGTAGCAGGCGAGCGCGATGGCGGAGCTGGCCAGCATGCGTCCGGTCAACGCGTTCAGGTCGCGCTCGGAAACGATCTGCTGCCAGATGCCCTGCCGGTCGCGCAGGATGCGCTCGATGACGAGCGGGCTGGGACGGTCACCCGACACGGGTGCACCCCTCTCGGTGGTCTTTCATGTGGACTGGGTGCGCAGACCGTAGGACACCGGCAGCGCCTTCGCCACCCCGCTCCGGCGTGGCGTCAGCGCCATCCCACGTCGATCCGGCCCCCGCGCTCGTCGAAGAAGTGCAGCGCGTCCATCCGGACCGCCACGGCGAGTGGGTGACCCGCGGCGACCGCCGGGTACGGCGCCAACCGCACCGCCAGCTCCGCCGGGCGGCGATGGTGCCGACCGGGGTCGGGGAGCACGCTCGTCCGGGTGCCACCCGCGGAGTCTTCCGCCTCCACGGCCTTGCCCGTCAGCCGCTGCATGACCGAGCTGAACCGGCGCAGGCCGCGCTGGCCCACCGGCGGCTCGTCCAGCCGCGCACCCATCTCGTCGACCACGATCGCGGTGGCGCCGATGTCGAGGAACGCCAGCGACTCGTGCCCGTGGTGCTCCAGGTAGCGGATCCGGCCACGCAGCACGTCACCGGGGCTGTCCGGGGAGACCGGGGTGAGCGCCTCGGCTCGCATGCCGACCACGATCCGCTCGCCGTGGTAGTGCGCCACGGCCCGGCTGCGGATGTCGTCCCAGGGTAGGTAGAGCGACTGCTCGCCAAGGTTGAGCGTGACGTACCGGTCCAGGTGCACGTAGACCGACGCCTCGAGCAGGTTCATCCGCGGGCTGCCCAGGAAGGCGGCCACGTAGAGCGTCGCCGGCCGCCCATACACCTGGGTGGGGGTGCCCACGTCCTGGAGCACCCCACGGCGCATGATCGCCACCCGGTCGGCCATGGTGAGTGCCTCGGCCTGGTCGTGGGTGACGTAGACGGTGGTGACGCCCAGCTCCCGGGTGAGGCCCGAGATCTCCGCACGCAGCTCCGCACGCAGCCCACTGTCCAGGTTGGACAGCGGTTCGTCCATCAGGAACAGCCCGGGCCGGCGGACGATGGCGCGGCCCATCGCCACGCGCTGCCGCTGCCCGCCCGAGAGCTGACCCGGCTTGCGGGCGAGCACGTCGCCGATGCCCAGCGCGCTGGCGACGTCGGTGACCCGCTCACCCCGCGGGGTCGGCTCCATCCCGGCCAGGCGCAGCGGGAAGGCGATGTTGTCACCCACCGTCATGTGCGGATAGAGGGCGAAGTCCTGGAAGACCATGGCGATCTTCCGGTCCCGCGGCGGCAGGTCGTTCGCGAGCTCCCCGTCGAGCAGCACCGCACCCTGGGTCGGGTCCTCCAACCCGGCGATCATCCGCAGCACCGTGGACTTGCCGCAGCCGGACGGGCCGAGCAACACCATGAACTCGCCGTCGTTCACGTCCAGATTGATGCTGTCGACGGCCAGCGTGCCGTCCTTGAAGATCTTGGTGACATCCTTGAGCGCGACGGTGGTCACCGTCCCCTCCCCCAGCTCGTCGACCGAACTCCAGAAGACTGTGACCAGGATCATTGAATCAGCACATCGGGTGAACGTCTCATGTTCGACTGATGACGCTGCCATTAAGCGACACCGGGCCGGTGCGATCAGCAGCGCGAGGCCCTCTCGTCCGGCTCACCCAGGAACACCCGGCGCACCACCCGCTCCGCCGCGCGCCCGTCGTCCAGCCCGCAGAACCGGCCCCGGAAATGGGCGCGGGCCTTGGTCGCCGCGTCCGAGCGCACCGCGTCGGTGCGGAACAGGTCGAGCAGGTCGGCGAACGTGGTGGCCATCGCGCCCGGCGGCTCCGCCGTGACGTCGAAGTAGACGCCCCGGGCCAGCCGGTACGCCTCCCAGTCCGGGGCGTAGAGCACGATCGGCCGATCCAGCACGGCATAGTCGAACATCGCCGAGGAGTAGTCGCTGACCAGCACGTCGGCCACCAGGTAGAGGTCCTCCACCCGCTGGTGGCCGCTGACGTCGCGGACCCGTTCCCGGTCCACCGCGCGGCGGGGGCTGCGATCCCGGTCGTGGAAGTAGTGGCTGCGCATCAGCAGCCGACCGGAGTCACCCAGCGCCTCGACGAACCGGTCCGGGTCGAACGGCGGCCGGTAGCCGGGCAGGTGCTCGCGGTGCGTCGGGGCGTACAGCACCACCTGCTCGTCGGGGCCGAGACCGAACTCCGCGCGCAGCCGGCGTACCTCGTCGGGGCCGGCGTTGACCAGTCGGTCGTTACGCGGGTAGCCCACCTCCAGAGTGGTGTACGTGGCCGGGTACGCGCGGTCCCACATCTGGGTGGAGAAGCTGTTCGCGCTGACGCTGTAGTCCCAGCGGTCCACCCGGCGCAGCAGCCCGGCGAAGTCCATCCGGCCGGCACCGATCGGGTAGCGCTGCTGGTCCAGCCCCATCACCTTGACGGGCGTGCCGTGGTGGGTCTGCACGTGCACCTGCTCCGGCCGCTTGCGGACGAAGTCCGGGAAGTTGACGTTGTTGACCAGCCACCGGGCCCGGGCCAGCGCCCGGTAGTAGGCCGGGGTGCCGGCGACCACGTACTCCGCCCCGGCCGGCACGGTGTCCACCCGGTCCCGGCGCACGATCCACACCCCGCGTACACCGGGGGCCAGCCGGCGGGCCACCTCGTAGATCGCCGCCGGGTTGCAGGCGTACCCCCGGTACCAGTAGGCGGCGTACACCGCGAGCGTCGGATCCACCGGCCGCCGCAGCTCGGCGCGGTAGTACTCGCGCAGCAGGCCGTCGCGGGTCAGTCGGGCGCCGCGCCGGGCGGCCGGCCCGACCCGACGCCGGGTGGTGCGAGCCCGCCGGCGGGCGGTGTCGCGGGCCCGGCTCGCCGCCCGCAACGCGCTGAACGTCCGCCAGCGGCCGGTGGCGACCAGCCGGTGCTTGATCCCTTCCACCCCGTCCGGCGCCGGGTACCCGCCGTCCGGCAGCCAGCGCGCGTAGTCGGCGGTGATCTGCGCGAAGAAGGCGGGCCGCAGCTCCGGGGCGATCCGCTGGCCGTTGCCGAGCACGGTCAGGTAGTGCCAGATCATCCGCTCGAAGACCGCCGGCCGCAGGGCGTCCGCCGCCGGCCCCCAGGTGTCCATGAGGTGGAAGACCCGGTGCCACTGCGGGAACACCTCGAAGTGCCGGTCACCCCGGGTCCGGGTGATCGCGCCCGCCCGGCGCTGCCGGTAGTTGACGCAGACCCGATCGAGTACGCCGATCCGCTGAGCCGCCATCAGCACCGGGTAGCTGAACGAGACATCCTCGTACCAGCCGGGCGCGAAGCGCAGCCCCAGATCGACGAGGAACTCCCGGCGTACCAGCCGGTTCCACGCGGTGTGCAGCAGCCGCATCGCCTCCGGCCGGTCCCGCAGTCGGAAGGTGGCCGCGCCGGGCGACTCCGGGAACACCTCCGCCATCGCGCTGCGCGTGGCGGTGTCGTTCCAGTGCGTCCGGACATGGTCGACCAGCAGCACGTCCGGCCGGGTGGCACGTAACCGCTCGGCGACCTCCGGCAGGCACTCCGGCGCCAGCCAGTCGTCGCCGTCGAGGAACCAGACGTACTCCCCGACGGCCCGGTCCAGCCCGACGTTGCGGGCCGGACCGAGGCCGACGTTCTCCGGCAGCCGGATCGACCGGACCCGCTGGTCGCGGGCGGCGTACTCGTCGATGATCTCGCCGCTGGAATCCGGGGAGCAGTCGTCGACCGCGATCACCTCGAGGTCGGTCTCCGGCTGGCCGAGGATCGAGTCCAGGCACTCGCGCAGGTATCCCTGCACGCGGAAGGCCGGCACCACGAAACTGATCAGGGTCATCCGGCCGTCCCTCCGTCAGCGCGGCGCGCCACCTCCCGCGCCCGCCGGCGCGGCCGACGCCCGCGCGCTACGGGCCGGCCGGACGAACCAGGCCAGGACGACGCTCGCCACGAAAACCACGAGAAGGTATGTACCGAGTGTAGCCATGCCGATACTCACGATTCCGGCAATCGCCGCGAGGGCCAGCAGCACCGAACGTCCCTCCCAGCCCAGCGTGGCCGGGTGCAACGGGGGCGCCGCCTGCCGCTTCTCCAGCCGGGCGGTCAGGTCGTAGTGGTGCACGGTGAGCACGAAGACGTAGCCGAAGATCAGCCACCCCGGCGCGCCGCCGACCACCCCGACCGCGATCGCGAACAGGTACTCGGCGGCCCGCAACGCGGCGGGCACCAGCCAGTCCAGCGGACCGTTGTGCGCGGCCCCGGCGCCCAGGCCACCGACCAGCAGCACCAGCAACGCCACCGGCACCGCCCAGCGCAGCCCGTCGGGCACGTCGCCCAGCAACGCCGCGACCAGCAACGCCGCCGAACCCAGCGCGGCGATCACCGCCAGGGTGAGCGGCCCCATCGGGCGGACCACCGGCAGCCGGCGGGCCAGCGGGCCGTCGTCGCGGTGCAGCGTGGCATCGACCGTGTCCAGCACCGGCACCCACATCCAGCGGGCCCGCAGCGTACGCAGCGCCCCGGTGTACGCGAACGCCAGCACACCCCACACCAGTACCGCGATCAGACTGACCAGCGGATTGAACAGCGCCACGGTCAGCGCGATCAGCGCCCACCGCTCGCCGATCGGAAAGACCACGGTCCGCTTCAGCCAGTACGACAGCGAGCCGGTGTCCGCCTGCACCCGGGTCGACGCGGCGTTCAACCGGTCACCGATGCCGCCACTGGCACCCGTCGCCGCCCGGGGCCGACGCGCCGCCTCGTCGTGCAGCACGCCGTACCAGGTGTCGGTCATGTGCCGGACGGTCTGCAACGTCATCGCGGCGATCGCCAGCGCCCAGCCGTTGCCCAGCCCGGCGTGGCTCACCCCGAAACCCAGCCCGGCGTAGACCAGGTACTCCTTGGCGCGGTCGGCCATCGTGTCCAGCCAGCCACCCCAGGCGCTGAAGTGCCGGGTGTAGCGGGCCAACTGGCCGTCCACGCAGTCCAGCACGAACCCGAGGTAGAGCAGCACCGCGCCGCTGACCAGCGCGGGCCGCCCGCCGACCCCGAACAGCACCGCGGCGGCCAGCGCGAAGAGCACCGAGATCACCGTCACCCCGGTCGGGGTGAGCCGGAGCCGGGCCGCCACCCGCACCACGTACGGCGACCAGGTGCTGACGAAGTAGGTCGAGAAGAAGTCGTCCTTCTCCTTCACCGCCAGCCGCAACTCGGCCCGGTCCTCGTCGACCGCGGTCACCGCCGCCTCGGCGGCGACCAGCCCAGCCGCGTCGTCGACCCGGTGTGCGACGAGCAGACGTACCCGCTGGGCGAAGATCAGGGTGCCGAGCGCGGCGAGACCCGCGACGAGCCGGTCCACGGCGGACCCAGGGCCGCCGGCCGGGACCGGCGCGAGACGCCCGGCCGGCCCGGCGCCCTCGGTGGGCCGGAACGCGGAAACCTCCCCGGGCGGACCGAGGGGGGTGGCGACCGGCAGCACGCCGATCGCGGCGGCCCGGGCGGCGGCGGCCAGGGTCGACAGGTCAGCCACGCCGACCCGCAGCGCGCCGCCGAACACGCCGGTGGCCTCGCCGTCCAGGGCGTCCACCGCGCCGGCGTCGACCACCTGGCCACGTTCCTCGCGCACGGCCGTCCGCCCGGGCACCGCCGGGTCGGTGAGCACCAGTGCCACCGTCGGCCCCACCGGGCTGGTGGCCAGGTGTCTCAGCACGGCGGTGTGCGCGACCAGGTCGGTGCCGGTGATCAGCAGCGGGCCGGTGGCGTGGTCGGCCAGGGCGGCCAGTTCGTCCAACCCGGCGGCGAAGCGCACCTCGTCCGCCCCGGCCTGCCGCAGCTGGGCGGCGAGCCGGTCGGCCAGCGGCTCGCCGGTCGCGGTGGTCAGGCCCGCCGCGGACGTCCCGGCGGCGAGCACGATCGCGAGCGTCACCGCGGGACCGCGGCGTGGTACGCGTCGAGCGCCTCGGCGATGGTGCCGTCGAGCATCAACCGGCCCGCGTCGAGGTACAACCCCCGACGGCAGAACCGGGTCAGGTCCTTTTCGTTGTGTGACACCAGCACCAGCGTGCGCCCCTCCCCGAGCAGACGATCAATCGTCGCGTAACACTTCTTGCGGAACTCCGCGTCACCGACCGCGGTCACCTCGTCCATCAGCAGGATCGGGTGCGGCAGATGCGAGATGATCGCGAAGCCGAGCCGCACCTTCATCCCCGACGAGTAGTGCCGCACCGACGTGTCGATGGCCCGTTCCACCTGCTCACCGGCGAACTCGACGATCTCGTCGAAGTGCCGCTTCAGATAGCCCGTCGACAGCCCGTGCAGCCCACCGACCAGGTGCAGGTTCTCCCGCCCGGTCAGGTCGTTGGAGAAACCGGCGGAGAGCTCCAGCAGTGGCGCCACCGCGCCGTGCACCCGGATGCTGCCCTCGTCCGGAATGAGCACCCCGGCGATCAACCGCAGCAGGGTGCTCTTGCCGGTGCCGTTGCGGCCGATCACCCCGACCGTCTCGCCCGGCTCGACGGTGAACGACACGTCGCGCAGCGGCCAGAACTGGCCGGGCAGGGCACCCCGACCGCCCCGGTGGATGAACAACTCCCGCAGCCGCAGTTGCCGGCGGCGGTTGCGGACGAACCGGATGCCCAGGCCGTCGGCCTCGATGATCGGCGCGGCCATGTCAGAGTTCCTTGAGCACTGCGGGTTCCAACCGGCGGAACGACCACCAGCCGGCGGCCAGCACCAGCAGGCTGCCGACGACCGTGGTGGTGAGCAGCCGAGCGTCCGGGAACTCATCCGGGTACCAGATCGCGTGGTGCAGCTGGAAGATCCCGACCAGCGGGTTCAGCTCGTACGCCACCTTCAGCCAGCCCGGCAGGCCGGATTCCCGCACCAGACTCAGCGGATAGATGATCGGAGTGGCGTAGAAGAGCACCCGGATGATCAGCCGCATGAACCGCTCCACGTCACGCATCAGCACGTTCCACGCGGACAGCAGCAGGGCCAGCCCGATCAGCAGGACGGCTTGGACGGCCACCGCGAGCGGCAGGGAGAGCAGCGACCAGCCGGGATGGATCCGGCCGTGCGCCCCGTAGATCACCGCGATGGCCATCAGGATCGGCAGACCGGCCAAGTACTCAGCGAACCGGCCGGTGACCCGGCCGATCGGGAAGACCTGGCGCGGCACGTTCATCGTGGTGATCAGCCGGGACTGACCGGTCAGCGCGTTGGTGGCCTCGCTCAGCGCCGAACTGGTCCACATCCAGGCGAAGATCCCCGTGATCAGGAACAGCGGATACGATCCGGCCGCCTCACCGAGGTGCCGCCCGGTGTCCCGCGAGTAGAGCACGCCGAAGACGAACCAGTAGATGGCGCCCATGCCGAGCGGCTCGATCAACGACCAGAGATAGCCCAGCACCGACTGCTGGTACTTGACCGCCAGGTCCCGTCTGACCAGGATGCGCAGCGAGTTGCGGTGCGACCACAACGCCGCGACGCCAGAGGTCACCGCTGCCTCCCGCCTCCTGAAACGGACGACAGGTTAGCAGTCGGTGAACGAATGCCCCGAGTCGGCCAGATCAGCACTCGATCACGTTGACGGCCAGGCCGCCCCGCGCCGTCTCCTTGTACTTGACCTTCATGTCGGCGCCCGTCTCCCGCATCGTCTTGATGACCTTGTCCAGGGACACCGCGTGCACACCGTCGCCGCGCAGCGCCAGCCGGGCGGCCGTGATCGCCTTGATGCTAGCCACCGCGTTCCGCTCGATGCAGGGGATCTGCACCAGGCCACCCACCGGGTCGCAGGTGAGCCCGAGGTTGTGCTCCATCCCGATCTCGGCGGCGTTCTCCACCTGCTGCGGGGTGCCGCCGAGCGCCTCGGCGAGGCCCGCCGCGGCCATCGAGCAGGCCGAGCCCACCTCGCCCTGGCAGCCGACCTCGGCGCCGGAGATCGAGGCGTTCTCCTTGAACAGCACGCCGATCGCGCCGGCCGCCAGCAGGAACCGCACCACGCCGTCGTCGGAGGCACCCGGCACGAACCGGGTGTAGTAGTGCAGCACCGCCGGGATGATCCCCGCCGCGCCGTTGGTCGGCGCGGTGACCACCCGGCCGCCGGCGGCGTTCTCCTCGTTCACCGCCAGGGCGAACAGCGTCACCCAGTCCATCGCGCGCAGCGGATCGGTGGTCGCGGTGTCCGCCTCCAGGCTGCGCCGCAGCTCCGCCGCGCGCCGCCGGACCTTCAACCCACCAGGGAGTACGCCGTCCCGCTCGCAGCCACGCTCCACGCACTCCCGCATCACCCGCCAGATCTCCAGCAGGTCGGCCCGGATCTCCGCCTCGCTGCGCCAGGAACGCTCGTTGGCCAGCATCACCTCACTGATCGAGAGGCCGGTGGCGGTGGTCACCTCCAGCAGCTGCGCCCCGGTCAGGAAGGGGTACCGCACCCGGGTGCTGTCCGGCTTGATCCGGTCCGCGCCGGCCGCCGCCTCGTCCACCACGAAGCCGCCACCGACCGAGTAGTAGGTGCGGCTGCGCACCTCGGCGCCGGTCCCGTCGTACGCCACGAAGGTCATCCCGTTCGGGTGGTACGGCAGCGACCGGCGGCGGTGCAGCGTCAGGTCCCGGTCCGGGTCGAAGTCGATCTCGTGCGCGTCCAGCAGGCTGATCCGCCGCTCCGCCCGGATCCGCTCGACCCGGGGGCCGACGGTGTCCGTGTCGACCGTCTCCGGTGCCTCGCCGGCCAGCCCGAGCAGCACCGCCCGGTCGCTGCCGTGGCCGTGCCCGGTGGCGCCCAGCGAGCCGAACAGTTCGGCCTGCACCCGTGCGGTGTCGGTGAGCAGCCCGTCGGCCTTGAGCCCGGCCACGAAGGTGCGGGCGGCCCGCATCGGCCCCACCGTGTGGGAGCTGGACGGCCCGATGCCGACGCTGAAGAGGTCGAAAACACTGATCATGGCTGCGCTGCGCTTCCTCGCCGTCGTCCCGTGGTGCGGGATCCGGCCCGGTCGTGGCCACCGGTCTGGCGGCCCCGCTCGTGGCCGCCCGGTCGGGTGGCCGCCGGCCACCCGGGGTGTGGGTGCCCAACCAGCGAGCCTACCCGCCCAGTTCACGGCCCACCCGGCCACCGCGACGTGATCGCCGGACCGCCACTCACCCGCCGTCTCACCGCCACCTCCCCGCCCCGTCCCGGCGACGTCCCGCCGCAAGATCGCGCACGATCCAGGATGTAGCGGCTTCCGCTCATGCCCGAGAGCACTACATCCAGGATCGAGCACGATCTCCTCGGGGAGTGCGCGTCGCGGAACGTCGGCATGACGCGGAATCCCCGCGTGGCGCCGACGCCGGCGCGGGCCTCCGATTGGGCGGGACGGGGTGCGGCACCGGAGGCGTCGGAGCGGAGCCGCACGGGTAAGTACCTACGGGTCCACGGGTTGCCGATCCTCCTCGGGACCGAGGGTGAACTGGCCGTCCCTTTCTACCGTGGATTGCAGACGCGGCGTACCGCCGCAGAGTGGGAGTACGACGATGAGTCGCAAACTGGTTCGGCCCCGCCAGGGGCGCATGATCGCCGGTGTCTGCGCCGGCCTCGGTCAGCGGTTCGGCATGTCCGCCGGGATGGTCCGGCTGCTGTTCCTGCTGTCGCTGCTGCTGCCCGGCACCCAGGTGATCGTGTACCTGATCCTCTGGATCCTCATGCCGAACGAGGACCGCTACCTCGCCTCCACCCGGCACTGACCCTCACCCGCATCCCACCCCGACCGAAACCGCCCCCGCCCCCGGCCCGCCCCGGGCTGAGGCAGCAACTTCTGGGAAGTTGCTGCCTCACGACGGCCGGAAACACCAACATCCCTGAAGTTGCGTGGATCTTGCGCCGGGACGGAGCGCGAGGCACGGCGCGGGGCGCGGAGAGTTCGATGACGGAAGCGCCCGCCCTGACGGTCGTCGGGGCGGGCGCTTCGACGTGCGAGGTCCAGCGGTCAGGGAGCGGTGTAGGTGACCGTGACCTGCTGGTAGCCAAGGGAGCGGAGCAGCCCCTCCAGCATCTTGCGGGTGTTCTCCTCGGCTCGGGCGGAGAGCCCGCTGTCCCGGGCGGCGGCGGTGATCCGTTCCTCGGCGAGCTGGTAGACCTGCTGCTGCCGGTTGGGGTCGTTGCCGACCAGGTCGCCGAGCCGGTTGATCAGACCGCGCTGCTCGGCGAACACGTAGCTCTTTTCCAGGTCGAGGTTGGTCTCGCCGAGCTGCGGCGCGGGCAGCTTGATCTCGACCGAGGTGCCGTCGGCGGACTCGACGACAGCGCCCTCCCCGATCTTGCCGAAGTCGACGTACGCCTCGACGCTGCCCGCCCCAACGAACAGGGTGCGCTCGTTGAGCAGGAAGTCCGGTACGTTGCGCCGGTCGTTCTGGGTGTCGACCACGACCTGGAAGTTGCCCTCGGCGGCCACGTATCGGCTGAGGTCCCGGATCGACTTCAGCAGCGGCGGCTGGCTGCGGTCGGTCTGCTCCTTGGCGAACGGGTTGCGGAACTCCGGCAGGAGCCCGGTCGCCTGCACGCCGAGCAGCACCACCACGGCCAGCGCGGCGGCCCCGAGAAGCACGAGCAGACCGCGGACCGGACCACCGGCACCGCCGCTCGTCGGCCCACTGGTGCCGCCGGGGCCACCGGAGTCGCCCGGGCCGGCCGGGCCGCCCGGCACGGGTTCCGTCGGGGTGTCCGACCGTTGCCGGAGATCGTCGCCCGTGGGGTATCCGGGGAACTCCCTCGTAGGCTCGTTGATGCCAGCGTCGCGGGCCATCACGCTCACCGTCCTCGTCAGACACGTCGTCTGCCATTGACGGTACGGCCCCCGTACGACACCCGCGCGTCGAGCGACCGGAAAGCGTAAACGGGCAGGTCAGGCGAAGGCCGAGACCCCGGTGAGCCGCTGTCCGATGACGAGCTGGTGGATCTCCGAGGTGCCCTCGTACGTCAGCACGCTCTCCAGGTTGTTCGCGTGCCGCATCACCGGGTATTCGCCGGAGACGCCGTTGGCGCCGAGGATGGTGCGGCACTGCCGGGCGATGGCCAGGGCCTCCCGCACGTTGTTCAGCTTGCCCACGCTGACCTGCTCGGGCCGCAGCCGGCCGGCGTCGGCGAGCCGGCCCAGGTGCAGCGCGAGCAGTTGCCCCTTCACCAGCTCGACGGCCATGTCGGCGAGCTTCGCCTGGGTGAGCTGGAAACCGGCCAGCGGACGACCGAACTGGGTACGGGTGGTGGCGTACGCCAAGGCCGTCTCCAGGCAGTCCCGGGCGGCGCCGACCGAGCCCCAGACGATGCCGTACCGGGCTTCGGTGAGGCAGCTCAGTGGGGCCTTGAGCCCGACCGCCTCGGGCAGTTGGGCGTCCGCCGGGAGCCGGACGTCGTCCAGCACGATCTCGCCGGTAACCGACGCGCGCAGCGACATCTTGCGGCGGATCTCGCGGGCCGTGACACCGGGCGTGTCCATGGGTACGGCGAAACCCCGGACGCCCTCGTCGGTGCGCGCCCAGATCACCGCGACGTCGGCGATCGGCGCGTTGGTGATCCACATCTTGCCGCCGGTGAGCACCCAGTCGTCGCCGTCGCGGCGGGCCCGGGTGGCCATCGACGCCGGGTCCGAGCCGTGGTCCGGCTCGGTCAGGCCGAAGCAGCCGATCGCCTCGCCGGTCGCCATCGACGGCAGCCAGCGCTGCTTCTGCTCCTCGCTGCCGTAGCGCCAGATGGCGTACATGGCCAGGGAGCCCTGCACGGAGACCAGGGAACGGACGCCCGAGTCGCCGGCCTCCAGCTCCTGGCAGGCCAGCCCGTACGCGACCGCGGAGGCGCCGGCGCAGCCGTACCCGGTCAGGTGCATGCCGAGCAGCCCGAGCTTGCCGAACTCCCGGGCCAGCTCGCGGGCCGGCACCCGGCCCTCCTCGTACCAGTCGGCGACGTGCGGGCGCACCCGATCGTCGATGAGCTGACGTACGACGTCGCGGATCTGCCGCTCCTCCTCGGTGAGCGACGGGTCCAGGTCGAGCAGGTCCAGTGGAGCGGTCATGGACGCCACCTTAACGAAGACTCAGGCCGATGGGCGCGGACGCGTCATTCGATCGGCTCGGAGAGCACCAGCACCCGGGCGTGGATCTGGTTGCGCTGCTGCAGGGCGGCGCGCAGGGCCCGGTGCAGGCCGTCCTCCAGGTAGAGCCCGCCATTCCACTGCACCACGTGGGGGAAGAGGTCCCCATAGAAGGTGGAATCCTCGGCGAGGAGCTTGTCGAGCGCCAGCTCACGCTTGGTGGTGATCAACTGGTCCAGGCGCAGCGGTCGCGGCGGGATCTCCGCCCACTGCTTGAGCGTCAGGTTGTGCTCTGGATAGGGACGCCCGTCCCGGACCGCTCTGAAGATCACGACGGCACGCTCCCCTCCCCGTGGCCGAGCCGACCGGCGGCGCCGAGCCGGGTCGCGGCGGGCACCGCGTGGCGCGGTACCGATGACGCGTGCCAGCCTAGCCGCCCAGCGCACACCACGTTCTGCTCCCTGATGTCAGTTTCGCTACCGCTCGTCCGATCCCCAACCGGACGAACGGGACGCCGCACTCAACTCCACCGGCCGCGCCGCACCACCTCGTCCACAGGACGGCGACCTCGGCGCAGCGACGGTGACCTATGGTCGGGTGCGCGGTAACCGATTGTGATGGCTCCGACGGGTCGATGGTCCGTCGGCACGCCGAACGCGTCCCGGTAAGCGGCCAGCCGCTGCGGCGGGATGCCGAAGAAACACGCGCCCAAGCCCTCGTCCACCGCGGTGAGCAACATCAGCAGCGCGGCGAACCCGGTGTCCACGTACCAGTAGGGCACCGGCCAGCGGTCGGTGGACCCGTCCGTCCAGCCCTTGTCCGGCTCCGCGTACCGCTGGAGGTAGGCCGACTCGTTGGCGTGCGGCACCACGATCAGCGGCGCCCGGCGCATCCCGGCCAGCCACCGCTCCCGCCCACCACCGTCCGGCGTGGTGGCCGCCCAGAACCGCTCCCGGTCGGCCGCCTCCTCCAGCACCAGGAAACCCCAGCCCTGCGCGAACCCGGCCGACGGGGCGCGCACCGCGTGGTCGAGCAGCCGGTCCACCACGTCGGGCGGGACCGGGCGGTCCGGGTCGTAGTTGCGCACCATGCGCCGACGCCGGACGACCTCGGCGAACTCCATCCCGTTCTCCCCGCCGGCCCGGCTCAAGCCCCGGGGCGGATGCCCCAGGCGCCCCGCCAGGTCGCGCCGGGCTTGAGCGTGAGCACATCCTTGCCCGAGCGGAACGCGTCCGGAGGGCAGGTCATCGGCTCGATCGCCACCGAACGACGATGCCGTTCGCCCGTGAGCGCGTCCCCGGTGAACACCTGCCACCAGCCGAACTCCTGGTCCGCCCAGATGCTCACCCCGGACGAGCCGTCCGGCGCGGCCAGGCTCACCGACGAGCCGCCGTCGGCGTCGGCGATCACCTGACCGAAGCAGAGGTCCAGCTGGGCACGGCCGATCCGGCGGGGGCTGGTCCAGTCGTACTCGGTACCCGCCACCGGGGTCGCGCCGACCGGCAGCAGCCGCCCGTCCACCAGCAGCCGGGTACGCGTCGGCAGCCGCATGACCAGGTCGTCCACCGCGACGCCCGGCAGTTGCAGGTACGGGTGCACGGAGAAGCCGAACGGCGCCAGCGCAGCGCCTGTGTTGGTCACCTCGTGCTCGGCGCGCAGCCCGCCCCGGCCGACGCTCCACCGGCTGCGCAGCCGCAGCGGCCACGGGTAACCGGGCTGCGGCGGCAGGTCGTAGCCGACCGTCACCGCGTCCGCCGACTGCTCCAGCAGCCGCCACGGCACCCAGTTGACCAGCCCGTGGATCGCCACGTGCCGCTCCGGCTCGGTCAGCGGGAGCTGGTGCGTCCGGTCCCCGAAGGAGTAGCGGCCGTCGCGGATCCGGTTCGGCCAGGGCGCCAGCACCTGCCCGGCGCAGCCGGGGCAGACCTCGTCGGCCTGGTACCCGTCGACCAGCTCGACCCCGTCGTGCCGGTACGTCCGCAGCCCGCCGCCCACCTCCACGATGACGGCCTCGTGGCCGGCGGCGGAGATGGTCCACTGGGCGCCGGAGAAGGGGCGCTGGTCGGGGCTGTCCATGCCGGCGACCCTAACCGGTCACGTCCGGTCCCCGCTCGACGCCGCCGCCCGGTAGCGCAGCAGCGCCGGGAAGGCGGCCGCCAGCGCCACCACGAGCACCGCCGAGGCGAGCCCGCCGGCCACCCAGGCCACCCCGACGCCGAACCCGGCGGCCATCGTGCCGGCCCGCAGGTCGCCCAGGCGCGGACCGCCGGCCACCACGACCGTGTTCACCCCCTGCAACCGGCCGCGCATCCGATCCGGCGCGTAGATCAACAGCATCGACTGGCGCAGCACCGAGCTGACCAGGTCAGCGGCACCGGCCACGGCCAGCAGGGCGATCATCAGCCAGAGCTGACGGGCCAGGCCGGCCGCCGCGATCGCCACCCCCCAGCCGACCACCGCCAGCACCAGCCCGAGCCCCTGCCGGCGAAGCCGGCCGATCCAGCCGGAGGTGAGCCCGCCGATCATCGAGCCGATCGCGATGGCGCTGTAGAGCCAGCCGACCGCGGCGGGATTGCCGAACCGCTCGGTGGCGATCTCCGGGAAGAGCGCCCGGGGCATGGCCAGGATCATCGCGATCAGGTCCACCCCGAACGAGAGCAGCAGCACCGGCGTGGTGGCCAGGTACCGGAACCCGTCGATGACGCTGCTCAGGCCGGCCCGACGCGGACCGTTCTCGGCCGCCGGGTCCGGTTCGGGCGGCATCGCCGGCAACCGCCACGTCGCCCAGAACGAGGCGCCGAACAGCACCGCGTCCACCGCGTACGCGATCGGCAGTCCCACATCGGTCCGCCAGATGGCGAAGATCAGCCCGGCGGCCAGTGGTCCGAAGACCGAGGTGGCGGTGAAGGTGGTGAAGTTCAACGTGCTCGCGGCCGGCACCAGCTCGTCCGGGACCAGCCGGGGCAGGATCGCGCTCCGGGTCGGTGAGGTGATCGCGAAGGCGGTCGACTGCAACGCCACGAGCAGCAGCAGGAGCAGCGGGCTACCCAGCCCGAGCAGGGCGTGCGCCAGCAGCGCCACCGTCGATGCCCAGAGCAGCACGCCGCCGCCGAGCAGCACCCGACGCCGGTCCCGGGCGTCGGCGACCGCACCGCCCCACAGGCCGAACACCAGCAGCGGCAGGAAACCCGCCACGCCGAGCAGGCCGACCCAGAACGATCCCTTGGTCAGCCCGAACATCTCCACCGGCACGGCCACCGCGGTGAACTGGAAGCCGAACATCGCCACGCTGTTGCCGAACCACACCCTGCGGTACGCCGGCACGCGAAGCGGACGCAGATCGATCGCCCAGCGGCGCGCTCCGCGCGGCCGGGCCTCCTGCACACCGGTCACGGTGCCAACCGCTCGACGGTCCAGCCGCCCTCGTCGAGCAGGCGGAAGCGCAGCCGGTCGTGCAACCGACCGGCCCGGCCCTGCCAGAACTCCACCGTGTCGGGTCGGACCCGCAGTCCACCCCAGTGCAGCGGGGTCGGGATCACCGGCTCGCCGTCGAACCGCTCGGCAGCCGCCCGGTAGCTCTCCTCCAGCGCCGCCCGGTCCGGCACCACCTGCGACTGCGGGCTGGCCCAGGCGCCCAGTTGGGAGCCGCGCGGGCGGCTGGCGAAGTACGCCTCGGCCACCGAACGGTCGACCGGGGCGACGCGCCCGGTGACCACCACCTGACGCTGCATCGGGAACCACGGGAAGACCAGGCTGGCGTGCGGATTGGCGGACGCCTCGACGCCCTTGCGCGAGAGGTGGTTGGTGAAGAAGACGAAGCCGTCCGGGTCGTACCCCTTGAGCAGCACCGTCCGCCCGCTCGGCCGGCCGGCGGCGTCGGCGGTGCCCACCACCATCGCGTTGGGTTCGGGTAGCCCGAAGGCCACCGCGTCGGCGAACCAGCGGTCGAACTGCGTGTGCCAGTCGGCGGCCAGGTCAGCCTCGGTCAGGCCCAGGTCCGCGGCGTACTCGTTACGCATCGCGGCCGGGGCGGGTGTGTCGCCCGTCACGTTCCCACTCCTTCTCGGCGGCCCCGCCGGCGCCCTCCCGCGCTGGCCAGACCGCAGCGCCCAGTCTTGCCGAGCGGCGCGGAGAATGCGCGTCCGGGGATGTCGTGTGCAGCACAGTCGCAGCGGGTCGCGTATCCGGTTACTCAGCAGGCAAGATGTTCCGAACACATCCCTGAGGGTCGCCTGAGGCGCTCGGCCGACCGGGCCGGATGAGCTCACCGGGCGCACCGACCAGATCCAGGAGAGCGACATGGCCGATTTCAAACCCGGGCTGGAGGGCGTCGTCGCCTTCGAGACCGAGATCGCTGAACCTGACCGTGAGGGTGGCGCGCTGCGCTATCGCGGGGTCGACATCGAGGATCTGATCGGCCAGGTCTCGTTCGGCAACGTGTGGGCGCTGCTGGTCGACGGCCGGTTCGGGCCGGGCCTGCCGCCGGCGGAGCCGTTCCCGGTGCCGGTGCACTCCGGCGACATCCGGGTGGACGTGCAGTCCGCAGTCGCCATGCTGGCCCCGTACTGGGGGCTGAGCCAACTGCTGGACATCTCCGACGAGCAGGCCCGCGAGGACCTCGCCCGGGTCTCGGTGACCGCGCTCTCCTTCGTCGCACAGTCCGCCCGGGGCCTCGGCCTGCCGGCGGTGCCACAGAAGGAGATCGACAAGGCGCAGACCATCGTCGAGCGGTTCATGAAGCGCTGGCGGGGCGAGCCCGACCCGCGGCACGTCAAGGCCGTCGACGCGTACTTCATCTCGGCTGCCGAGCACGGCCTGAACGCCTCCACCTTCACCGCCCGCATCGTCGCCTCCACCGGGGCCGACGCGGCGGCCTGCATCTCCTCCGGCATCGGCGCCCTCTCCGGCCCGCTGCACGGCGGCGCCCCGTCCCGGGTGCTCAGCATGCTGGAGGCGGTGGAGCGCAGCGGGGACGCCGAGGGCTACGTCAAGGGCGTGCTGGACCGCGGCGAGCGGCTGATGGGCTTCGGCCACCGGGTCTACCGCGCGGAGGACCCCCGCGCCCGAGTGCTCCGGCGTACCGCCAAGGAGCTGGGCGCGCCGCGCTTCGAGATCGCCGAGGCGCTGGAGAAGGCGGCGCTGGCCGAGCTGCAGGCCCGACGCCCGGACCGGGTACTGGCGACCAACGTCGAGTTCTGGTCGGCCGTGGTGCTGGACTTCGCCGAGGTGCCGGCGCACATGTTCACCTCGATGTTCACCTGCGCCCGGATGGGCGGCTGGAGCGCGCACATCCTGGAGCAGAAGCGCCTGCAGCGGCTCGTCCGCCCGTCCGCCCGCTACGTCGGCCCGGAAAGCCGCAAGCCCAGCGACGTCGAAGGCTGGGGCGCCATCCCCCACGGCGTCTGAGCGGTAAGGAAGGGCCCCTTCTTAACGCCTCGTGTATAGGAGGGGCCCCTTCCTAACACCGCGCCCGGCAGGCGGAGCCGGGTGTGGCGAAGGACTCAGGCCGGCCCTCGGGACCGCGACATCCACCGCCCGGCCAGGGTGCGAGGATGGGGGCCGGCAGTGTCGCCGGATCGCCGGTACGGATCCCGGCCCGCCGTGCGCCCCGCGTACGCGCCCGCCGCCGGTCCGCACCGGGCCCCGCCCCCGCCCATGCGGAAGGACCTCCAAGACCGTGGCTGACGCACCGCTCATCCGGATTCCCGACGAGATCAAGCCCGCCGACGGACGCTTCGGCTGCGGCCCGTCCAAGGTCCGTCCGGCGGCCGTGTCCGCCCTCGCCGAGGTGGCCACCAGCTACCTGGGCACCTCGCACCGGCAGAAGACGGTCCGCGACCAGGTGGCCCGGCTGCGCTCCGGTATCGCCGAGTTCTTCTCGCTGCCCGAGGGCTACGAGGTGGTGATCGGCAACGGCGGCACCACCGCGTTCTGGGAGGTCGCCACCTTCGGCCTGATCCGGGACCGGGCGCAGTTCGCCAGCTTCGGCGAGTTCGGCGCCAAGTTCGCCAAGTCGGTCAAGGACGCCCCGTTCCTGGGCAATCCGACCATCCGCAAGGCCGACGCGGGCAGCGCGCCGACGCTGGTCGCCGAGGCCGGCGTGGACGTCTACGCGACCCCGCAGAACGAGACCTCGACCGGCGTGGCCGTGCCGATCAGCCGGGTGGCGGGGGCGGACGAGGGCGCGCTCCTGCTGGTCGACGCCACGTCCGGCGCCGGCGGCCTGGAGGTCAACGTCGGCGAGACCGACGTCTACTACTTCGCGCCGCAGAAGTGCTTCGGTTCCGACGGCGGTCTCTGGCTGGCCCTGATGTCGCCGGCCGCGCTGGACCGGGCCGCCGAGATCAAGGCCTCCGGGCGGTACATCCCGGCCTTCCTCGACCTGGTCACGGCGATCGACAACTCGCGGCTGCAGCAGACCTACAACACCCCGGCGCTGGCCACCATCTTCCTGGCCGCCGAGCAGACCGACTGGATGAACGCGCAGGGCGGGCTGGCCTGGGCCGCGAAGCGCACCGCGGAGAGCGCCGCGACGGTGTACGGCTGGGCGGAACGGTCCACTGTGGCCACCCCGTTCGTCAGCGACCCGGCGCTGCGGTCCAACGTGGTCGCCACCATCGACCTCGTCGACGGGGTGGACGCCACGGCCGTCGCCAAGGCACTGCGCGCCAACGGCATCGTGGACACCGAGCCGTACCGCAAGCTCGGTCGCAACCAACTGCGGGTGGCACTGTTCCCGGCCATCGAGCCGGCCGACGTCGAGGCGTTGACCGCGTCCATCGACTACGTGGTCGAGCGCCTCTGACGATCGTCACGGTCGGTGTCCATCGGGACCTCGGCGGACACCGACCGTGATCATCGTTGCAGCTCAGTCGCGACATGCGGGGTGTCGCTTCCCCCACCCCGAGACAGATGCGCGTACGGTGGTCCGAGACGCCTGGGTGGCCGACTCGTGGCGTGCGGCCAGCGAAGCGGGACGGAGGCAACGCTATGCGCCCAGTACGCTTCGTCGCCCTCTCCGAGGACGGCCATGCCCTGGTTCTCGCCGACGAGGTCGGGCGGCTGCTCGCCCTGCCGATCGACGAGCGGATCGCCGGCGCACTGCACGCCGAGCCGGGTGCTCCGCCGCTCGCGGTGGCGCCGACCGCCGCCGACCCGATCCCCTCACTGTCCCCCCGGGACATTCAGGCCCGCATCCGCTCCGGTGAGTCCGCCGAGGACGTCGCCCGGATCGCCGGTGTGCCGGTCGACCGGGTCCTGCGCTATGCCGGCCCGGTGCTCCAGGAGCGGGCGATGCTCGCCCAGCACGCCCGCCGCACCCGGCTCAAGGGTGCGGAGAAGCCCACCCCGCTGGCCGAGGTGGTCAACGGCCGACTGAGCCAGCACGGCATCGACACCGAGAAGATCTCCTGGGACGCGTACCGCCGCGACGACGGCACCTGGCGGATCATCGCCACCTGGCCCTCCGGCAAGGCCACCGCGCAGGCGATCTGGGATCTCGACAAGACCCGGCAGGCGGTCACCCCGCACGACGACATGGCGCAGTACCTGTGCGCCGAGCGGCCCACGCCGATCCTCGGCCAGGAGCCAGCGCCGGAGCGGGGCGGGCACGCCCTGCCCGGTCCGTCACGCGGCGAGCCGAGTCGCGGTGGGCACGGGTTGCCAGCAGCCTCCGAGCACCCGCGTCCCGGCCGGGACCCGATCCGAGCCGGGCGGGACGCACTGCTCGCCTCACTGGACCGCCCGCTCGGCGCCTCGTCGGGCCGCGGCCTGGAGCCGCGTATCCCGGCTGCCCTCGCCGGGTCCGACACGCCCCGGCAGCGGCCGGTCGGTGGCGGCGCAGCGGCACTGCTGGGCGGCGGCCAAGGGTCGGCCTTCGACGACGACTCGGACGCGCCCAAGGAGGTGCCGGCCGTGCCGTCGCTGGCGGTGCTGCGGCCCCGCCGGACGGGCGCCGCGGCGGCTGCCGGCGGCGAGTCCACCGATGCCAACGGCAAGCCGCGCAAGCGGCTGCCGAGCTGGGACGACGTGCTCTTCGGCAGCGGTCCGGCCGCGCGCGAGTCCTCCTGACGCTTCGCGTTGGCGGGTGGCGGTTCGCCACCCGTCAGCGCGAGGCACGCCAAGTGCCCGTGGCAGGGCCGGTTGCGGGCTGAGTCAGAGCGGCCAGGCGGCGAGGCGGTCGTAGCGCGGCCGGGGGCCGAGGTGGCTGCGTACCAGCAGCAACTCGGTCGCCGCCCACGGCGGGCCCTGGTAGTCGTCCAGGGCGGCCCGGTCGGCGTCAACGTCGGCCACGTCCACCAGGTCGCCGGGCCGAGCGACGGTCAGGTGCGGGCGGAACGGCTTGTCGTCGTGCGGCAGCCGGGCGTGCCGCAGCCGGGACCGGATCAGTCGCGCCAGCACGTGCAGCGCCTCGACGTCACCCCGGCAGTCCACCCAGAGCACGGTGAACCGCCCCCGGCCGAACCGGCCGCCGCCGCCGAGGCTCAGCCGGGGCGAGGCGTCCCGGCCGTCCCGGAACCACTCGGCAGCCAGCCCGAGCGCGCTCTCCACCTCGACCAGCCGGGCCGTCTCGACGTCACCGAGGAAGGCCAGGGTTAGGTGCAGGTGGGCCGGGTCGGCGAGCCGTACGTTGGTGCCGGCGGCCGCTGCCGCCCCGACCCTCAGCCGGGCGACCTGCGCGCCGAGATGGGTGACCGCTTCGGCGGGCGGACAGACCGCGACGAAGAGCCGCAACCGTCGACCGCTCAGCGGTGCCGCTGCCGGTGCCCGGCTCGGGCCGCCGGCAGGGTCAGCCCGGCGGCGTGCAGCACGCCTTCCACCCGGACCCGCTCGATCTCCTGGTCGACGCCGCTCAGCTCGGCGAGGTGTTCGGTGATGCCGAGGGCTCGGCACGCCAGTCGGAGCCGGTCGTCGTACGCCTGGACCACCGCGCCGTGCCAGACCATCGGCCGGCCGGTGCCGCCGAGCCGCTGGCCGCCGAGGCGCCGCAGGTCGGCGGCGAGTTGTTCCAGGGGCCGCCGGTCGGTGCGGTCGAACTCGCTGAGGTCGATGTCCCGAGTCAGGGCGTCGGCCTCGATGGCGCGGTCGAGACGGGCGATGGTGCGTCGTTCCCGTCGGCGCTCACGCCACTCCGACCAGCCGCAGACCACCCGATCCAGGATCTCGTCGGCGCAGAAGAGCAGGGCGAACGCCGCCGGAAGGCTGGCCACGGCGAGGAACGCCAGGGCCAGCATCAGCGCGCGTCCGACTCCCACGTATCGACGCTAAGCCCCGTCGCGCCGGCCCGCCACATGATTGGCCGCATCCGCGCCATGCGCTCAACACGACGTGCTCCCGGGCCCGGGTTAGGAAGGGCCCCTTGTTATGCAAAATCCGATAACAAGGGGCCCTTCCTTCACACCTCAGCAGTCGGTGGAGGTGACGTAGAAGCGGGGCATCGGCAGCACCCGGAATCGCAGCCGGGCGCCGGCGCGGCGCAGCTGCCAGGTGAGCGCGATCAACGCGGTGGCCAGCGAGATCAACCCGCCCATCCAGATGCTGGCGCCAGCGCCGAAGTGCTCGGCGATCCAGCCGATCAGCGGCGCGCCGACCGGGTTGGTGCCCAGGAACACCAGGACCCACAGGGCCATCACCCGCCCCCGGAAGGCCGCGTCCACACCCAGCTGGACCCGCTGGTTGGCGGCCTGGGCGAAGAAGACCATGAAGAAGCCGGTCGGCACCAGCAGCGTCACGACCAGCCAGTAGGTGGACGCGAAGCCGACCAGGGTGCCGAAGCTGGCGCAGGCGATCGCGGCACCGAGCACCAGCCAGACCGACGGTCGGCTGCGCCGGCCGGTGCCGCTGAGCGCGCCACCCAGCGCGCCGACCGCCAGCGCGGTGCTGAAAAGGCCGAACGAGGCGGCACCGGTGTGGAAGACCGTCTTGGCCAGCGCGGCCAGGGTGAGCTGGAAGTTGAACAGCGACATGCCGATCACCGACATCACCGCCATCGGCAGCAGCAGGTCCGGGCGGCGCCACACGTACCGCAGCCCGTCGACCACCCGGGCGGACGCCCGCTCGTCCCGCGGCAGCAGGGCGTCGCGGTGCAGTTCGGCCGTCCGCATCCGCACCACGTTGACCAGCGGCGCGATCGAGCTGAGCGCGGTGAAGAGGAAGACCGGCCCCACGTCGAAGGCGGCGATGGCCAGGCCGGCGACGGCCGGGCCGACGATCCGGGCGGAGTTGAACACGGCCGCGTTCAGCGACAGCGCGTTGGGCAGCAGCGACGTGCCGACCAGCTCGGAGACGAACGCCTGCCGGACCGGGGTCTCCACGGCGTTGGCCGTGCCGAGCAGCGCGGCGAAGGCGAAGACGTGCCAGAGCTGCACGAGGTCGGTGAGGACCAGCAGGGACATGCCGAGCGCCAGCACGGTCCAGAAGGCGTTGGCCGCGAAGAGCAGCACCCGCTTGTCGTACCGGTCGGCGAGCCGGCCGGAGAGCAGCGTGAGCAGCAGCACGGGGGTGAACTGCAGCGCGGTGACCACGCCGAGCGCGGTGGCCGAGTTGTCGGAGAGCTCGAGGACGAGCCAGTCCTGGGCGATGAACATCATCCAGACGCCGATCAGCTTGATCAGCTGGCCGGATGCGAATAGCCGGTAGTTGCGAACCTGCAGGGACTGGAACATCGTGCTCAACTTGGCCCGCACTCTTGGTGCGCCTCCTCCGGGACGTACGCGTCATCGACAGGTGACGGCACGGCCCGGTGGCGCGGGCGCGGCTCAGGCGCGAGCGAGCTGCTGAAGAATCTGGGCGGCCCTCTGCAGGGTCTCCCGTTCGTCCTCGTCGAGCGCGGCCAGCCGGTGGGCCAGCCACTCATCGCGGGCCCGCTCGAACTGGTCGAGCACGGCCTGCCCTCCTTCGGTCGCCGCGAGGATGACCTGCCGGCCGTCGGTCGGATGGGGGGTCCGCTGCACAAGGCCGCGGTCCTCCAACTTCCCGACGATCTTGGTCATCGTCGGCGGCTGCACCCGCTCCACGTCGGCCAGTTCCCGGGGCGTCAGCGCGCCCGCCAGCCGCAGGCTGGTGAGCGCGGAGACCTGGGTGACCGTGAGGTCGCCGACCGGTCGGGCCTGGCGGACCCGCCGGTTGAGTCGGGTGATCGCATCACGCAACTGGGGAGCCAGTTGCGCCGGTGGCACGCGTTCCGCCGTCACCGTCCGCTCCGTCACGATAGTTAGCTTAACTAATGAGCCTGGCTAACGACATCCGATATGACCAGGCTCACGAGGACGTTCGGGCTGTTCCGGGCGGGGGAATCCGATTCTGATCCCCCCGCCCGGACGTGCGTCAGAGCACCAGGGACTCGATCGGCCCGCGCAGGAAGTACAGCACGAACAGCGCGGCGACCCCGTACAGCAGCGGGTGGATCTCCCGGGCCTTGCCCCTGGCCAGCTTCACCACCACGAAGGTGATCAAGCCGGCGCCGATCCCGTTGGAGATCGAGTAGGTGAACGGCATCAGCACGATCGTGAGGAACGCCGGGATGGCGATCTCGTAGTCGGACCAGTCGATCGTCCGCACCGCGGTCATCATCAGGAAGCCGACCACCACCAGGGCCGTCGAGGCCGCCTCGAACGGCACGACCACCACCAGCGGGGCCAGGAACATCGCCAGCAGGAAGAGCACGCCGGTGACCAGGTTGGCCGCCCCGGTCCGGGCGCCCTCCGCGACACCGGCGGCGCTCTCGATGTACGACGTGTTGCTGGAGGTGCTGGCCGCGCCGCCGGCCGCAGCGGCGATCGAGTCGACCAGCAGGATCTCCTTGGCCTTCGGCGGGGTGCCCCGCTCGTCGAGCAGGCCGCCCTCCTGGCCCACCGCCACCATCGTTCCCATGGTGTCGAAGAAGTCCGTGATCAGCAGCGTGAAGACGAACATCAGCACGACCAGCCAGCCGGCCCGGCCCCACGAGTCGAGCACGTTGAACTTGCCGAGCAGCGACAGGTCCGGCAGGTCCACCACCGTCTTCGGCAGCTCCGGCACGTTCAGCGACCAACCCTTGGGGTTGGGCTGACCGTTGACGAAGGACGGGCCGATGTTGCCGATCGCCTCCACGATCACCGCGAGCACGGTCGAGGCGAGGATGCCGATCAGGATCGCGCCCTTCACCCGGCGGACCACCAGCACCAGGGTGAGCAGCAGACCCACCACGAAGACCAGCATCGGCCAGCTCACCAGCTTGCCGCCGATGCCCAGGCCCACCGGGACGGTGGTGTTGGCGGCGTCCGGAATCCGCCGGACGAAGCCGGCGTCCACCAGACCGATGATGGTCAGGAAGAGGCCGATGCCCACCCCGATCGCGGTCTTCATCTGGGTGGGCACCGAGCGGAACACCGCGGTCCGCAGACCGGTCAGCACCAGCACCGCGATGATCACACCTTCGATCACCACCAGGCCCATCGCATCGGCCCAGGTCATCTCCGGCGCGATTTCGTACGCCACCAGCGCGTTGACGCCCAGACCGGCGGCGAGCGCCAGCGGGAACCGGCCCACCACACCCATCAGGATCGTCATCAGGCCGGCGACCAACGCGGTCGCCGCGGCCAGCGCGGGGATCGGGAGGGTCTTGCCGTCGCCGTCGACGGCCCCGCCGAGGATCAGCGGGTTGAGCACCACGATGTACGCCATCGTGAAGAAGGTCGCCAGGCCACCGCGCACCTCGCGGCTCAGCGTCGAGCCACGGGCGGAGATTTCAAAGAACCGGTCGAAGCCGTTACGCGGATGAGCGGGGTCGGGTGGTGTGCCGTTCTCGGGCGGCGTTACTGCCATCAGGTCCTCGCAGGTGATCTTCCAGTTGTCGCGCGCATCGTCCCAGATCACCAGCGGGCAGGGGAAGTCGATCGCGTACGCTTGCCGGGTGCCGAACGAGCAGCCTCCGCGGCCCGCGCCGCTGGACCCACCGATGGTGCCGTTCGCCGTCGCCGGGCTGATCGGGTGGGCAGTGGCCGGGCTGGTCCTGTTGATCTTCTTCCGGGGCTGGCTGACCGAGCACGATCACGAGAACTGGCTCTGGACCTGCCTGGCCGGTTTCCTGTGGGGCTTCCCCGGCCTCGCCGTGATGATGCGGCACGACGCCAACCGACGCCGCCGCCGCACGAGCTGACCCCGCCGGAGCGCCGGCACACCCGGCGCGGACCGTCAGGGGTGCCCGGACGGCTCCGCCGGCTCGGCGGCCTCCACCGAACCCGGGGCGCGGCTCACCGACATGGCCTCCACCGCGCTGTCGTCGTAGACCGTGGGCAGTTCCTCCACCGCGGTCTCGGCCGCCTCGATCAGCGTCTCGGAGTGGGCGCCGCAGCCGTGGTCGGCGCTCACCACCCGGCCGTCGTCGGGAGCGTAGAAGTTGCCGCACGCGCCGAAGGCCAGCCGCATCGCGCCGGCCAGCGGCAGGTAGAAGCCGCAGGTGCCGCAGCGGGCGGCGGCCGGGGCAGCGGTGGAGATCGCCGCGGCCGGGCCGTGGTCGCCGTCGTACCAGCGCTGCGCCGCGTCGGCGCGGCCCTCCCGGGAGAGCACCCGGGCCCGACCGAGGCCCAGCTCCCAGGCCGTCTCCTCGACCGCCGGGTCGTCCGAGAGCAGGTAGGCGGGGGCCAACCGCTCATCGTCCGGCGCGGTCGGCAGCAGGTCACCAGGGCCCAGGTCGCCCGGCTTGAGCCGCTCCTGCCAGGGCAACCAGCCGGGCGCGAGCAGCGCGTCGGGGCCGGGCAGCAGCACCGTCTCGCAGATGGTCACCGTGCGGCTGCGCGGCACCCGGGTGACGGTGACCGCCCAACGCCAACCGCGGTAGCCGGCAAGACGGCATTCAAAGTAGTGGGTGACCAGCCGGTCGCCCTCGGCCACGACCTGCAGGTGGTCGCCGACGTCGTCGGCGTCCACCTCGGTGATGCCGGCGCGGGCCACCTCGACGGCGGCAGCGCAGACCTGGTCGAGACGGGCGGCGCGGGTGGAGGCGGGCCTGGTCACCTCACCATTGTTCCCCATGCGTCGAACAGGGGTGACAGGGACTCCCGGGGAACCTTTCGCCGCAGTGCTGCGCGTACCTCGATCGGATGGGCGAGGATGGTGGACATGCCGTCGTACTCCCGCTCCGGGCGATCCGTCCTCGGGCGCACCGTCGGCACCAGCATCCGCACCATCCGGCTGCTGTTGCGTGGTTCGGTGGGCAGCGGGCGCTGGGTGACCCGCCGGGCCGGCCGGGCGCGCGCCCGGGGCGCCGGCGGCGAGGTCGGCATGGTCCGCCTGTTCGATCTGCACGCGGTGTCCTGCGCCGGAGACACTCTGATCGCCATCGGCCTGGCCGGGACGATCTTCTTCAACGTGCCGTTGGGCGAGGCCCGCAGCAAGGTCGCGCTCTACCTTCTGGTGACCATGGTGCCGTTCGCGATGCTCGCCCCCGTGGTGGGCCCGCTGCTGGACCACTTCCGGCACGGCCGGCGGTACGCCCTGGCCGCCACCATGCTCGGCCGGGCGTTCCTGGCCTGGTTGATCTCCGACTACATCCACGGCTTCGGGCTGTATCCGGCCGCGTTCGGGGTGCTCGCGCTGTCCCGGGCGTACGGCGTGGCCCGCTCCGCGGCGGTGCCCCGGCTCCTGCCGGAAGGGCTCGGCCTCTCCCAGGTGGGCGCACGGGCCAGCGTCTACGGCACGGTGGCGGGCGCACTGGTGGCCCCGATCGGGCTGGCGGCGTTCTGGTTCGGGCCGCAGTGGCCGCTACGGGTCGCGTCGGTGATCTTCCTGATCGGCATGGTGATCTCCCTGCGCCTGCCACCGAAGGCGGATTCGGAGCCACCGGAACGGGTCCCCCGGCCGCTGCGCGCGCTGGGCCGTCGCCGGGGGGACCGCCCACTGGGGCGGGGCCGACCCGCCGGCCGTCTGGTGATCGCCACCCTGATCGGCTCCGCGACCCTGCGCGCGGTCTACGGCTTCCTGCTGCTGTTCCTCGCCTTCGCCATCAAGAAGGGCGACCTGACAACGGTGATGTTCGGTCGGGACCTGGGCGCCGAGTGGGCGCTGGGGCTGGTCGGCGGCGCGCTGGCGGTCGGCAGCTTCCTGGCCACCGCCGTCGGCACCCGCCTGCGCATCCACCGGCCGACCGCCATCCAGTCCAGCAGCATGATCATCGTGGCCGGGGTGGCCGTACTCACCGTCATCCGCTTCTCGCTGCCGATGGTGGCCCTGCTCTGCCTGGTCACCGCGCTGGTCAGTGGGGTGGCCAAGCTCGCCGTGGACGCCTCGATCCAGGAACGCATCCCGGAGCGGCTGCGGGCCAGCTCCTTCGCCCACTCGGAGACGGTGCTGATGCTGGCCTTCGTGGCGGGCGGCGGGCTCGGGCTGGTGCCGTTCGACGGTCGCACCGGCATCGCGGTCGCCGCCGGAGTGGGCGTCCTGGCGGCGACCCGGGGTGTGCTGGTCGCCGCACGGCTGCGCGGCGAGAAGCTGGCCGGCCGGCCGCTGGGCGACGACGAACTGGCCGACGACGAGTCGACGGACGACTTCGGTGACCGAACGCCCACCTCTCCGGCGCCGACCCAGGCCGGCTCGCCGCAGTACGACGACCCGGGGCTCGCACCACCGGGCTACCACATCTACCGCCCCTCCTCGGCGGTCGGCGGACCGGGTGGCGGCGCGGACGACGAGACCCGCCGGGAGTCCCCCGGGCCGCTGTCGTGACCGGCCTGCTGGTGGTGACCGCGGTGCCCGCCGAGGCGGACGCGGTCCGCGCGGGGCTGACCGACGCCACCGTCACCGTGGCCCCGGTCGGGGTGGGCCCGGCCGTGGCCGGAGCCGCCACAGCCCGACTGTTGGCGCTGGCCGAGGCGGCCGGGCGCCCGTACCGCGCGGTGGTCAGCGCCGGCGTGGCCGGCGGCTTCGTCGGGAGGGTGGAGGTCGGCGACATCGTGCTCGGCACCGCCAGCATCGCCGCCGACCTGGGCGCCGAGTCACCGGACGGCTTCATCCCCGTCGACGAGCTGGGCATGCCGCCCGCGCTGCTGGGCAACGGCAGCGTGGTGCCAGCTCACCCACGGCTGCTGGCGGCGCTGCGGGCCGCTCTGCCGTCCGCCACGACCGGCGCGGTGCTCACCGTCAGCACGGTCACCGGCACCGTCGCCAGCACCGAGGAGCTGCGCCGCCGACATCCGGGGGCGGTCGCCGAGGCCATGGAGGGGTACGGGGTGGCGGTCGCCGCGGCGCAGGCCGGGGTGCCCTTCGCCGAGCTGCGTACCATCTCCAACCCGATCGGCCCCCGCGACCGCGACGCCTGGCGGCTACGCGAAGCCCTCACCGCCCTGACCACAGCGGCCCCGGCGCTGCGCTGACCCCGGCAGGGCGGCTCAGACTTCGAGGGTCAGCGCCGACGGTCGATTCGCCTGCAGCTCGAACCCGCAGGCGAGCAGAAATTCCACGTTGCCAAACTCGGCAATCGCGTGGGCGGTCCGGATGCCGGCCGTTGCCATCTCCTTGGCCAACAGCCCGATCAGTTGACGCCCAATGCCCAGGGTCCGTAGGCCGGGAGCAACGACCAGGCCTTCCAACACCAGCTCACGCCGGTCACCCCAATCTTCGCCGAGGAGGAGGTCCACGCTCCGCTCATGGGCCCTCAGCTCACCGACCGGCCCGGCCCCGGGCACCTCGGCAAGAAAACGCCAGGACGTGGTGGGCAGTCCTTCGGGGGCACGTCGAAACCCCACCTGGGCCCGCGTCCGGTCCCGCCTCCGCCGCTCGTCTCGCCGCGCTCGATCCAGGTCGTAGGTCAGCTCTGGAACGCGCACCGGCCACAACCGCTCGGGGAGCGTGTACGAATGCACCCACCAGGCACCCGGCCAGTCCCGCAGGGTCCGGACCCGACGGACGTCGAGGTGCGCGGGGTAGCGACGCCCAGCCTCGTCCCGCGGTTCGTCGTCCGACACGCTCGACGATTCGGCGTCGTCTGGGGTGGAGCACGGGTCGCCGGGCAGCCTGAGCGCAAGCTCGCCGCCTGCCGCGCGGACCAGACGCTCCACCGTCCGGAACGCCGGCTCGCCGCCCTCGCCCGCCTCAATCCGGGCCAGCGTGCTTTTCGGGACCCCGGACCGCTCAGCCAACTCCCGCTGGCTCAGGTCGGCACGTCGACGAAGATCCCGCAGAGCCGCCCCGACGTCGATCGCACCCTTGCCAGCAGCCATCCGTCCATGGTTTTCCGCTCAGCCTCGCGCCGTCAACAGCCCTCTCCCACCTGTGGATAAGCCTGTGGACAGCGCCGCCGCCGCTGCGCGTAGCCCCTTCGTCGGCGCCTGTAGAGCTGCCCCATTGATGGGGCGAGCCGATGGGCAGCTGGGACAGACCCACGATCGGGCACCGTCACGGCCACCAGCTACCCGCCACCCCCCACCACCGCCGCCGCCATCAGCCGCCGCAACCAGTACGCCCACCCAAGGTCACGGCGCCCCACAGATGGGGCAGCTCTACAGGAGTGACAGTGACACCCCATACCCTGACGGTGTCTTCCGAGCAGCTGGCAGTGAGTGCCAGGGCGTGCGGCGGGAGTGGCAGGGGCGTGGGGCGTGCGGCCGGGGGCGTGAAGGCTCGCCGGAGGGCCAAGCAGGTCACAGTGAGCCGGGTGGGCGCGCGGGAGCGTGCGGGGGCGGGGCTAACGTGGAGGCGTGGCGCTCTCCCTGGCGATCTCGCCCTGCCCCAACGACACGTTCGTCTTCGACGCCCTGGTTCACGGCCGGGTACCCGGCGCACCGCCGGTCGAGGTGACGTACGCCGACGTGGACGTCACCAACACGGCCGCCGAGCGGGGCGCGTTCGACCTGGTGAAGGTGAGCTTCGCGGCGCTGCCGTGGCTGCTCGACGACTACCACCTGCTGCCCTGCGGGGGCGCCCTCGGCCGCGGGTGCGGGCCGCTGGTGCTCACCCGGGGCGACCGCACCGGCGGGCCGGACCGCACCGACCTGACCGGCGCCACGGTGGCGGTGCCGGGTGACCGGACCACCGCGTACCTGCTGTTCCGGCTCTGGTCGGCGGGCCGGCCGCCGGCCCGGATCGAGGTGGTCCCGTTCCACGAGATCATGCCGGGCGTCGCGGCCGGCCGCTACGACGCCGGGCTGGTCATCCACGAGGCACGGTTCACCTACCACCGGCACGGCCTAACCGCGCTGGTCGACCTCGGCGAGTGGTGGGAGGCCGACACCGGCCTGCCCATTCCGCTCGGCGCGATCCTGGCCAAGCGCGGCGTGGTGGACCCGGAGGCCGCAGCCGGCTGGGTCCGCGAGTCGGTCCGACAGGCCTGGGCGGACCCGGCGGCCAGCCGGGAGTACGTGCTCGCGCACGCCCAGGAGATGGAACTCGACGTGGTGGACCGGCACATCGGCCTCTACGTCAACGAGTTCACCGCCGACCTGGGCGAGGCCGGTTTCGCGGCGGTCGCGGCGCTGCTCGACCGCGCCGCCGACGCCGGCCTGGTGCCTCAGACCTCCAGCTCGCGCGCGACCGCGTGGACCAGCTGAGCGATCTTCTGCGCGGTCTTCTTGTCCGGATACCGGCCCCGGCGCAGATCCGGCTGAACCTTCGCCTCCAGCACCTTGATCATGTCCTCGACGAGGCCGTGCAGTTCCTCAGCCGGCCGGCGCCGCAGCTCCGCCATCGACGGCGGAGCGTCCAGCAGCTTGACTCCCATGGCCTGCGCGCCCCGGCGGCTGTCGACCACGCTGAAGTCGACCCGCTGGCCACCCTTGAGGTCGGTGACGCCCGCCGGCAGCGCGCCCTTGGGCAGGAACACGTCGCCGCCCTCGTCACTGGTGACGAAGCCGTATCCCTTGGCCGTGTCGTACCACTTCACTCGACCCGTAGGCACCTGAAAACCCCTGCTTCACTTGAGCCGCTACTGCTCCAAGGCTAGCTGGATCATGCCGTCGAGCGCCGCTGGGAATCCGGTGAGGTCGTCCAGCACCATTTCCGCCCCGGAGGCACGCAGCTCATCCGGGGAGCACGGCCCGGTGGCGACGCCGATTCCGGGCACCCCGGCCGCCCTCGCCGCCACCATGTCCGCCACATGATCCCCGACGTAGTGGGTCGCCCCGTGCTCCCGCAGAGCCGTCGCCTTCTCCTCGGCGAACAGGTCACCGGCCAGCTCGTCGACCGCGAGGCCGAGGTGGTCCAGGTGCAGGCGGGCCAACCGGCCGACCTTGGACGTGACGACCAGCACCCGTCCGCCCCGCGCGCGGATCCCGTCGATCGCCTCCCGCGCGCCGGGCAGCGGCACCGTCGGGGTGATCGCGTACGCCGGGTACAGCTCGCGGAACGCGTGCACGGCCGACTCGACCTGCTCCGGCGGGAACCAGTGCGCGATCTCCGTGCGCAGCGGCGGACCGAGCCGGGACACCGCCAGGTCCGCGTCCACCGGCACGCCGGTCCGGGCGGTCAACGCCCGGTAGGCCGCGGCGATGCCGGGGCGGGAGTCCACCAGCGTCATGTCGAGGTCGAATCCGACGGTCAGAGCGGGCATGCCCAGAAACGTACAGGCGACTCCCTGCCGGGCGGACGTCCGAGGGGCGCGACGGCCCGGTGCCGGGCTAGCGTGGTAAGACGATGACCACCTCACTCGCCGACCACCTGCGGTCGCTGCCCGACGAATCGCTGGCCGCGCTCCTCCAGCTGCGGCCGGACCTCGTCGTGCCCGTGCCGGCCGACATCTCCGCCCTGGCCATCCGGGCCCAGTCCCGGGTCTCGGTGGCCCGCGCGCTGGACGGGCTGGACCAGTTCACCCTCCAGATCCTGGACGCCGCCCGGCTCACCCGGGACCCGGACGAGGGCACCACGGCCACCGAGGCGGTGCTCGCCATGGCGACCGCCGGGCCCCACCCGCCGGCGCCGACGGCCGTCCGGGCCGCCGTCGGCCGGCTGCGCGCGCTCTTCCTGCTGTACGGCCCGGAGCACGCGCTCCAGGTGGTACCCGCCGTCGACGAGGTGGCTCCGTACCCCGCCGGGCTGGGCCGGCCGGCCGCGGAGCTGGACCCGCGCACGGCCGCGCTCTGCGCGGACCCGGCGAAGCTCCGGCGGACGCTGCTCGCCGCTCCTCCCTCGGCCCGGGCGATCCTGGACCGGCTGGCGGCCGGACCACCGGTGGGCAGCGTGCCCCCGGGGGCGTTGCAGGCACCGCCGCTCGGCGCGGAGGACGCCCTGCTCTCGGACCCGACCAACGGCGGCGCGCCGACCGGCTCCCCGGTGCGCTGGCTGGTCGACAACCGGCTGCTGGTCCCTGTCTCGACCGGCTCGTCGACGACCACCGGCACTGTCGAGCTGCCCCGCGAGGTCGGCCTGCTGCTGCGCCGCGACAGCGGCCCGCTCGGGCCGCTGCGCACCAGCCCGCCGCCCGTGGCCGCCGCGCCGCGCGAGGCGAAGGCGGTCGACTCCGCCGGAGCCGGACAGACGATGGAGGTGGTCCGGCACACCGAAGGGCTGTTGGACCAGCTCGCCGCCGAACCCGCGCCGGTGCTGCGCTCGGGCGGCATCGGCGTACGGGACCTGCGCCGGCTGGCCCGCACCGCCGGGCTGGACGAGCCGACCACCGCGCTGCTGCTGGAGGTGGCGTACGCGGCGGGGCTCGCCGGCGAGCTGGAGCTGCCCGGTGCGACCACCACCCGGTACGGGGCGGATCAGCAGGTGCTGCCGACCGGCGGGTACGAGGTGTGGCGGGCCGCCTCGCTGGCCCAACGCTGGGAGCAGCTGGCCCGCGCGTGGCTGACCATGACCCGGCAGGTCGGGCTGGTCGGCCGGCGCGATGACCGGGACCGGCCGATCACGGCGCTCTCCGCCGAGGCCGAGCGCGCCGGAGCGCCGGGCACCCGACGGGCGGTGCTCGCGGTGCTCGCCGACCTGGAACCCGCGACCTCACCCACTCCGGAGGAGGTGCAGGACCTGCTGGACTGGCGGGCGCCGCGACGCAGCCGGGGCCGGGAGGCCGCCCACCGCGAGGTGCTGGCCGAGGCGGCGCAGCTCGGCGTCACCGGCCTGGGGGCGCTCACCTCGTACGGCCGGCTGCTGCTGGCCGACCTGACCTCGGCCGACGAGTCGGGCGGCGAGGACCCGCTGGGGCTGCACGCGGACGCCGAGAGCGGCGACCCGTCCAGCGCGGCACGGGCGCTGGACGCGCTACTGCCCGCCCCGGTCGACCACTTCCTGGTGCAGGCCGACCTGACGGTGGTGGTGCCCGGGCCACCCGAGCCGGCGCTCGCCGCCGAGCTGGAGGCGATGACCGAACCCGAGTCGGCCGGCGGGGCCAGCGTGCACCGGGTCACGACGGCGAGTGTGCGGCGAGCGCTGGACGCCGGTTACTCGGCCGACGACCTGCACGACGTATTCCGGCGGCGGTCGCGTACCCCGGTGCCGCAGGGGCTCACCTATCTGGTGGACGACGTGGCCCGCAAACACGGCGGGTTGCGGGTCGGCCTCGCCGGGGCGTACCTGCGCAGCGACGACGAGACGCTGCTCAGCGAGGTGCTTGCCGACCGGCGGCTGGAATCGCTGACGCTGCGCCGGCTCGCCCCGACGGTGCTGACCACCCCGTACCAGGTCGGTCGGCTGCTGAGCGCGTTGCGCGACGCCGGGTACGCCCCGGCGCAGGAGGACGGTAGCGGCGGCACGGTGCTGTCCCGGCCACGGATCCGGCGGGCCCCGGCCCGGGTGCCCGTGACCACCCGGACGTTGGATCCGCTGGTCGCCCCGAAACTGCCGATGCCTCGGCTGCTGGGCGTGGTGGAGCACATCCGGCGGGGTGAGGCGGCGGCGCGGGCGGCCCGACGGGCACCGGCGGTGGTGCGCGGCGGGGCTGTCGGCCTCGGCGGCGGCCCGGTGCCGGCGCACACCCACAGCGAGGCGCTGGCCGTGCTCCAGCAGGCCGTGCGTGATCGGGCGCTGGTCTGGGTGGGATACGTGGACGCCCATGGTGCGACCGCGTCCCGGCTGGTCAAGCCAGTCTCGATCGGCGCCGGCTACCTACGCGCCGAGGACGAACGAACCGAGATGCTGCACACCTTCGCGCTGCACCGGATCACCGCGGCGGTGCTGGCGGACTGACCGGAGCCCGGCCGGCGCCGGTCGGTGTGCGCGCTGGTCAGCGTCGGCTGCGGCGTACGGTGCCGACGACCGAGATGATCAGCAACAGCGCGAAGCCGGCGCCGGCGGACTCCCCGATCGAATCGACGAAGCCCTGCCGCAGCACCAGCCAGCCGAAGAGAAACCACCCGACGAGGAGCGCCGCCGCGACGGCGTACGCGAACACGGTCGCGCGGGACACCTCGTCCGGTGGAGCCTGGTCGTGCGCTTCTATGACGTCACGGTCGACCGTCATACCCAGCCTCCCCGCCCGGTCCGGCCCTGGACTCCCAGGGTGTCACTACCGGGACCGGTGTGACAGGGGATAAAACCCCGAGTCGGGCGGGTCGTCGCTCAGGTGCCGGGGCGGCGGCCGATCAGCACCACCCGGGTGCCCACCTTCCCCAGCTCCCACATCCGGACGGCGTCGGCGTGCAGCAGGTTGACGCAGCCGTGCGAGCCGATCGACTTGTTGTGCAGGTAGGTGGTGGTCTCGTGGAAGCCCATCCCCTGGGTGAAGTGCTGCCAGTACGGCAGCCACACCTCGTACGGGTCGGACCACTCCTTCGGATTGCGGTAGTTGACCTTGTAGGTGCCGGCCGGGGTGCGGTAGCCGGCCATCCCGGTGCGGGTCACCGTCGGCGCCATGATCACCTTGCCGCCTCGGACCGCCCAGACGGTCTGCCGGGTCAGGTCCACGCAGAAGGTGGTGCCCGTGCCGGCCTTGCAGCGAGCCGTGTCGGTGGTGCCGAGGCGCTTTGCCACGTCGTAGGTGGTCGGCCCGGCGCGACCCTCGACGGGGCGGATGCCGTACCGCCGCTGGAACTTCTTGATCGCGGCGCAGTCGGCGGCGGACTGCCGGCCGTCCACGGTCACCGGCCCGAACCCACCCAACCGGGCCAGGTAGGTCTCCACGGCGCGCTGGTGCTCGCCCTGCGGGCAGCCGGCGGCCGGCGTGGCGGTGCTGGTGGCCGGTGCCGGCCGCGTGCTGCTGGTCGGCTTCGGCGTGACACTCCGGGTGGGCTTCGGCGTCGGCGTCCGCGTCGGCGCGGTCGTCGCGGGCCGGCCGCGCTGGTCCGGCCCGGGCGTGCCGCTCGCCCCCGTTACCTGTTCCGCCGCACCTGCCGGGGCGGCTCCCCCGCCGCCACCCCCGCCGGCCTGCGGATCGAACGCGCACGCACCGGCGCCGACCAGCGTGACCACCACCAGGGCGACAAGTCGGGAAGTGATCCGGACATGCTTCATGGGACCTCCCCTGGGCTGTCGTCCCTTTGCTAGACGTTTGCAAGTGCCATGTCGGTTGCGCCCGGTGAGCATCTTTCTTCCGACAGTCCGCACCGTGCAACACTGGATGGTCGGCCAGCGGCGGGTAAGCAGGCGCCACGACCGGACGGCCAACCGGAGGAGAGGACCCTGGCGTGAGCGGTGGACCACTGATCGTGCAGTCGGACAAGACCCTGCTGCTGGAGATCGACCACCCGGACGCGCAGGCCTGCCGAATTGCCATCGCACCCTTCGCCGAGCTGGAGCGCTCTCCCGAACACGTGCACACCTACCGGCTGACCCCACTCGGCCTGTGGAACGCCCGCGCGGCGGGGCACGACGCCGAGGGCGTGGTCGACTCGCTGATCAAGTACTCGCGCTACCCGGTGCCGCACGCGCTGCTGGTGGACGTGGCCGAGACGATGGACCGGTACGGCCGGCTCCAACTCGCCAACGATCCGGCGTACGGCCTGGTGCTGCGCGCACTGGACCGGCTCGTGCTGATCGAGGTGGCCAAGAGCAAGAAGCTCGCCGGCATGCTCGGCAACAAGATCGACGACGACACCATCCAGGTGCACCCGTCCGAGCGCGGCCGGCTCAAGCAGGCCCTGCTCAAGCTGGGCTGGCCGGCGGAGGACCTGGCCGGCTACGTGGACGGCGAGGCCCACCCGATCGAGCTGGCCGAGGCCGGCAAGGACGGCGGCAAGCCGTGGACGCTGCGGTCGTACCAGCGGGAGGCCGTGGAGGCGTTCTGGGCCGGCGGGTCGGGCGTGGTCGTGCTGCCCTGCGGCGCCGGCAAGACCCTGGTCGGCGCGGCCGCGATGGCCGAGGCGAAGGCCACCACGCTGATCCTGGTCACCAACACCGTCGCCGGCCGGCAGTGGAAGCGGGAGCTGATCGCCCGCACCTCGCTGACCGAGGAGGAGATCGGCGAATACTCCGGCGAGCGCAAGGAGATCCGCCCGGTCACCATCGCCACGTACCAGGTGCTCACCTCGCGGCGCGGCGGCGCATTCACCCACCTGGACCTGTTCGGGGCCCGCGACTGGGGCCTGGTCGTCTACGACGAGGTGCACCTGCTGCCCGCGCCGATCTTCCGGTTCACCGCCGACCTCCAGGCCCGCCGCCGGCTCGGCCTGACCGCCACCCTGGTTCGCGAGGACGGCCGGGAGGGTGACGTGTTCAGCCTGATCGGCCCGAAGCGGTACGACGCCCCGTGGAAGGACATCGAGTCCCAGGGCTGGATCGCCCCGGCCGAGTGCACCGAGGTCCGGGTGACGCTGACCGACGCGGAGCGGATGTCGTACGCGACCGCGGAGGCCGAGGAGCGCTACCGGATGGCGGCGACCGCGCGCACCAAGCTGCCGGTGGTCCGGGCTCTGGTCGACCGGCACCCCGACGACCAGGTGCTGGTGATCGGCGCGTACATCGACCAGCTGCACCAGCTCGGCGAATACCTGGACGCGCCGATCATCCAGGGCTCGACCACCAACAAGGAGCGCGAACGGCTCTTCGACGCGTTCCGGTCCGGGGAGATCCGCACGCTGGTCATCTCCAAGGTCGGCAACTTCTCCATCGACCTGCCGGAGGCGGCGGTGGCGATCCAGGTGTCGGGGACGTTCGGGTCTCGCCAGGAGGAGGCGCAGCGGCTCGGCCGGGTGCTGCGGCCGAAGGCCGACGGCCGGCAGGCGCACTTCTACACGGTGGTGTCACGGGACACGATCGACACCGAGTACGCGGCACACCGTCAGCGCTTCCTCGCCGAGCAGGGCTACGCGTACACCATCGTGGACGCCGATGACGTCCTCGGCCCGAAGCTCCCGACCGTCGACTGACACGTGCGAAATCACGACATTGGGGGCGGGCAGCGGTCCGGGAGCGTGACCTCGCCCGGCCGGTGGTCGAACGTTGTCATCGTGAACCACTCGTCCAGCTCCGGGTCGAAGAGGTTCTGCAGGCCGAACTGCAACACCTGCCACCACCGGCTCGGATCCCGCTGGTCGACGTAGATGTCGCCGAGCGCGATCGGGAACCGGAACACCTCGCCCGGCACGGAGGAACCCCCGACGACACCGACCCGCCAGTGGTCGACGTGCCGGTCCTTCTCCCCCTGCAGGATTTCCGGTCCGACGAAGCGCGCGGCCTTCAGCTTGTCGTTGAAGATCTGTCGGTTGAAGAACCCCGGGACCTTGCTGCACGCCCGCGGCGGAAACAGTGGGATGTTCGGCCACTTGTAGGTGAGCGTGTAGAGCGTGTTCTCGTAGATCAGGTTCGTGAACCAGATCGGATGCTCCGGGCCCCCGGCGATCATCTGGCTGTTGCCGTCCCTGCCCTGCCAGGTGAACGGCACGTCGATCCCGAGGTCGCGAACGATGTACCGGCCGGTGCCCTGGAAGTCGGCCGGGAGCTGCGGGGGCCGGGGCTCTTCCGGGTGGGACGAATCGGCTGCCTGCGCCGCGCGGGGCAGCGGCGGCGCGGCGGCCGGGCCCGGTGCGAGCACACCGAGGGCGAACAGGCCGCCGGCGACCGCCGAGATCAGTGTCCGACGTGTACGCCTCGACGCCATGTCCCCTCCGCGGGTGTGGAAAGCGGCCGGCGCTCCGACAGCGCACGTGCCTTCGGCGAAGCGTATGAGCGGGCGACATGTGAGAAATGGTGGAACACGTCGGCTCCACCGGAAGGGTGAAGCAACGGGGTCGACGAGCCACCATCCAGCGGCCCGTCGACCCCGAGACGCGCGATCTACCCGGCGCCGCCGGCCCGGAACGCCACCCAGGCGTCGCTCATCCGGTCCGCCTGTCCGACGGTGAACATGTTCATGCAGGAGTCCTGCGTGTAGTCCATGAAGTTGTGGATCGGGTCCAGCCCGGGTGCGGTGCAGGTGTCCGCGCCCACCGGGCAGTCGAACTGCGGCGCCGCCTCCCGCGGAGTGTCCGCGACGAAGTCGCCGGCAGCGGAGCACCCGTGGGCGAAGGTGTGCTCCAGCATGAGCCAGTGCCCCACCTCGTGGGTCAGGGTGTCACCGAGGGAGTACTTGCCCGCCGTACCGCCCGGCATCGACTCGTCGAGCATCACCACGCCGTCGATGTAGTCCCGGCCGTTGTTGTAACCCTTCGGGAAGTACGCCCAGCCGAGGAGCCCGCCGCCGATGTTGGCCGCGTACACGTTCAGGGTTTTCGAGTCGCCGGTGTACAGCGCCTTCTTCATGTCCCGCTCGTTCTTGCCCGGCTCGACCGTGTACCAGGCGCTGTTCACCGTCCACGTCGTGTCGACGAGCGAGAACCGGAACGGCGTGTCGGAGGCGTTCGCTGCCGTGCGCCCCGCGAACGAGTCGTTGAGCACCGTCATCTGCGCCGCGATCAGGGTGTTCCACCTGGCCGTCTCGGCCGCGCTGAGCGGTTGGTCGGAGACCATGTGGAAGACCGTCGGCACGGTCACGCTGCCGTTGGCGAGGCGCGGGGCGTCCTTGATCACCCCGTAGGCGTTCGCCTCGTTGTTGGAGTACAGCTTCGGCTCTTGCGCGGTGGCGCCCTTGGCGACCCGGGCCGCGCTGTGCGCCTCGGCACCCGGCTCACACGCGCCGACACCCGGGGATACGGGAGCGGGTGCCGCCACCGCGGCGTAGCCGCCACCGGACGCCAGGAGCGTCGCGGCGGTGGCGGTGAGGACTGCCAGTCGGAAGATTGGTCTCCTGTGCATCGGTGCACCTCTCGAGGGAATGGAGACGGCGCGGGGTCGTCGTGATCAGCTCGACGACGTCGTCTTCCCGGTATGAGATCACGTCGGTGGCAGCGGCAAAAGGCCTGCGTACAGGGCTGATGGGGGGTGTAACGGCAGGGGGCCGAGGAGCGCTGTTATCGCTGTCACCCTGCCGTTCTGTCACAGGACTCTGCTCGCCGGCATCTCATGTTCGTCCGATCGAACGCCGGAAGTGAAGGACGGAACCATGGACGCCCGATTCAACATGTTCGACAACGAGATCGCCATGAAGTTCGCCAAGCGGTTCGCCAACGCCGGCATGGTGATTCAGCAGTCGCCGCTGCCGAAGTCCACGCAGGAGTTGGTGTCCCTTCGGGCCAGCCAGATCAACGGCTGCGGCTGGTGCATCGACGCGCACACGAAGGACGCCGCAGCGGCCGGCGAGAGCCCGGTTCGGCTCAACCTGGTGGCCGCCTGGCGCGAGTCCACCGTCTTCACGGAGGCCGAGCAGGCCGCGCTGGCGCTCGCCGAGGAGGGCACCCGACTCGCCGACGCCTACCAGGGCGTGTCCGACGAAACCTGGGCTCAGGTGCGCAAGCACTACGACGACGACCAGATCGCCGCGCTGGTCGCCCTGGTCGCCCTGATCAACGCGGCCAACCGCCTCGCCGTGATCGTGCACCAGCGGGGCGGTTCCTACGAGCCCGGCATGTTCGCCGCCGCGTTCGACTGACCTGGACGACGGCCGGAGTGACGTCCCCTAGAGAACCCGGGTGACCTGCTCGGCGGCGACCACCGCGTCCCGCCGAGCAGGGTCGAGGTTGGCGCTGATCACCACGGACGCGCCAGCGGAGAGCGGGGCCAGCAGCCACTTCAGCGGCTGCTCGTGCTCGGCGGCGTCGACCAGCAGCCGGTCGCCGGCACGTAGGTCCAGCATCTCGGCGATGCCCTGGGCGAGCGCGCCCCACTGGCCGTAGGTCGTGCCGTCCGCGCTGGCCGGGTCGGACGGGTGAATGGCGGTGTGGTCGGGCGTGGCGTCGGGGTGCCGGAGCACCTCGGCGGACCAGTCGAGCCAGCCCAGCGGCACGTCGGACAGCGCCCCCGGCCCGGTACCGACGAGGTAGCGGTGTGGAGCGTCCGGCACGTCCTCCAGCCAGTCGTCCTGCCGCTCGGGGGTCGCGAAGACGGCATCGAACGGCCGGTCGCCGCCCGGTTCGAGGACCGGCAGGCCCGCGGTGGCGCGGGGCCGGAACGACACCGCGAGGCCGGAGGCCCAGGCACCCAACAGAACCGCAGCGGTACGCCAGTGCGGCGGCAGCAGCACCGCTACGCGGCTGCCGGGGCCGAGCCCGCAGCCGTCCCGCAGCAGACCGGCGCTGCGCGCCGCCCAGGCGCCGACCTGGTGCGCGGTCAGGTCGACCCGCTCGCCGGTCGCCTCGTCGCGGTAGCTGAGCAGTGGACGCTCGGCGTCGGCGGGCGGGACCGACAGGTCGGCCGTGGCGGTTGGCTGCATCTCCACGCTCCCCGGGTGACGGCGTCGAACCACCCTACTCAACGACTTTGGTCGCGCCCGTCGTCGGCCGATGGCCGTAGTGGATGTCCGGGTGGCCCGCGCAGGGTACGGGTGGTCCCGGAACGTCGCCGAGGAGCGCCCATGCCGACCGAGTGCCACCCCGCCGCCGACTCGCCCGTCACCGCCGACCGTCTTCCACTGCGCCGCCGGCTCGTGCCGGTGGTCGCGTTGCTGCTGCTCGCGCCCTGGGCCGCCGAGTGCTCCTGGGGCGGTTTCACCCTCGAAGACTTCCTCCCGGTGGTGCTCATCCTCGGGCCGATGTACGGCGGGGCCGCCATCCTGATCCGGGAGACCGCCCGGCACCTCGGCGCGGGATGGCCGGCGATCGTGCTGCTCGCCGCCGCGTTCGGCGTGCTCCAGGCGGGCCTGGTCGACCAGTCGCTGTTCAACCCGGGCTACCTGGACGACACCGAGTACGCCGACACCCGAGCCGCCGCCGAGGCGACGCTGGTGCCGGGACTCGGGTTCAGCGTCCGACAGGCCTTCGACTACGTGGGCAACCACATCACGTTGACCATCTGCGCGCCGATCGTGATCGTCGAGTCGTTCCTCGGCCGAAACCGCCGGCTCCGCCCGTGGCTCCGCCGGCCCGGGCTCGTCGTGGTCGGCGTGATCTACCTGCTCGGTAGCCTGCTGATCTTCTCGGACAGCGGCCGGAAGGGCTTCCTGGCCAGCCCGCTCCAGCTGACGTTCGCCGCGGCGGTGGTCCTCGCGCTCGTCGCGCTGGCCCTGCTGCCCCGCTGGCGCCACCCAAACCCGCGGCGCGCCCGTCGGGTGCCCGGCCCGATCTGGGTGGGCCTGGTGGTCGTTCTCGTCCACCTCGGCACCGACCTGACACCCGGTTGGCCGGGAATGGCCGTCGCGCTGGCGCTCGCCGCCGGCACCGGAGGGCTGATCGCGTACTGGTCGTCCCGCGCCGGCTGGGGGCAGCGGCACGTGCTCGTCGCCGGCTCTGGGAGCCTGGTCAGCGCGGCCGCGTTCGCGTACCTGGTGCCGCCGTACTCCCCGGCGAGCCCGGCGGCGGCGCTGGCCGGCGACGTGGCGGTCAGCGTGGTCACCGTGGTCCTGATCGGTGGCGCCTGGTGGCGGCTGCGCCGCACTTCGCCGGCTGTTCATGTGCGCGCAAGCTGATGCTCCTTCTCGGGTGTCAACCTCCGTCCGGGTACGACCTAACGGAGGAAGTCCTTGACATTCAGAAGAGCATTCACCGCGCTCACCGCGGCCGGTGTCGCTGCCGCCAGCCTGACCGGTGTCACCCCCGCGTCGGCCGGCGGACACCACCACTCGGACACGTCGCGCGCCTTCGATCGGGTTGCCACGTACCCGGTCTTTCAGAACCGTCCGGCCGGTGAGGACCCGGCGACCCCGACGGTCGCCGAGATCTCGGCGGTCAGCCCGGACGGCCGGACCCTGGTTCACACGGACGCGCTGGCCCGACGGATCGGCTTCCTCGACATCTCCCGGGCCGACCGGCCGCGCGGCCTCGGCACCCTCTCCCTGGCGCAGCTCGGCAACGCCGAGGACGAGCCGACCTCGGTCGCCGTGGTCGGGAAGTACGTAATGGTGGTGGTGAACACCAGCAGCAGCTACACCGAGCCGTCCGGCCGGCTGGACGTGATCGAGCTGGTCAGCCGCAAGCGGGTCGCGAGCTTCGACCTCGGCGGCCAGCCCGACTCGATCGCGATCAGCAAGGACCAGCGGTACGCCGCGATCGCCATCGAGAACGAGCGCGACGAGGAGGCCACCCCGCCCGGCGGCGAGGAGGGCGACCTGCCGCAGGCACCCGCGGGCTTCGTGCAGATCGTCGATCTCGCCGGCAAGACCCCGGCCGGTTGGCGGCTGCGGCCGGTCCCGTTGACCGGCGCCGACGGGAGCGCCCTGCCCGCCCTGGTCCAGGCCGGCCTCGCCGCGCCGACCGACCCGGAGCCGGAGTACGTCTCGATCAACAGCCTTAACCAGCTGGCGGTGACGCTTCAGGAGAACAACGGCGTCGCCCTGGTCGACCTGCCCACCGGCCGGGTCACCAAGGTGTTCAGCGCCGGCACGGCGACGATCAGCGGGATCGACACCGTCAAGGACGGCACGATCAACCTGACCGGCGGCATCACCGATGTGCCGCGCGAGCCGGACGCGGTGGCCTGGATCGACGACCGCTACCTCGCCACGGCGAACGAGGGTGACTGGCGGGGCGGCACCCGCGGCTGGTCCGTCTTCGACAGCCGCAGCGGGCGGGTCGCCTGGGACGCCGGCAACACCTTCGAGCGGCTCGCCGTCACGTACGGGCTGCACAACGAGGACCGGGCCGCGAAGAAGGGCACCGAGCCGGAGGGCGTCGCCGTCGCCGAGTACGACGGCGTGCGGTACGCGTTCGTCGGCTCGGAGCGCAGCAACTTCGTCGCCGTCTACGACCTGAGCCGGCCGACCGACCCGCGGTTCCGGCAGGTGCTGCCGGCCACCAACGGACCGGAGGGGCTGCTGCCCATCCCGTCGCGGGGGCTGCTCGCCGTCTCCAGCGAGGAGGACGACGCCTCGGTCGGCGTCCGCGCCTCGGTGTCGCTCTACCAGCTGGGCCGGGGCACTCCGGCGTTCCCGAGCATCGTCTCCGGCACCGACCGGGCGGGTACGCCGATCGGTTGGGGCGCCCTCGGCGCGCTGACCGCGGCACCCGGCAAGCGGGACCAGCTCTACAGCGTCACCGACGCGGCGTACAGCCAGACCCGGATCCTCACCATCGACGCGAAGCGGACGCCGGCCGTGATCACCGGTGCGCTGCCGGTGAAGGACGCGACCGGCGCACCGGTCGGGTACGACGCGGAGGGCATCTTCGCCCGTCCGCAGGGCGGCTTCTGGCTCGCTGTCGAGGGCGCCAAGGGCCCGGAGAACAAGCTGGTCCGGCTGGACGACGCCGGGGTCACCCGGCAGACCGTCGCGCTGCCCACGGAGGTCGCCGCCGGTCTGGCCAAGCAGGGCCTGGAGGGGGTCACCGCGACCACCGACCGGCAGGGCAGGGAGATCGTCTGGGTGGCCGTGCAGCGCGAGCTGAGCACCGACCCGGCCGGCGTGGTCCGGCTGGGCCGGTACGACGTCGCGGCCGGCACCTGGAGCTGGTTCGGTTACCGGTTGGGCGCCACCAGCGTCCCGGGTGACTGGATGGGCCTCTCCGAGATCACCGTGGTCGGCGACCGGCTCGCGGTCATCGAGCGGGACAAGCTGAACGGCCCCGCCGCCACGGTGAAGCGGATCTACACGGTGCCGCTGCCGGGCGGGGCCGCGGCGCCCGGCCCGCTGCGGGTGCTGCCGAAGACGCTCGCCGTCGACGTGCTGCCCGCGCTGCGTGCCACCAACGGGTGGACGCAGGAGAAGCTGGAGGGCCTGACCGTGGCCGGCGACGGCGAGGTCTACGCCATCACCGACAACGACGCGGTCCAGGACGCCACCGGCGAGACGGTGCTCCTGCGGCTGGGCTCCAGCCGCAAGGTCTTCGGCCGCGACTGACCCCTCACCGCGTGCCTCTCGGCCCGGCGTCCACCGCGAGGGGGCGCCGGGCCGATCACGCAGGGTGATTTGATTCCGGGCCCCGGCCGCCGCACCCACCCCAGACCCTTTGCTCTGCTTACCTATACGCAACACTCACACTCCGCGAGCACAGGTATGGCCACCGCCCACGCAAGCCATCGTGAAGCCGCAGCTCAACGTGGTGTTGCGCCCGTGTAAGCAGAGCAAAGGGGTTGAGCGGTCTGGCCGGGGGCACCGATGCCCGTCGCGCTCAGTGACGAGCACCCGCCACGCCATCCGGACACCCACCGTCACGGTGGCCTGAGGGTCAGATCGCCGTGCCAGGCGGGGACTTGAGCAGCGACGACGCCTCGGCGAGATAACCGCCGCGCCCAGCTCGGAGCGCGCTCGCCGCCATGCGAATCAGATCGATGTTGACGCCGGCAGCACCGCTCGGGTCATGCACCTTCAGCTTCACGTCAAGGCTTATCGCCGTCTCACCCCAACCCTGCGCCTCGATGTTGAGATGCGCCACCTTCTGCGACTTCAGATGCGGTAGGTATCCGAGCGGAGCCAGTTCGACCTTGTCAGCCGCCGACAGCGCATTGAGCTTGGACTGCTTCTTGGTATTGGAGTTCTCAACCAGGTTCCGGAAGTCTTCGGTACCTCCCAGATTGACCTGATATGAACTCACCAGGGTGAGCCCCCGCTCCTCGAGCAACCGCAGCAACGCGTTGTGCACCACCGAGGTGCCGAACTGGCTGGCCAGGTCGTCACCGAGCAACGGCAGGCCGGCCTCCTGGAACCGTTCCCCCCACATCGGGTCGCGGGCTATCGCGTCGGACGTGGTGTTGACGAAGGCGACACCCGCTTTGCAGGCCGCCTCGGCGTAGGCCCGGGCGGTCTCCGGCCGGCCGCTCGGTGCGGAGTAGAGCAGCACCTCCGCCCCGGCCAACGCCGCTGCCACCCGATCCACCTCAGTCGCATCGACAAGGCCCCTGGTTACGGGCACGTCCGCCCTGGGAAGATCGCAGTCGAGACGGGGGAAGTTGTTGGGCGCCACGAAGATCGCCTCGGTCAGGTCCTTGCCAATCTTCTCCGCGAAGGTGGCGAAAGCCGCGACGAAATCGATGTCGGCCACCCCGAGACCGTCGATCATCGGCCTACGAACACCCACCAGGCTGCCGGTCTGGCGGTAGAGAGCAATCCCCTGCACCAATGCTGACGTGTTGTTACCGACTCCCGCGACCGCAACTCTCACCCGTTCGACCATGGGCACGAGGGTACGAGAGCCGGCATCGCCTCAGACGGGCAGTTCCGGGCCACCGTCGAGCAGCGGGGCGAGCAGGTCGCCGTACTCCTCGACCCGGTCCAGCACCTCGGCGGCGGTGAACTGGCGGACGGCCGGCTTCCGGCCGCGGGCGCCGGCCTCGACCTCGTCCCAGGTCAGTGGCGTCGACACCGATGGCATCGACTGTGCCCGCAGGGAGTACGGCGCCACGGTGGTCTTCGCCGCGTTGTTCTGACTCCAGTCGATGAAGACCTTCCCCGGGCGCAGGTTCTTCGCCATCTTCGACACGATCAGCTTCGGGTGCGCCTTCTCCAGTTCCTGAGCGATCCGCCGGGCGTAGTCCGAGACGAGATCGGAGGACTGGGTGCCGGCGATCGGGCAGCAGAGTTGCATGCCCTTCTTGCCGGACGTCTTCGGGTACGACTCGATCCCGTCCAGAGCGAGCCGGTCGCGCATCAGCACCGCTACCGGGCAGCACTCGGCGAGCCCGGCCGGTGGGCCCGGGTCCAGGTCCACCACCATCATGTCCGGGTGCTCGCCGACCTTCCACTGCGGCGTGTGCATCTCCAGCGCGGCCAGGTTGGCCAGCCAGACCAGCGTCGGCAGGTCGTCGGCGACCACGTAGTCGATGGTCTCCCGACCCTTGGTCGACCCCGGCGCGGGCAGCGTCTCCACCCGTACCCAGTCCGGCGTCGCGGCCGGCTTGTTCTTCTCGAAGAACGACTTGTCGTCGACCCCGTTGGGGAACCTGATCCGGGTGAGTGCCCGGTCCCGCAGGTGCGGCAGCAGCACCGGCGAGATCCGCGTGTAGTAGTCGATCACCTCGCCCTTGGTGAAGCCGGCCGACGGATAGAGCACCTTGTCCAGATTGGACAGATCCAGCGCGCGGCCCTCGACGTCCACCCGCAACCGGTCAGCTGGCATCGTCGACCTCCTCCGGCGGCTTGTCCGGGCGCAACCGCAGCACCCGGGGGAAGCGCAGTCGGCCGTCCGGGGTGCGCTGGCCGTACTTCACCTCCACCACCACCCGGGGAGTTACCCAGATGGCACCCCGGGCATCCTCGCGTGGCACACCCGGCGCGAACGGTGACACGCCGGAGCGCAGTGGCTCCAGCTCGGCGAGGAGCTGCCGTTCGATGGCCGCGCCGATCCCACCTCCCACCCGGCCCCGGTAGATCAACCGGCCGTCCGGCCCGGGTACCCCGACCAGCAGCCCACCGATCCGGCGCGCGCCCGGTCGCCAGCCGCCGATGACGAAGTCGCCGGTCACCTCCAGCTTGACCTTCACCCAGTCCGGCGAGCGCACCCCGGGGCGGTAGACGGCGCCGACCCGCTTGGCCATCACCCCCTCCAGGCCGTGCTCGCTGGCCGCCTCGTAGGTGGCCGGACCGTCGGCGAAGACCGGCGGCACGGCCCACCGGGCACCGCCGAGGGCAAGCCCGTCCAGAGCCTCCCGACGGCGCTCATACGGCCAGCCGGTCAGGTCGTCGCCGTTCAGCCGGAGCAGGTCGAAGATCATGTACGTCACCGGCATGACCGCCGCCAACCGGGCCGCTTTGTTCCGGTCCCGGACGTGCATCCGTTCGGCCAGCGCGGTGAACGACGGCTGCCCACCCTCACCGAGCAGCACCACCTCACCGTCGAGCAGCGCGTCGTCGACCTGCTCAGACAGGGTGGCCAGTTCGGGGTACGCGGCGGTGATCTCCACGCCGGAACGGGCGTACAGGTGCTGGCCGCCGGCCGAGATGTCGGCCAGCGCGCGGACACCGTCCCACTTGAACTCGTACGCCCAGCCGTCACCCGCCGGGAGCGGCCCGGTCATCGCGAGCATCGGCTTGAGCGGCGCGCCGGGCACGACCCGACTGTAGTAGCAGGCCGAACACCTCGCGTCCGGTTCCTTCGGATGCGAGCATGGTCGATACCGGGGAAGGGAGCAGAGGATGCGGGCCATCTGGAAGGGAGCCGTGTCGTTCGGGCTCGTCTCGATCGGGGTGAAGCTCTACTCCGCGACCGAGGAGAAGGACATCCGGTTCCACCAGGTGCACCGTGAGGACGGCGGCCGGATCCGGTACAAGCGCACCTGCTCGGTCTGCGGCGAGGAGGTCACCTACGACGACATCGCCAAGGGCTACGACATCGGCGGCGGGGAGATGGTGATCCTCACCGACGAGGACTTCGCCGACCTGCCGCTGACCAGCTCGCGCGCGATCGACGTGCTGGAGTTCGTCCCGGCCGACCAGGTCGACCCGATCCTCTACAACAAGGCGTACTTCCTGGAGCCGGAGGGCACGGCGACCAAGCCGTACGTGCTGCTGCGCGACGCGCTGCTCGACTCGGAGCGGGTGGCCATCGTCAAGGTCGCGCTGCGCCAGCGGGAGCAGCTCGCCACGCTCCGGGTCCGCGAGGGCGTGCTGCTGCTCAACACCATGCTCTGGCCGGACGAGATCCGGACGGCGGATTTCGGCTTCCTCGACGAGGACCTCAAGGTGCGCCCGCCGGAGCTGGCGATGGCGAGTTCCCTGATCGACTCGATGACCGGTGAGTTCGAGCCGGACGTCTTCACCGACGACTACCGGGCGGCGTTGCAGGAGGTCATCGACGCCAAGGTGGAGGGTCGGGAGGTCGTGCAGCCGGAAGAGGTGGAGGAGGCGCCGGCCGCGGCGGTGGACCTGATGGCCGCGCTGAAGGCATCGGTGGACCGGGCTCGGACGGCCCGCGGCGAGCAGCCCGCCCGTGGCGGCGGCGAGCCGACGCCGATCTCGTCGGCCCGCTCGGCCAAGAAGGCGGCCGAGAAGAAGGCGGCGAAGGCGCCCGCGAAGAAGACCGCGGCGAAGAAGGCGGCCGCGGCCAAGGCCGAACCGGCGAAGAAGGCCGCCAAGAAGACTCCCGCGAAGAAGGCGGAGCCGGCGAAGAAGACGGCGGCCCGGAAGACGGCACCCCGCAAGACCGCCTGACCGCACGGCAGCGACGGAGGCATCGGCCGGACCGGGTACGCTCCGCCGGCCGCTGGCCACCGGAGGAGCCGCCATGCCGTACACCCCTGATCTGGACCGGTTGTTGACGCCCGGCGCTCGCTTCACCGACGCGCACGGCTCGTACATGATCGAGGCCCACCCGGTGGGCGACATCGTGCTGCCGACTGGCCAGGTGGTCGGGTGTGACCCGCTGGTCTGCCCGGAGGCCGAGCCGTTCACGGTCACCGTGCCCCCGGGGCGGCATCCCGCCCGCGCCTGGGTGGCCGTGGTGCTCCGGGAGGACGCCGAGGTGGACCGCCGGGTGGCCGCGCTGGAGCTGGTGGTCCGGGACGCGCCGACGGTGCGCTGGGAGCCGGCTGTCGCCGGCGACCAGGACGTCGCCAGCCTCGGCGCGGACGACTACTTCGGGTACGGGGTGGACGCCGGCGCCGGCACCCTCGCCGACCCGACGGCGCTCACCGCCCTGGAAGCCTGGGACGAAGACCAGGTGGAAAAGGTCTTCATCCCGGCCGAGCTGCCCGCCTCGCCGGTCCCGGGGTTGATCACCGCGGTGCTGGACGAGGCCACCGGCGCCAACGTCGTGACCGTCGCCACGGGCTGGGGTGACGGCTGCTACGGCACCTGGATCGGGCGGGGCACCGATGGCGGGGTGACATCGTTCGTGACGGACTTCATGGTGGTGCCGGAATAACCGTCACGCCGGCTCGGGGCGAGCGCCCGCAGAGCGATCCGGGCGGTCCGGGGTGGGCACGGTGGGCCGTCAGGCGGGTACCGTGTGCGTCGGCTTTCCCCCCGGCACCGGGTGCCGGCCACACCTTCGCAGCAGGGAGTCGACGACGTGAGCGAGAGCACGCAGCAGAACCGGTCGGAGGGCCAGAGCCCGGCAACCAAGGCGGGGCGGCGGCTGGCCGCCCAGCTGGCCGCGCAGAAGGCGGCCGAGGCGAAGCGGCGCCGTCAGGCGTGGGCCGGTGGGCTGGCCGGCGTCGCCGTGGTGGCGGTGCTGATCACCGTCTTCGTGCTGGTCGGTGGGGGCGACGACAAGCCCGCGAACCAGGCTGACGCGACACCGTCCGCCTCCGCGTCCGCCCCGGCCCCGGACGAGGCCGCCGCGCCTCCCGCACCGCAGCTGCCGGCGGACGTCGACCCGGCGCTGGGCAGCAAGCCGACCGTCGAGGCGGGCAAGGGCGAGCTGAAGAAGCTCACGGTGACTCCCCTGATCAAGGGCACCGGCCCGGCGGTGCAGAAGGGCCAGACCATCACCACGAACTACGTGGGCGTCTTCTACAAGGACGGCAAGGAGTTCGACTCCTCCTGGAAGGCAGGCCAGCCGGCCACCTTCCCGATCGGCGTGGAACAGGTCATCCCCGGCTGGGACCAGGGCCTGGTCGGCGTGACCGTGGGCAGCCGGGTGCAGCTCGACATCCCGTCCGAGCTGGCGTACGGCAAGGACGCCGCCGCCATGGGTCGGCCGGAAGGCCCGCTGCGCTTCGTGGTGGACGTGCTCGCCGCCCAGTGATCCGTCCGGATCGCCCCGGTGTTCGCCCGGGCGCGATGGAGTTGTTCACATGGGGCTTCCGGCCCGTCACCCACCGGCAGTAGGTTCGGCGTCACCCCGGGAGGCTCGCCTCCCGGGGTGAGCATCCGGACGGGACGCGGAGGTGCACGTGACGGCGCTGGACGAGCCCGGGCGGATCGCCCGGTTGATGTGGGCGCACTTCGAGCCGGTGCATGCTGTCACCTACTTCCACCCCCGGGCACGAGCGGCGTACGAGGCGGTCGGGCTGCGCGGCTACTGGCGGGGTTACTTCGCCGGCCGGTCCGCGCCGCTGGGCGCCACCGACGCGGCCCCGGTGATCGCCGCCTTCTTCAGCTTCGCGCCGCCGATGGTGAGCCGGGCACTGCCGGCGATCTGGCGGTTGGCCAGCCCGCAGGAGGCCCTGCGGGCCCGGCTGACCGGTGCCGTGCAGGCCCTCGCGGAGCTGACCTACGAGCTGCCAGAGGCGCACCTGGCGGAGGCCGCCGATCTGCTGGAGCGGGCCGCGTCGGCGACGCAGACCGCCGGCCGGGTGCTCGGCGCGGTCAACGCGGCGTTGCCGATCGGGGAGTACCCGCTGTCCCGGCTCTGGCAGGCCGCCACCACGCTGCGCGAGCACCGGGGAGACGGGCACGTGGCCGCGCTGGTCGCCGCCGGCCTGGACCCGGTGGAGACGCTGGCCTGGCGGGTCGCGGTGGACATGTCGCCGCAGAACCTGCTGGGCCGGGGCTGGTCCGAGGAGCAGTGGCGGGCTGCCCGCGAGCGGCTGGCGCGGCGGGGCTGGCTGAGCACGGACGGCGAGGCCACGGAACACGGCCGGGCCGCTTTCCAGGCTGTCGAGGACGCCACCGACCGGGCCGCCGAGCACCCGTGGCGGGCGCTCGGCCCGGACGACACGGACCGGCTGCGCAACCTTCTGGAGCCGATGGCCCGGGCCGGCCACACCCTGATTCCGGCCGACAGCCCGATCGGGCTGCCCGCGCTGCCCGGCTGACCGACGGCTCCCGGTCCGGCAGGATGGGGCCGTGGTGGATGCGGTGGTCTTCGACCTGGACGGCGTGATCGTGGATTCCGAACCGGTGTGGGAGGAGGTCCGGCGGGCGTACGTGGCGACGCACGGCGGAGCCTGGCAGCCGGACACCCAGCGCCGGCTGATGGGCATGAGCACCAGCGAGTGGGCCCACTATCTCAGCGGTGAGCTGGGTGTGGCGCGCACCGCCGGACAGGTCGCCGACGAGGTGGTCGAGGAGATGACCCGGCGCTACCGGGAGCACGTACCGCTGATCGACAACGCCGACCAGGTGGTGCGCCGGCTGGCCGCGCGGTGGCAAATGGGGTTGGCCAGTTCCTCGCCGACCCGGCTGATCGCGGCGGCACTGGCCGCCACGGGTCTGACCGACGCGTTCGCCACCACCCTGTCCACCGAGGAGACCGAGCGGGGCAAACCGGCGCCGGACGTGTACCTGAGCGTCGCGGGGCGGCTGGGCGTCGACCCGGCCCGCTGCGTGGCGGTGGAGGATTCGTCCAACGGGGTGCGTTCGGCCGCGGCGGCGGGGATGCGGGTGGTGGCGGTGCCGCACGGTTCGTACCCGCTGGACCCGGACGCCGCCCGGCTGGCCGCGGTGACGCTGGGCGCGATCGGTGAGCTGACCCCCGAGCTGGTGGATCAGCTGGCTGACTGATGTACCCCACGTCACCCGCTGTCCGGTCCCTCCCGCCTCGGGTGCGGTTGTACGGTTTTCACGGACCGGTGGGGCCGGCATGACGGGGACTGAGCGGGGTACCGCAGCCGGCGGTGCTCGACCCGGGTGCCACCCGCCGGACGGGTGAGGAGACCACGGATGAAAGCCATCGTGTACGAGCGCACCGGTGATCCTTCGGTGCTGCAGTTGGTCGACCGGCCGGTGCCGGAGCCGGGGGCGGGCGAGGTCCTGGTCCGGGTGGCGGTCTCCGGCGTGAACCCGACGGACTGGAAGGCCCGCCGGTCGTTCCCCCTGCCGGCCGGCTGGCAGATCCCCGGGCAGGACGGGGCGGGCGTGGTGGAGGCCGTCGGCGCCGGGGTGGACCCGGACCTGATCGGCGAGCGGGTCTGGATCTGGGAGGCGGCCTGGCAGCGGCCGTGGGGCACCTCGGCGGAGTACACGCTGGTGCCGGTCCGGCAGGTGGTCCGTCTCGGCGACGCCTCGTTCGACCTGGGCGCGAGCCTGGGGATCCCGTTCCTCACCGCGCACCGCTGCCTGACCGCCGGCGAGTTCATGCCGGACACGTTGCGGGCCGGCGCGCTGGCCGACCACACCGTGCTGGTGCAGGGCGGGGCGGGCGCGGTCGGCAACGCGGCGATCCAGCTCGCCCGTTGGGCCGACGCCACGGTGATCACCACGGTGAGCAGCGCGGAGAAGGCGCAGCTCGCGGCGTCGGCCGGCGCCTCCGTCGTGATCAACTACCGGGAGCAGGACGTGGTCGAGGAGGTCCGCAAGATCGCTCCCGACGGGGTGCACACGATCGTCGAGGTCTCCCCGGCCCGCAACGCCCCGACGGACGTGCAGGTGCTCCGGAACGGTGGCTCGGTCTGCGTCTATGCCGACGACGAGCCCGAGGTGAGCGTCCCGATCCGGCCGTCGATGATGCGGAACGCCCGGTGGCAGTTCGTGCTGGTCTACACGGAGCCGACGGTGGCCAAGGCCCATGCTGTGCGGGACGTGGCCGCGGCGGCCGACCAGGGCGGCATCCGGGTCGGTGTGGAGGCCGGCCTGCCGCTGCACTACCACCGCCTGGCCGAGACGGCCGCGGCGCACCAGGCGGTGGAGAACTCGGCCGTGGGCAAGGTGCTGATCAGTACCAGTGACGCCTGATCAGGTCGCTGACCACCCAATTTCCCCGTCATCAGGACAGAGGCGAATAAGTTTCGCAACAATGACGGTGCGGGTCGCCCCGCGTGGAGCGGGCGGCCCCGGCGCGGTGCGAACGCCGGGGCCGCCCCTGGGGAGGAATGTTCAGAAGCACCCCTGCCCCAACAGGCGACGGTGCCGGGGAAAACGTTACGGGGCCGCCAGCTCCCGGACCGTCAGCTCGCCCCCGGCGTACCGCGAACGGACGACCTTCTTGTCGAACTTGCCGACGCTGGTCTTCGGCACCGTGTCGATGAACGCCCACCGCTCGGGCAGTTGCCAGCGGGCCACCGAGCTGGCCAGGAAGTCACGCAGCTCCTCGGCGGTCACCGAGGCGCCCTCCCGGACCACCACCGTAGCCAGCGGCCGTTCGTCCCACCGCTCGTCCGGCACACCAACCACGCACGCCTCCAGCACCGCCGGGTGAGCCATCAGCGCGTTCTCCAACTCCACCGACGAGATCCACTCACCCCCGGACTTGATCACGTCCTTGGCGCGGTCGGTCAGCGTGATGTATCCATCCGGAGAGAGGGTGCCCACGTCGCCGGTGCGCAGCCAGCCGTCCCGGAACTTCTCCTCGTCCGGGGCGTCGTCACCGACGTACCGGGCGGTCACCCACGGTCCACGGACCTCCAGCTCGCCCGCGGCCTTGCCGTCGGCGGGCAGCTGCTCGCCCAACGGGCCGACGATCCGCGCCTGCACACCCGCAGGCACACGACCCTGCGTGTAGCGGTAACGCCACGCCTGCTCCCCGGTCGCGCCGGCCGGCGGACGGGAGACCGAACCCAGCGGGGACATCTCGGTCATGCCCCAGGCGTGGATGACGTCGATCCCGTGCCGCTCGTCGAACGCGTGCATCAGCGACGGCGGGCAGGCCGAGCCCCCGACGATCACCTCCTTGAGCGAGGAGGTGTCCACCTCGTGGCTGTCCAGGTGGGCCAGCAGGTCGGTCCAGATGGTCGGCACCGCGCCGGCCAGGGTGGGCCGCTCGGCGGCGATCATCTCGGCGATCGGTGCGGCCTGGAGGAACCGGTCCGGCATGATCAGCGACGCGCCGGAGAGAAACGCCGCGTACGGCAGCCCCCACGACATCGCGTGGAACATCGGCACGATGGCCAGCTCCCGGTCGGTCGGCCCGAGACCGAAGCCCTCCGGCATGCAGACCTGCAACGAGTGCAGGTAGATCGACCGGTGCGAGTAGGCCACGCCCTTCGGGTTGCCGGTGGTGCCGGAGGTGTAGCAGAGCGCCGCGGCGTCCCGCTCGTCCACCTCGGGCCAGTCGAACACCTCGGGCCGGTCGGCGAGCAGGGCGTCCCAGTGGTGCACGGTGATCCGATCGCCGGCAGCCGCCACCAACGGCGCCGGGTCGCCGCCGCCGACCACCACCACGTGCCGCACGGTGGCCAGTTCGCCGATCACCCGGGCCAGCAGCGGGATGAGCGTGCTGTCGACCAGCACCACCCGGTCCTCTGCGTGGTTGGCGATGTAGGCGACCTGGTCGGGAAAGAGCCGGATGTTGAGGGTGTGCAGCACCGCACCCATGCTCGGCACCGCGAAGTAGGCGACCAGGTGCTCGTTGTTGTTCCACATGAAGGTGGCGACCCGCTCGTCGCCGGTCACCCCGCACTCGTCGCGCAGCGCGTGTGCCAGCCGGGCGGCCGCACGGCCCACCTCGGCGTACGTCATCCGGCGGGGTTCCCCGCCGGTCCAGGTGACCACCTCGGCCGTGCCGTGCACGGTGGCGCCGTGGTCGAGGATCCGGGAGACCTGCAGAGGGGCGTCCATCATCGTGCTACGCATGGGTAACAAGCTAGTGTCGCCGGTCACAGCTTGGGAACCCCCGTAAATTGTCGCAGGTGAGCATCTCCTGGGCCGACTCGTACGTAGGGCAGTTGCGCGCACTGGCCGGGGACCGGACGCTGATGTTCGTCGGCGCCCGCGCCGTGGTCCGCGACAACGCCGGACGCATCCTGCTGATCCAGCGCTCGGACAACGGCCAGTGGGCCATGCCGGCCGGGGCGATGGAGCTGGGCGAGTCGATCGCGGACTGCGCGGTGCGGGAGGTCCGCGAGGAGACCGGGCTCCGGGCGTTGCGGGTCTGCGCGTTCGCCCTCTACACCGGCCCGGACCGGACCAGCACCAACATGTACGGGCACACCTACCAGGTCTTCACCACGGCGTTCCGGGTCGAGGATTGGGACGGGCAGTTGTCGCGGTTCACCGACGAGACCACCGACGCCGGCTTCTTCCCCCGGGACCGGTTCCCCGCCCCGCTCTCCACCTCGGTCACCGAGACCCTGGCCGACCTGGACGTCTTCGAGCAGACCAGCCGGCTGATCCTCAAGTAGGCCGTACCCGCCGTGCCCGCCCGGCCCGGCCAGTGAGCGCCGGACCGGACGACAGGCCTCACTGCGGGTAGCGGACCCCGGCGAACGCCTCCTGGATCCAGTTCGGGTACGCGACGGGCAGCTTGCTGATCTCGTCCAGCTCGGCGAGATCCTGCGCGGTCAGCGTCAGGTCCGTGGCGGCGATGTTGTCCACCAACTGCTCCTGCTTGCGGGCGCCGACGATCACGCTGGTCACGGCCGGCCGGGCCAGCAGCCAGGCGACCGCCACCCGGGCCGGGCTGACCTCGTGCCGCTCGGCGACGCCCTTGAGCACGTCGACCACGTCGAACCCGCGCTCGCGGTCCACCGGCGGGAAGTTGGTGAAGCCAGGCTGGGCGCTGCGCGAGCCGCTGTCGGCGACCGCGCTGTCCCGGCCGACCTTGCCGGAGAGGAAGCCACCGGCCAAGGGGCTCCACACGGTGAGGCCGACGCCCTCGTCGAGCGCCATCGGCACCACGTCGCGCTCCACGTCCCGGCCCAGCAGGGAGTAGTACGACTGCACCGAGACGAAACCGGCCAGCTTCTCCCGCGCGGAGATGCCCAGCGCCTTGGAGATCTGCCAGGCGGCGAAGTTCGCGCAACCGATGTAGCGGACCTTGCCCTGCCGCACCGCGTCGTCGAGCGCGCGCAGTGTCTCCTCCATCGGAGTGACCTGGTCGAAGTTGTGGATCTGGTAGAGGTCGATGTGATCGGTGCGCAGCCGTCGCAGGCTGTCCTCCAACGCCTGCATGGTGTGCAACCGCGAGGTGCCGACGTCGTTCGGGCCGGGACCGGTCCGGGCGTGCGCCTTGGTGGCGAGCACCACGTCGCGGCGCCGCTTGCCGAGCGCCTGGCCGAGCAGTTCCTCGCTCTCGCCCTCGCTGTACGTGTCAGCGGTGTCGACGAAGTTGACGCCCGCGTCCAGCGCGGTGTCCACCAGCCGCTGGGCGTCGGGCAGCGCCAGCGCGCCGAGGCCGCCCCAGATCGGGTGCCCGCTGCCGCCGAAGGTCATCGTGCCGAGCGAGATCTCCGAGACGTACACCCCGGTGTTGCCCAGCAGTCGGTACTTCACGCGTTACTCCTCGTCGATCGGAGGCCTGCTTCGGCCACCCCGTGGTCACTATGTCGGACAGTGTGTCCGGTGACGAGCGTACGTCGCCCGTTCCGCCCCCGGCCACCTAGGATTTCGACCATGCCCTCGATCACCCGACGCCGCCCGCGCAACCCCGACGGTCGGGCCGCCGTCGAAGCGCGGGTGCTGGCCGCCACCGAGCGGCTGCTCCAGGAGGGGGCCCGCTTCACCGACCTCGGCGTCCAGCGCATCGCCGCCGAGGCGGGGGTGGCCCGCTCGACCTTCTACATCCACTTCCGGGACAAGAGCGAGCTGCTCATGCGCCTGGCCGGCAGCATGCGGGAGACCTCCTTCGACCGGGTCCAGGAATGGGATCCAGCCGACCCCGGCGACCCGCTCGACCGGCTCACCGAGGTCTTCAGCGACGTGATCCGGATCTACCGGACGTACGCCCCGGTGCTGGCGGCGATCAGCGAGGTCGCCGCGTACGACGAGGTGGTGCGGGAGTACTGGGCGGCCGGTTTCGAGCGGTTCATGGCGCGTACCGAGGAGGTGCTCCGCGCCCAGCAGCGGGCCGGTCGTACCCCGGCGAGCCTGGACCCGGCGACCGCGAGCCGGCTGATCGTGCTCGGCGGCGACCGGTTCCTCGCGCACCATGTCGCCCTGACCCCCGCCGACCCCGAGGTCGATGGTGCGGCCGCCCGGGAGCTGGCCGCGACCTGGTGGTACGGCGCCTACCGACGCCCCGCCTGACCACCGACCGCCCCGGACCAGCCGGGGCGGTCGAGGTGGACACGGTCAGATCATCGTCTGGGACTTGGCCTCCATGTCGGCGGCCGCCTCCTCCTTCGACTCGCGGGTCAGCGGCTTGCCGCCCGGCGCCGGGGCCTCACCGCCGAGCGGGTCGGCGCCGCCCTTGGCGCCCTCCGGACCGGCGCCCCGGAGCTGTTCGTTCGGCAGCGCCAGGGTGACCAGCACGGCCACGATCGCGATCAGGCCGGCGGTCAGGAAGACCATGTCCAGCGCGTCGACGAACGCGTTCTGGATGGCCGACCGGACCGGCCCGGGCAGGGCCATGATGGTTGCCGGATCGTTGATCGAGATGTTCGCGCCGCCGCTCGCCGCCACCTCGGCCTGCTGCTGCGGCGGAAGCTGGGCGATCGCGCCGGGCAGCCGGTCGCCCAGCCCTCCGGCGAGCCGGGACGAGAGCACCGCGCCGAGGATCGCCACCCCGAACGAACCGCCCAGCGACCGGAAGAAGGTGGCCGAGGAGGTGCCGGCGCCCAGGTCGCGCACGGAGACCGCGTTCTGCACCGCGAGGACCAGTGACTGCATGCACAGCCCCAGGCCGACGCCGATCACCACCATGTAGCCGAAGGCGATCCAGAGCGAGGTGCCCACCGACAGTTGGGTGAACAGCAGCATGCCGATCAGCAGGATCGCCGACCCGGTGACCGGGAACCACTTGTACCTTCCGATCCGGCTCATCGCCCGACCGGTGAGGATCGAGGTGACGATGATGCCGGCCATCATCGGCAGCATCAGCAGACCGCTGCGGGTCGGTGAGGCGCCCTTGACGATCTGCAGGTACAGCGGGATGAAGATGATCGACCCGAACATGACCAGGCCGAGCACGAAGCCGGCCGAGTTGGCCAGCGCGAAGGTCGCGCTGCGGAACAGCCGCAGCGGCAGGATGGGCTCGGCGACCCGGGCCTCCTGGAGCAGGAACAGCACGGCGAGCACCGCGCCGGCGACGAACAGGCCGATGATCACCCCAGAGCCCCAGGGGTACTCGTTGCCACCCCAGCTCAGCGCGAGCAGCAGGCTGCTCACCCCGGCGACCAGCAGGCCGGCGCCGAGCCAGTCGATCGCGTGGTCCCGGCGCTCGAACGGGATGAGCCGCATCACGTGGTAGCAGACCACGATCGCCAGGATCGCCAGCGGCACGTTGATGTAGAAGATCCACCGCCAGTCGGTCTCCGCGAAGTAACCACCGACCAGTGGACCGGCCACCGACGAGATTCCGAAGACCGCACCGAACAGCCCCTGGTAGCGGCCCCGCTCCCGGGGTGAGACGACGTCCGAGATGATGGTGAACGCCAGCGTCAACAGACCACCCGCGCCCAGGCCCTGGATGCCCCGGGTGATGATCAGCTGGGTCATGTTCTGCGACAGACCGGCCAGCAACGACCCGACCAGGAACGTACCGATCGAGAAGAGGAAGACCGGGCGGCGCCCGTACAGGTCGGCCATCTTGCCGTACAGGGGTGTCGACGCGGTCGAGGCGAGCAGGTAGGCGGTGACCACCCACGAGTAGTGGTTGATCCCGCCCAGCTCCCCGACGATGGTCGGCAGGGCCGTGCCGACGATGGTCTGGTCGAGGGCGGCCAGCAGCATGCCGGTCATCAGACCGATCATGAGCAGCCGGATCTGCTGGCGACTCAGCACCGGCGCGGCAGAGGCTTCGGTGGTCATGGGCCCTTCTTTCCCGACCAACGCGGAACATGCGTCGAACCAGGAAAAACACGTCCGCCTCGGCCGGCCACTGGAGTGGATCACCACGGAGGTTTGACCCCGAGGGTGCTGGGGACCCGGGGAGGCATGGCAGGAGCAGCAGCGGAACACCGCCGGCTCGCCACCGTCGTGGAGAGCTGGCTGGGGCGCCCCGTCCTGATCATCGGCGACGCCATGTTGGACGAATGGCGGTTCGCCGACTCCGACCGGCTCTGCCGGGAGGCGCCCGCCCCGGTCCTCACCCTGCGGCGGCGGATCTCCGCCGCCGGCGGGGCCGCGAACACCGCCGTCAACGTCGCCACCCTCGGTGGACGGGCGGTGCTGGTGGCACCGGTCGGTGCCGACGTCGCCGGTGACGAACTGCACGACTGCCTGGACCGCGCCGGCGTCTGGGACCGTACGGTCAACCAGCCCGGTCGCCCCACCCCGGTGAAGCGGCGGATGCTGGCCGGCAACCAGATCCTGCTCCGGGAGGACTCCGGCGGCCCGGACGCGCTCGCCCCGGACGGGGTGACCCGGCTGCTCACCGCGCTGGACTGTGCCACCGAGGAGCTGCGCGCCGCCGCCGGCGGGGAGGCACCGACCCTGGTGGTCTGCGACTACGGCCTGGGCGCCCTGCCCGCGCCGGTCCGCGCCTGGCTGGTCGAGCAGCGGGAGCGCTACGCCACGGTCGCGCTGGACGCCCACGACCTGGCCGACTGGCGGGGGCTCGCGCCGACCGTGGTCACCCCCAGCTTCGCCGAGGCGACCCGGCTGCTGGCCCGCGCCGGCCGCGCGAACCGCCCGGCGGCCGGCATCGAACTGCACCTGGAACACCCCGACAGCGACCCGGCCGACGGACCATCCGAGCTGAGCGTGGGTGCCGCCCCGGGTGGGGCGCGAGCCGACGCCGTCAGCGCCGGAACCATCCCCGACCCGACCCGGGCCGGCCATCCGGGGCCGGTCGGCGAGCCGACGCTCAGCGAAGGCCAGGTGGCCCTCACCGGCGACGGACTCAGCGTCACCGGCGCCGGCGTGACCGTGAACACCGAGGCCGGAGAGGGCGTCGACCGGGCGGTGCTGGCCGAGGCGCGCCTCGCCGACCTACGTGCGCACACCGGCGCCGACGTGGTCGCGGTGACCCTGGACACCGAGGGCGCGGTTGTCGGCGGCGCCGACGGGGAGCCGCGACGCAGCCACAGCACCCCGGTGCCGGCGAGCCATGCCGTGGGTGCCGGTGACGCGTACCTGGCGGCGATGACGCTGGCCCTGGCCGCCGACGCGCCGCTGCCCACCGCCGCCCAGCTCGCCCAGCTGGCAGCCACCATCACCGTGTCGGACACCGGCACCTGCGTGTGCCGACGGGAGGACCTGCTCACCGCGCTCGACCAGCCGCCGGAGAGCACCGGGCACCCGGTGCTCGTCGGCGCCGACGAGCTGGACGCGATCGTCGCCGAGTATCGCGACACCGGACGTTCGGTGGTGTTCACCAACGGCTGCTTCGACGTGCTGCACCGCGGGCACGTGCGCTACCTGGAGCAGGCCCGCGCCCTGGGCGACCTGCTCATCGTGGCGGTCAACTCGGACGGCAGCGTACGCCGGTTGAAGGGGTCGGACCGTCCGGTAAACCCGGTCGAGGACCGGGGCGCCCTGCTCGCCGCGCTGTCCTGCGTGGACCACGTGGTGATCTTCGAGGAGGACTCGCCCGCGGCGCTGATCGAGGCGGTTCGGCCGGACGTCTACGTCAAGGGCGGGGACTACCCACCGGAGCTGGTGCCTGAGGCGCCGCTGGTGCGCCGGCTGGGTGGCCAGGTGCGCACCCTGGGGTACGTGCCGGACCGGTCCACGTCCGCGATCATCGAGCGGATCCGGTCGCACAGTCAGGACCGGGAGCCCGACCCGTCGTCGCACGGCCAGGACCCGTCACTCCGCACCCGTACCCGAGCGTCGTGAACCGCCCACTCGACCTCGACACCCCGGAGGCGTTCCGCACCGAGCGGCTGGTCGACGTGCTGATTCCGACCCGTAACCGGCCCGCCGAGCTGGCGGTCACCCTGGCCGGCCTCGCCGCCCAGGAGGGCGTATCCGGCTTCGGGGTGGTGGTCAGCGACCAGTCCGACGGGGAGCCGGCGTACGCCCACCCCGCCGCCGCCACCATGGTCCGGGCTCTGCGCCACCGGGGCCACCCGGTGCTGCTGACCCGCCGGCTGCCTCGGCGAGGGCTGGCCGAGCACCGGGCGTACCTGCTGGCCACCTCGGCCGCCCGGTACGTGCTCAGCCTCGACGACGACGTCTGGCTGGAGCCTGGGGCGCTGCATCGGCTGGTCACCGCGATCGGGGAGCTGGGCTGCGGGTTCGTCGGCAACGGCGTGCACGGGCTCTCGTACACCGATGACCGGCGACCAGAGACGCACGGGCACTACGAGGAGTGGATCGGCCGGCCCACACCGGAGCGGATCCGGCCCGGCACCCCGGAGTGGAACCGGGCCCGGATCCACTCGGCGGCCAACCTGCTGCACGTCACCGGAGAGTTGGCGCTGCCGCCCGGTGCGTGGCGTGCGTACAAGATCTCCTGGATCGGGGGGTGCGTGCTCTACGACCGGGCCAAGCTCGTCGATTCCGGTGGCTTCGACTTCTGGCGGAAGGTGCAGGAGAAGCACCAGGGCGAGGACGTGGCCGCCCAACTCTCGGTGCTGGCCCGGCACGGAGGGGCCGGCATCCTGCCCAGCGGCGCCTACCACCTGGAGTCCCCCACCACGGTCACCGATCGGGACGTCGAGGCGTGGGAGGTCGTACTCGCCGACGAGGACACCCCCCAGCCAGCCTGAAAAGGCGCCCTTCCCTACGCCTGGAGCAGCTCCCGGGCGGCCTCCAGCACCTCGATCGTCGGCACGTCGCTGACGAAGGAATCCCGGTGCGGGCACTCGCCGTCGCCGGGCCGGTGCGGATAGATGCCGGGCGTGCAGTCCACCCCGCAGACCGGGCAGTGCACGATCCAGGAACAGATCGGCCGGTGCCGGCCGCGTAGCGGGTTGGCCGTGTTGATCAGGTTGCCGACCCAGTAGACGCCGACCGTCGGCGTACCCACCGCGGCGGCCAGGTGCAGCGGACCGGTGTCGTTGGAGACGACCAGGGCGCAGCCGGCGTAGCAGCCGGTCAACCCACCGAGGCTGAGCGTGCCCACCTGCGGCCGGACCGGCACCCCCGCCGCGGCGACCACCCGGTCCACCACCTCCCGCTCGCTCGGCGTACCTGTGACCAGCACCTCGAAGCCGTCGCCGTGCAGCTCGCGGGCCACCTCGGCGAACCGCTCGGCCGGCCAGCGGCGGCGGGTGTCGCTGGCGCCCGGATGCAGCGCCACCCGGGGTCGGTCCGGTGGGCCGAGCACCTGGTCCGCCTCCGCCCGGTCGGCGTCGGTCACGGCCAGCGCCGGCACGATGGTGGTCGCCGGCGCACCCACCAGGGCCACCGCCTCCAGGTAGCGGATCACCTCGTGTTGGTAGTAGATGTACCGGATCCACCGGTCCAGCGGCGGCGCGTCGTCGGCGCGCAGCCCCACGGTGACCCGGGCGCCGAGGCCGCTGACCAGCGGGTTGGAGTTGGCGCCGCCGCCGTGGATCTGCACCGCCAGGTCGAAGCCCTCGCCGGTGGCCGCCGCCAGGAAGTCGTCCATCGACGACTCCGCCTCACCCGCCTCCGGCGTGCGGATGCCCGGCGCCGGCGGCACCACCAGCACCCGGTCCACCGGGCCGGGCCGGTCGCGCCAGAGCTTCGCGTGCCACGGCGCGCCGAGCAGCACGATCTCCGCCCCCGGGTACGCGGCGCGCAGCGCGTCCAGCGCCGGCAGGACGAACAGGAAGTCGCCGAGCGCGTTGGCGCGCAGCACGGCGATCCGCTGTACGTCGGGGACGCGCCCGGCCGTCGGGCCGAGCAGGGACGGGGTGACCACGCGGTCCCGCTACGACCGGTCGATCTCGCCGACCGTGTCCGGGCGGTGCAGCTCGCGGTCGGCGGCGGGATCGGCCGGCATCGGCGTACCGGTGGAGAAGTCGCCGGAACGCGGCCCGGTGCGGCCGACGGTGATGGTGCGCGGCCTGGGTCGGACCGCCCGCGGCAGCCGGACCCGGAGCAGGCCGTGGTCCATCACCGCGTCGATGCCCTCCGGGTCGACCCGGGCCGGCAGGTCGATGCGGTACTCGAAGCCGCGGGTCTCGAAGCCGCCCGGAATGCCCTGGTCGGCGTTGACCTCCGCCTCGGAACGGGCCCGTACGCACAACTCCCGGTCGTCCAGCTCGACCGCCACCTCCTCCGGCGCCACCCCGGGCAGCCGGACGACGACCTCCCAGCCGTCCGCGGTCTCGGTCAGCTCGACGTCGGACGTCCCGGCCCGGCCGCCGACCAGCCGGCTCAGCTCGGCGCGCAGCGACTGCAGCTCGCCCATCGGATCCCAACCCTGCTGCCGACCCCGCCATCCCCGGCCGAAGCCGCCGGTCTGCTGCTCGGTCATCACACCTCTCCGATCCGCCGGGCGGCCGCGGGCGGCCGCAGTGAGCTGGGCGCGTCCAGACCGGCCTCGCGGTCGACGCCCACGCCGAGCCGGTCGACCAGTTCCCCGCCGAGCCAGGCGCTGATGCCGAGAATGGCGACCGCCACCACCTCGATGGCGACCAGCGCGCCACCTGCGGCCCGGGAATCCGCGTTGAGCCGGACCGCCCAGACGGCGGCGAAGAGCAGGATCACGGCGACGTTCGCGCCGGCGTGCAGCAGACCCACCCGCTTGGCGCGGGTGCCGGTCGGGATCGCCAACAGGTCGAACGAGCCGGCCACCGCGGCCAGCAGGCCGCCGATCAGACCGACCGTGATGTTCCAGTACGCGACCTCGCCGAGGAAATCAGGCCCGCCGACGGTGTCCACCACGTCGAACAGCAACGCCGTGACGAGCAGCGCGACCGGGAACATGACCAGCATCGGATGGACCGGATGGCCCAGCACCTTGAGTCGGCTCTCCATCTCCCGGCCTCCACTGGTCGGCGTCCTCGTGACAGTTCGTGCTGCGGGCGCGTCGGGTGAGGCCGTACCCCCGACAACCGGGGGCAAACCTCGCGCTGGCCACGCAGGCCTAGGCTGGCGGACGAGGTCGTCGGACGGTGGTGCCCGCCACCCAGGTCAACGGCCGGGGGAGGATCACGTGACGGTGGAGATCACCTCGCACGAGGAACTACGCGAGCTGCTCGGCGTGCCGAACGCACAGGCCGCCAACAAGGATCGCGCCCGCCTGCACGAGCGGGACCGCCAGTGGCTGGCCGCCGCGCCGTTCTGCCTGGTGGCCACGGCCGGCGCGGACGGCAGCTGCGACGTATCGCCCAAGGGCGACCCGGCCGGGTTCGCCCTGGTGCTGGACGACACGACCATCGCGCTGCCGGAACGACCGGGCAACAAGCGGGCGGACGGCTACCGCAACATCCTCGACAACCCGCACGTCGGGTTGCTCTTCATGATCCCCGGGCGGACCGACACGCTGCGAATCAACGGACGGGCCCGGCTGGTGCGGGACGCGCCCTGGTTCGACGACATGGTGGTCAAGGGGCACCGGCCGGTGCTCGCGGTGGTGGTGGAGATCGAGCAGATCTTCTACCACTGCCCCAAGGCGTTCATGCGGTCCGCGCTGTGGCAGCCGGAGACCTGGCAGTCGGACGTACTGCCGTCCCGGGCCCGGCTGATCAAGGAGGTCGAGGCGCCGGCGGAGAGCCTGGCGGACCTTGAACAGCGCTACGGCCCGGAGTACGTCCGGAGCATCTACGTCTGATCCCGCCTCGCCGTCGGTTTCAGGACGCTGGCTCGACGGACACCATCCACAGGTGACCATCGGGGTCGGCGAAGGTGCCGGCGTACCCCCAGGGTTGTGCTGTCGGCTCGGTGACCACCTCGGCGCCGGCGCAGCGCGCCCGCTCGACGATCGCGTCCGCCGCGGCGGGCGAGGCGACGCTCAGGCTGAGCAGACACTCACTCTGCCCCCGCGCCGCGGCCTCATGCGGACCGATCACCCACCCGAATCCGCCGGTCGGGATGAGCATCAGCCGCAGCCCGTCGTTGACGACGAACTGCAACGGCTCCGGGATGCCGTCGTCAGCCAACTCTCCCACCGTCTCCAGACCGAGACCATCCCGGTAGAAGCGGTGCGAGGTCGGACGGTCGGCGATCGGAAGACCGATGATCACGGGCGCGAAGGTCATGGGACGGGCTCCAGGGTGTCGAACGGACACTGTCTCCAGGATGGACGCGGCCCGGCGCCGAAAGTCATCGGACCCGCCGGTCGAACACCGAGCACCGGCACCCCGTAACCGCGGGGAATCGGCCTCGCCGATAGGTCACAGCTTGTCGATCAGCTCGGCCAGTGCGGCGTCACCCTGGGCGATGACCGGGCCGCCGGGATGGACGACCACCATGATCCGGTGGCAGCCGTCGAGTTCGACGTACGTCTGCGGGTCGCCACCGGCCACTGACCACAGCAGCGCGAAGCGGCTGGCTTGTCCGCTGCACGACTCCACCGGCCCGGCAGCCTTGAGGGCGTGCTCAATTGCCGTCCGGCGGTCCGCTGGCAGCACCGTCCCGTGCGCGAATTCGCCGTCGCTCCCCTGCGCGCTCTTCGGCACCTGGTAAAGGCAAAGGCGGACCTGTTGCCCGACGGGGAACGGCTCGGGGAGGGCTCCGGTGCGGGGCCCCGGCTTCCTCGTCGTCTCCACCGACATCATGTCCTTCCAGCGCTGGCTGCAACCCGCTGCGGCGGCCTCGGCCGACTCGACCTCGGCGATCGGACGGGTCGCCACAGTGGTCAGCGGCAGGGCGTCGAGGGCCTCACGTACCTCGGTCCGCAGCTTCCGGCACAGGTCGAGGGGTATCCCGGGTCGCATCCACCGGCCGTCGGCGTCGACGACCGCCAGCCAGGGCGCCAATGGCAATTCCATGGTGCACCCTCCTCGATTTGCAGGCGGCTCGTCGGGCAGGCGGAGCGCGGTGACGAGGGCGGCGACGTCGTCGGCACGACGTTCCGTCGCCACCATGTCCTCGCCTCCGTCAGCGCGTCGCTGCGTCTCGTGTCCGCAGATGACGACCGCTGTCGGCGTGAAGTCACCATCGAGGCGGGGCAGGACGGGCACGTCCTCGGCCGTGATGAAGAAGCCAGGGGTGGCCATCTCCGGTGCCGCGTCGGCGCACGAGGTCCACCGCCCTTGTCCGCCCGAGTCGCCCGCCGCCTGGGGTGGAGGGGTGTGGTTGCCACCGGCGAGTATCTGCATCCCTCCGACTCCCAGTGCAGCGGTCATCGCTATCGCGAGCGCGCTAGCTCCGATCAGGCGCTGCCGGTGCCGGCGGACCCGCCTCGCCACCGCGCCAACCCGATCCACCGGCGGCGCCAGCGGGGGAACAGCCTCGGTCAACAGGAGTTTGATGTCCTCATCTTCATGCGTCATTTCGTGACCTCCGAGTGGCAGACAGCTCAAGGTTCGGATCGGTACGCAGAATCCGTAGGGCACGAGAGGCCTGCACCTTGACCGTGTTGTGCGAGCAGCCGAGCACTTCCGCTGTCCGCTGGACCGTCAGGTCCTCGACGTAGCGGAGCACCACGACCGCCCGCTGCTGTCGGCTAAGCCGCGCCAAGGCGCGGCGCACCGCGTCCCGGTCAGCGGACTCCCCGGCTATGTCGCCGTATTCGGACTTGTCCGGTGGCTGGCCTGGAATCTCATTGCGCCAGCGACGCCGCCACCAGGACACGTACGTGGTGAACAAGGCCTTGCGCAGGTACGCCTCGGGATGCCCGACAGTCGTGATCGCGGCCCAGCGCCGCCAGACGTCTGCCAGAACCGTCTGCAACAGGTCCTCCGCCCGCCCGACGTCGCCGGTAAGCAGCCAGGCCGAACGTAGCAGCGCATCCGAGCGCGCCGCGACGAACTCGGCGAAGCCCTCCGGCGGCCTCAGTTCCCGGGGTCGTTGCATGTGTATGTGTACCTCCCACCTCATGAACGCTCTGGGAGGACAGTGCGGTTAACGCGCCAGCCGATCAAAATCCGCGCAGGGCAACACCGCTAGGCCAGGCAGGCGGCGTAGCCGGTGAGCATCGAGAAGCGGCCGAACCGGAAGTAGCGGGCGCCCGTCTACGACGCCTCGGGTAAGCAGATCGCTGCCCCGGCCCCGCCTGGCCTGCAGAAACCCCTCTCGGCATCTCTCAGTGTCAGCGGCCGGGGTTCGACCTCTCGAGGACAGGACGAGGACCGAGACGGGGGCACTACGCAGCACCGGTGGCGAAAGTCCGTAGACCAGCACCGGCCGTGATCGGGAAACTGCCGGTATGGAACCGACACAGACGGCGCTCATCGTGCCGATACCCGAGGCCGAGGAAGCGGTAGGCCGGTTTCGGGAATCTCTCGACCCGGCTGCCTCATGGGGCGTGCCGGCGCACGTGACCGTCCTCTACCCGTTTCTGCCTCCGCAGCAGATCAACGACCAGGCCCTGACCGCGCTGCGCAAGACCATTGCCGGCATACCGCGGTTCGACGTTGCGCTGACTCACATCGGCTGGTTCGGTGACACGGTCGTATGGCTTGCGCCGCAGCCAGACCATCCGTTCCGGAACCTCACCGCGGCGGTGTGGCAGCGATTTCCCGAGACCACCCCATATGCCGGGGCGCACACCGAGGTGGTGCCGCACCTGACCATCGGCCAGGACGGTCCCAAGCCCACACTGAGCCACGCCGCGGAGACTGTCTCCGCGCAGCTGCCGATCAACGCGGCCGTCGACATGGTTCGCCTCATCGCCGGAACGCCGGGCCTAAGCCCTTGGCGCACCGTCTGCGAGTTCCCACTGGGGGCGGATCTCCTCGTCGGGCAGTCGTAGACCGTCCAGCCTCCTCCGACGGGGACAAGGTGGACCGCCTCGCCGAACGCCCTTGGCCCCGTCGACGTTTCAGGACGCTGGCTCGACGGACACCATCCACAGGTGACCGTCGGGGTCGGCGAAGACGCCGGCGTACCCCCAGGGTTGTGCTGTCGGCTCGGTGACCACCTCGGCGCCGGCGCAGCGCGCCCGCTCGACGATCGCGTCCGCCGCGGCGGGCGAGGCGACGCTCAGGCTGAGCAGACACTCACTCTGCCCCCGCGCCGCGGCCTCATGCGGACCGATCACCCACCCGAATCCGCCGGTCGGGATAAGCATCAGCCGCAGCCCGTCGTTGACGACGAACTGCAACGGCTCCGGGATGCCGTCGTCAGCCAACTCTCCCACCGTCTCCAGACCGAGACCATCCCGGTAGAAGCGGTGCGAGGTCGGACGGTCGGCGATCGGAAGACCGATGATCACGGGCGAATACTGCATGGGATCGGCTCCAGACTGTGCTTGAGACGCGGGACACGGAAACATGGTGTCCTCCCGGCTCCGGCTGACGGTTCGCGTTAGTCATCCGCCCCCTTCTTCAAGCGGACCTTGCTCTGGTGACGCGCTTTCCCCTTCCCGTAACGCTCTCAACCGCTCACGGCTGATCGACAGGTCCCGCTGCCACCCGTTATCGCTCGGATTGGCCGACGCCAGCCCCTCCGCAATCTCCAGACTGCCCTGGTAGTGCCCGCGAGCGACCTCCAGATCCCCCGCCGCCACCGCCACATTGCCCAACCGGCCGTGGATCAGCCCAGGCCGGTGTTGCCACCAAGGGCCGTTGTCACGGTCTCGATTTCACTCCTCAGCCAGTGCCAGCGCTTTTTGGTAGTGACCTGCGGCTTCACTGAGATTGCCTCCCGCGGTCGCAAGGTCGCCGAGGTCGACCAGGAGGAGCGAAAGGGCCTCCTGCCAGTCCGGTCTCGATGGCTGCTTGTCAACTTCATGCTGAATCACATTCCGCATTCGTCCAAGCAGCTCCCCGGCCGTACCGAGATTGCCACTGTTGCGTACTGCCTCGTACTCCCACTTGGCAACCGTGTACCAGGCAAATTCGGACTCCGGAATGAGTGGTCGAACCTCAGCCAAGTAGGCGCTGACTGCCAATCTCCCGGCGATCTTGCGGTTGACTACCTGTGCGAGTTGAGCGATGTCGCTGTAACGACCCAGAGCGGCCCAGTGGCGCGGTAGTTCCAACAGATCTGCGTAGACCGCGGATCCCTCTTCGAAACGCCGCAGTCGCATTGCCGCCGCACGCTCGTGTAGCTGATGTTTGTCTGCGGTGTTCTGCCGATCGAGGACCTCGGCGGTGAACGGGTGGATCAAAATGCCAGGGCCGGGAGTGAGTAGGGTCAGGTCGGTGAGGCGCTCGACAACGCGAGTCAACTCTTGGACGTCTGTCGCCGGCTCACCTTCCTCCTGTTCGCATGCGTAAGCAAGGTCGTCGATGGTCATGGGGGCGCGGGAGACGGAGAGCTGCGTGAGAACGGCACGCTGGCTTTCGGTGAGCAGCCCAAGCAGCCCATCCAAGAGGATGTCGGCGCTCCCGAGGACCAAGGCTGTGTCGACGGCGGCGCTCAAGGGCCGAGGTCGACGCAGGTCCACACCCTCCTGGCGCGCCAGGTCGCGCAGCTTGCGCTGGACGCTCCTCATTTGTGCCGGTCTGCCGCGGACCAGGGCGTCGACGTACTCGATGAGGCGGGGGTGCCCGCCAATGACTCTGCCGAGGAGGCGCACCTCCTCTGGCGGCAAGCCGCGCAGCGCGGGCAGGCGCAGCAGCAAGCGGCGCAGTTCGGCGGGAGACAACGGTGGCACCGGGATGCGTACCAGGTATCGGTCGTCATCCGGCAGGGGGTAACGGCAAGTGACCAGGATGGCGCCGACCTCGGCAGCATCGCACCAGCTCGTGAACAAATCGTCGAATGCCGGGTCGGTGAAGGCGTCTCCTCCGGCGGTGAGGTTCTGCTCGAAATCGTCAAACACCAGCAGCAGCGGCACTCGGGTAAGGAGCTGCTTGACCATCTCGGCCTTGGCTGTGTCGTCGATAGCGTCAGACGTCAAGATCTGAGCGTGCCAAGCCAGGGCGGGTACGTCCTTGATGGCTTGGGCGACCGAGGCCAGCAGGTCAGTCGGGTTCCATCGACCCTCGTGGACAGCGACGAGCGCTCCATCACCACGTCGTCGGGCGATCACGCGCCCAGCGATGGCGGCCTTGCCGATCCCGCCTGTCCCGACGAGCTGCACCCCGGCGATTGTGCCGTGCGCCTCGCTGGCCGAAGGGGTGCGGCGTATAGCGCGGCCGTCGCCGCCCGCAACTGACGTCTCCGACCGATGAGCTGGCCGACCGACAGTTCACGTACTGACGCACCGGAGGGCACGACGCGGGTGCCGCGTAGTGGTACTGCCGGCAGGTCGGGGTCGGCGAGCGCCGCGTCGTCCGCGGCGGACAACACAGTGGGTATGCCAGACTCGGGCAGCCGAGGCGGTTCGTCCCGGTGGAGCTGTTCGGCGCGTCGACGAGCGCGTGCCAACGCCGCAGCCACCGGCTGCGTGGGGCGGGTGGCGAGTTCCTGGTACAGCGCGGCTACCACGGTCGTCGCGTACTTGTCGCTGATGGGTGCCTGCATGGCCGCGACCCGGTCAGCGCCGGCACGCACGAGGCCCGCCGCCATCGCGTCCGCACTACCGGCCGCTCCGGAACACGACGACAGCACGATCAACGGCACCGGCTTGCCGACGTCACGCAGTGCCTCGATAAGCTGCTGAGAGCTGACGCCGACCGGGTGGCCGTCTTCGTCCTCCAGCTCCACGGCCTGCGGTGAGCCGTGTGCGGACAGGTGCAGCACATGGTAGTCATCCCTGGTCAGCGCCTCGGCGATCTGCCGCAGGGAGGCCACCTCGAGGATCTGCACCTCGCCGCCATGCTCGGCGGTTGGATCGCTGACCGCGTCCAGGACCGCCTGCATCTCCGCTTCGACATCCAGTGGCGCATTAGCAGTCACGTCCTCGTCTGGCGCGGCCACAGCCGCCAGCACCTTCAGCGGGCCGCTGAGCCCGACGCGCAGGGGCTGTGGGGCACCAGCCACCTGGCGCCGCACCGACACACCCGCGATCAGCGCGAGCGGTCCGAGGTCCCTGCCGTCAGCGCCGGTCAGCCGCAGCAACTCGACAGGCAGCGTCAAGGCAGCGTCTGAGGCCGTCAGCAGCACCTCTACCCAGTCGCCTGGTCGTAACCGGCCGACCAAGTCAGCGACCAGGCGGTGCCCATCCTGATCGAACACCGCGTTCGCCAGTACCGGACCGACAGCGAACATCCGCTCAACCGCGACCCGCGGGCCTGCGCGCAGCGCCTGCCAGACTTGCCATACCTCCGCCGGGACGCGGCTCTGCCGCGTCCCGACCGGCGTGCCGGCCAGCGACACCGAGCACTCCAACATGTCGTCGACCATTCGAGCCTCGATGAGGAGCTGGGTTCGCAGTGACGACGACACCTTCGCGTCACGATCGGGAGTCTCGGCTGGCAACGCCGCGCGAGGCCGTGGCGGGAGCGGCCGTGGCATGCCTAACGGTGGATCGACATCCAACGGCTGATCCGTCAGCAGCCGGAGCAGACCTTCCACACCGGATGAAGTCAACGTCGCGATCCGGTAGGTCGTGCCACCTCCCGGCTGCAGCCAATCCGGAAGATCAGTCTCTTCGCCACCTGGCAGGAGCACCGGAACGATCTTTTGTGTGCCCGTCTCCATATCCGCGTACAGGAGCTCCTGCAACTGTCGCGCCTCCCAGCGCACCCCCCGGCCGACAGACGCCGCAGCGCGACCCTCAGCACGTTCCCGATATGTCGGCGTACCAACCACAATCACGAACCGCGCCTGACAGATCTGCTCCGACATCCACTGCGGCCAGAACTGGCGCTGACTCGCCGCCGTCACATCCAGCCGCGCGTCCACTCCCTCGGCCCGCAACAGCGTCCAGAATCGCCGGACGTCCTCCTCGTGCGCCGGGTCGCCATGCGCGTAAGAGATCAATACCCGTACCGGTGCCGCTGCCTCCCCCAACTGTCGAACGTCAGACGGCCGGTCTTCGGGAGTCGCCACTACGGCCTCCAGCAAGGGACATCGGGACAGCTATCGGTCAAGCGCGCTAACAGGTGGGTGCCCAGAGTTACCACGACAAGGTGAGGGTCCATGCGCTACGTCGGCAATCCGACGACGCTACGGTCCTGTTAACCCGTAGAGGAGACGAACGGGGGAGTCACGCCGGGAATGAGTAGCGGTATTCGGTCGCGCCGGTAGGCCTACGAATTCTGCACCCGTGATTTCTTGCCAAAGACAGCCCCAGGTCAGTGACAACCGCAGCGGAACGGCGTCCTCTTCGGCGATGGCCGGCCAAGTCGAGCCGGAGCAGGAGTCCACCTCGCCGGCATCCCGAAGTCGGTCACTGGCTGCTGAGCCCGGGATGGTGCTGGTGGGTGGGCCTTCCCCGCCGGTCACGACAGGTACGCGTCGGCTCGGCCGCGGCTGCCCCGAACCATGTGGCACCGGATTGGCCGACCGGCCCCAGCACGGTTCCTCAACTGACTACGCGTACGCGTCGAAGGCGAGGGCACAGTTGTCGGCCGATCAGGCATACCCATCCGCCAGACGGACGGGACCTCGGAAATACACTGCCCTCCATGTCATCCGAGCAGGTCACCGTCAGCCCGGTCGAACTCAGCTACACCCTCACCAAGGACGACTGGCTCGACGGCATCGTCGCCCACCGGCGCGACGTCCGGCGTCCCTGGCTGGTCCCGGTACTGATCGTCGCCGCGCTCGTCGGGCTCCTTCCTGGGCTCATCTCTTCTGACGGCTCCCGGACCATGTCGGCGGCTCACATCGCAGTCCTCGCCACGGTGGCCCTCTTCGGCATCGGGCTCGGCCTGCTGCTGTTTCGGCTCCTGGTCGCCGCCCGCTGGATCTATCGCTGGCAGGTACGCCTGATCATGCACGGAAATCCTTGGCTGTCCGAGCCCATCCGAACCACCGTGGATGACACAGGGTTACGTCTCACCAGCGCAAGCCGGAGCGAAACAGCCGCGTGGTCCCAGTACCTGCGGTATATCGAGACGGAACGGTCGTTCGTTCTGCGCGCGTCTGAGCGGCTTGGCGCAGCGGTACTCGTGCTGCCCAAGCGCGGCCTGGTGACCGGCGATCCGGCGCGGCTACGGTCGTTGCTCGAGACCCACTGCCACCGGCGCGCTTGATTGCCACGCCCAGCGCCCTTCAGGAACGCCCGCGCACCTGCACGGTTCCACCCGAATCTTCCGACATCGCTCACCGCACTCCCACCGTCCGTGGACCCTCGTGCGGACTGGATGCGGACCGTTCCGTTGATGCGGGGGCCCGAAGCGTCAGCTTGGGAAATGTCGATGCCCGGCTGTAGCGTTCTGCCAGTGGGACGGCTAGCGGATCGGCGCCGTGACCTCGCCGGATGGTTGGTGACGCCGCTGTTCACCCTCGTGGCGGCTCCGGTGTTGGCCTGCATCGTAGGAATGTTGGGAAACCTCGGGGACCACAACGGCCCACCGGCGCTGTGCGAGCAGGCCATGGCTGACAACATGTGCGAGGAGACCAGCCTCGGGGTGATCGGCGGGCATGTGGTGATCTCAGGCACCATGTGGTTGCTGCTCTGGATTATCCCGTGGTGGCGAGGTCTTCGCACAGTGCGCGTTCTGCTCGCCGTCGCTGCGACCGTCGTTCTTGTACTCCTGCCGGTGCGGATGTTCGGCTGGTCGTTCTCGTACATCTGACAATCGCGCGTCGCGTTCCGGAGGAACTGCTGGCACCTCTCGTGCCGCTCGAAGGCCGCTCGCCCATGCCAACTTCGCCGGTGTGACGCCACACGACCTGCGGCACACCGCTGCGAGCCTGGCCGTAGCGGCCGGCGCCCTCACCGCTCCCGGAGTGCGGAAAACTGCGGGTGCCTAACATTCCAGGTCATGCGTGGGTTCTTCACGGTTGGGAGTCGCAGGCTTTCGTATCTGGACTTTGGCGGTTCGGGTGCTCCGCTCCTGGCTCTTCACGGGCACTACAACGAAGCGTCGGTATTCGCGCCGCTGGCTGAGGCGCTGGCACCGCGGTGGCGGGTGATCGCGCTCGATCAGCGTGGGCATGGAGCGTCGGACCGTGCCGAGAGCTATGAGCGGGACGACTATGTTGCCGACGTCGCCGCCTTCCACCGGCATCTGGAAGTCGGCCCTGTGGCGGTGCTGGGCCACTCACTCGGCGGTGTGAACGCCTACCAGTACGCCGGCCGGCACGCGGACCGGGTCACGGCGCTGATCGTCGAGGACATCGGCGCGGTTGTGGACTGCGACTGGTCGTTCACCACCAGCCTCCCCCGCCACGCGCGATCTCGCGATGCGCTGGCCTCGGCCCTGGGCGCGACGGCTCCCTATCTGGAGTGTTCCTTCCGCCGGTCGAAGGACGGCTGGGGCTTCTCGTTCGACATCGATGACACGGTGGCGTCCCAGAAAGCACTCAACGGTGACCACTGGAAGGACTGGCTTTCGGTAAGCTGCCCCACCCTCCTGATCCGTGGAACGCGCAGCGATGAACTGGCGGCCGGCCACGCTCGCGAGATGATCGCCCGTCGCGCCGGCCAGGCCCGTCTTGCCGAGCTGCCAGCCGGTCACGTGGTGCATCACGATGCTCAAGCGCAGTTCGCTGCCGCTGCCATTGCCTTCCTGTCCGAACTCGACTGAGCCAGCGGAGGGTGGGCAGCGACATGGGCGTCATGTTCCCTCCTGTGACTGGTGGCCGATCAACCAGACGTCCGGTGCCGGCCACTCGCAATGGGTTTTCTCAGCGGGCTGCGGAACGACGTGCTCGCTCATCGGCTACGACAGGATCAGCCATGCCACGCCGACTACGTCATCGTCTACCTGGGCGAGGAAGGGCAGGTGGGTTGACAGGTGGTGGACGACCAAGTGGAAAACAGCTCCATGAAGGCGGCGCGGTCTGTTCCGGTGTAGCCGCGTTCCTCGGTCAGCCGCCGCCACCGAAGACCGCCTAACACCGCAGCGTCGGACACCGTCGCCTCACGTACGGTCACCTGCATGCCGGCTTTCCTCCGTAGTTCGATGACCCTGGACCTGTATGCCGGCCTGTTCGGTGACGACCTGGACGCGGTCGCCAACCGCTTGGACGAGGCGGTCACTGCACGGGACAAGGACTATTCAAGGACCGGCACCGTCGACGCCAGCCGCCGGGCGTGTTGCGTGGCCGGAGTCGGAGCGCCAGCGGAGCGACGGACGCGCGCCCAGGCGGCGGCGCGTGCGGCCCGTTTCGGGCCGCCTTGAAGACGTACAGAAAGTTTGAACAACCTCGCCGGCAGACGGTTGTCGAGTCTCAGGACCTCTGTGACGGATCAGTCTCGGGACCTTCGTGACAGATGCGGCTAGACGATCAGGTAGCCGGCGCGGAGAAGGCGATTAGGGCGGTGCCCGCCACGAGCACGATGATGCCGGTCACCCAACCGATGAGCAGGCCCAGTCCAAGGCCGCGATCGCCGCGTATGACCATCACACTGCCCGTCACGGCGCAGCAGGCGAACAAGGCCAACTGAAGGAGTATTACCAGGCAGTCCACCATGAACAGCGAGTCCGGGCTTGCGTTGTAGACAAACGTGTAGAACGAGAGAAGCCATAGCCCGCTTGCGGGCAGGTGGCCGGCGAGGGCGATGCCGATACCGGCGGAGATCCGCCCACGTTTGGCCGACGGTGAGCGTGGCGGCAGCTCCGCGGGCAGCGGTGGTGCCCCTTGCGGTCCTGTCTGCTCCGAATCCGTGCAAGGCGGTGGCGGAGTGGCCATCACAAGCAGCCTCCTCGGCTGAGTCTCACCAGCCACGCCCTGCCACAGCTTGGAGAAGTCCGGAGCATGCCCGAAGCCTACGGAGAGCTGATGGGGGCGTTTGCCCCGCCGCCGACACCGCCGCGCTACTCGGCCCAACGCCTAGTGGATGGAGCTGAGATGCGTCGCGGATCCCAGGCTCCGCAGAGCGTCACGCAGGTCCCGAGACCGATCTGCCCGCTTGATGGTCGAGCGGATGATGAAGGCCTCGGCCGGTACCTGGCGTGACTTGACAGAGCCGGTCCGGCAGGAGTCGATGCATAGGCGCATGAGCTAGACGTCGGCCTTCAGACCAGCCTGTTCGTTCGCTTCTGCCTTCGGCAGCCCCGACGCTTGGAGCAGCTCGCTGACGGCGGCGCGCACGCGCGAGACGACGACTGTCCCGGAGAACTCGATGCCGTGGGCGCAGGCGTCGTTGACTTCTTTGATCGCCTGCAATGCCCGCGCGCGTGTGGGCTCCGGCTCCCGGCCGGCGAGGAAGTCGCGGTGCATGAGCCTAAGCGCCTGACCGACGTGCTCGATCGAGGCTGGCAGGCCGGCGGGAACCGGCTCGCCGGCGCGGATGGTTGCCCCGGCCCACGTCACCATCTCCCGGCCGCTGGTGTATGTGTGTTCGAGCTGCTCGCCGGCGTGCTGGTAGCGGCGCACCATGTTCAGCTGTCGTCTGCGCCACGGCGAGAGGACCGCGACCTCCCGCGCTGCGGCGACCATCTCGTTTAGGTTCTGCCTCTTCGCATCTGCGGGGGTGTAGCCCTGCAGCGCGTTCTCGGCCTGTTGAAGGTCACGGTGGGCCAGTGCCCGGGCGGCGGTCGTCAGTTCACGGGCGAAGAGATCCGTCGTCGGACCGCCGGCGCGACGTATGACGCGCAGCGGGTTGAGCGGCATGATCAGCGCCACGGCGATGGCGGTCACTCCACCGACCAGAGCGGCCTCGGTTCGCGGCACCGCCAGAGTCGCTCCATCCGCCACCGTTGCCAGCAGCAACGCCGTGCTTCCTGCTTGCGCCAAGGCCGCGCCGCCGCCCCGAAACAGGACTGCCGCCGATATCGCCAACGCCACGACCACGCCGGTCTTCACGGGCCCAACCCCGATGACCCGGATGAGCCAGTGCCCGACGACCACCCCCACGACCACTCCGGCCACCAGTTCCGCTGCTCGCCGGACCCGGTTACCGATGGCCGACGCGATCGTGCCGACCGCGACCGCGGGAGCGAACAACGGCTGCGGGTTGTCCAGCACGTCCCGCGCGATGAACCCGGCGAGCACGGCCGCCACACCCGCCTGCGCCGCCACGATCGCGTACGTGCGAAGCCGCTCGTACACATCGCTGCCTCGCCGCCCCACGAGCCCCCGCAGTGCACTCCAAAGCCGGCTACGCACCCTGTCACCCCCGAGAATCCACTGCCCCCGACGACATCGTCGTACGTGGCGAAGATCGGATGCACGAGATCCGCGAGGCCGACCGAGACTAGACCCTCCATCTCGCCTGATCGGTGAGGAACCATAGGCCTGGGCCGACAGCCAGATGCCGACCCCGCCGGAGTACGACATCGCCGCCAGCAGGCCGGCCGGCGTTCCGATTGGGGCCAAGCCGCAGACCTCCGGATCAGGCGCGAACAGCCGGGAAGGACGACTTCGTCAAGTTGAGGTGCTGGGCTTGCGTTGGGAAGACGTCGACCTGACTGCGGGCACGCTTCGTGTACGCGGACAGTTGCAACGCGATCCTGATTCGGGTGGGCTCGTGTTCGTCGAAACCAAGACGGCGCGGTCCCGCCGGACGTTGCCTCTACCCTCCACGGTGTTAGCGGCTCTGTGTCATCACCAACAGAGCCAAGCGGCAGAGCGTCTTGAGGCGGACCGTTGGGCCGACCCCGGCCTTGTCTTCGCGACGAGTGTGGGCACCCCGATTCATCCACGCAACGACTACCGCTCGTTCCGAGAGATCATCCGGCCGGCTGGTCTGCGGCAAGTGCGGTTGCACGACCTCCGGCACACAGCGGCCAGCGTCCTCCTCGCCCAGGGCGTGCCCGCCCGCGTGGTCATGGAGATCCTCGGCCATTCGCAGATCAGCGTGACCCTCAACATCTACGCCCACGTCGCGCCTGAGATTGCGCGTGAAGCCGCGTCACGCCTGGAGGGGGCGCTGTGGTCGGGGGTGAGTGAACCTTGGCTGCTCTGACGGAATCGAACCGTCGACCTACGCATTACGAGATCAAACTGCCCGTGCCGCCGACCTGGGCACATGGGGGCCTGGCAGCGGAAATCCTTCCGACATCCCTCACGCTTCCCCATCGTCTGTGGACCTCTTGCGGACTGGATGCGGACCGCCTCTGCTAGGCGGACGGGGACGGGGCCTCCAGTGGGCGGCCGGCGGCGCGTCGAGCGTCCGCAACGGCGACGCCGAGCAGCACGACCGCAGCGACGATGGCGGCAAGCAGCGGCGGGCCGAAGAACAGCGGCGGCGCCAGCAGGACCAGAACGCCGATGCCGACGAGCCGGCGCACGGCGAGCCGGTTGAAGACGACCCGTTCCAGCCGGCTGCGGCCGAACAGGAAGATCGCCGGCCCGCCGAGGATGACCACGAGCCAGGCCGGCACGGAGGGCCCCTCCGGATGCGCCAACACGATTTCCGCGCCAGCCGCGGCCAAGGTGATGCCGAGAACCATGAGCAGATGGGCCACACCGACGATCCCGCCGGCAGCTGCCCGGTTCGACGACATCTCGACGGCCTCGGCCAGCACCTGGCCCGCGCGATAGAAGTAGATCCGCCACATCAGCACGGACGACAGGAACGTGACCACCAGGGCCGCCTTTGCGGCGAGCGTGGTGGGGTGGGTGGCGTAGGTGAGGCCAATGGACAGCACCGTCTCGCCGAGCGCGATCAACAACAGTTGCTGGTAGCGCTCGGGGAGGTATCGGCTGCTGGCCATCGCCCACGCGCTGGTCGGTGGTCGGCCCAGGCCGGGTACCGGCCATCTGACCCGCGCCACGACCAGGTCCACGGTGATGGCGATCAACCATAGGGCGAGCCGGAGGTTTCCGCGCATCGCCGCCCCGGCGAGCCAAATGACGCCGGAGATGCTGGCCCAGATGGCCAGGCGGGTGTAGAGCTCCCGTACCTGCTCGTGCTCCCGTAACAGGGGCCGGAGCACCAAGGGACGTCCGATGTGCAGCACCACGTACACGATGGCGAAGGTGGCGCCGTGTTGCTCGAACTCGTACAGGGACGTCGCCATGATCAGCAGGCCGAACGCGCTGACCAGGACCAGCAGCTGAATCCAGCCGTTGCGGTAGTCGAACCGGCTGGTGACGTACGCGGTGGTCGTCCACAGCCACAGCAACGGCAGGGCCAGAACGGCCGCGTACAGCAGCGACAGCCAGCGCACGCCCACATTGTCGGAGAGAAGGTCCGGCCCCATCCGGCTGACGACCCCAACCAGGGCGAAGACCAACACCAGGTCGAAGAACAGCTCCAGGAAGCTGGCCTGCTGGGCGTCCTCCTCGCCGCGCATGATGCCCCCGGTCTGCGCCGGCTCCGATGGTCGCCCCATCCGCCCATGGTTGCGGGAGGATCGCTTTGCGCGCACCGATTTCGCCCGTTTCATCAACCGGCGGCGACGGCGGTAACGCTCGCGTGAGCCAGGCACGGATGACACCTGCGCCGATCCGTTGACGTTTGTGGGCGCCCAGCTGAGTCAAGAGCGGATCTCCTCGTCGGGCAGTCGCAGACCGTCCAGCCTCCTGGGACGGGGACCACGTGGAGCGCCCTACCGGACGAACGACCTGGTGCCCGTCCCAGGAGGCTGGTAGCCCTTGGGTGCCCGGCGAGGAGATCCGCGGCGGCATCTCTGAGGAGGGCCGGGGTTCGGGGCGGAGCCCCGAGGTCTTCGTCATCCTGATCGCCCGTCAGCGTGGGCCGGCCGGCCCGGCCGATGCCGGCCGAAGGTCGCCAGCAGGCCGGGGCCGGGCCGGCGCGGCCCGCTTTGCGGGCCGCCTTGATCGACCCCGCTCGGGCGCGGGTGACCGTGGGCGTCTGGGCGGCGCAGTGGATGGCAGCTCAGGTGCAGCTCAAGCCGACGACGCGCGCCCGGTATGAGGTGGCGCTACGGCGGCAGGTGTTCCCGACGTGGGAGGACATCCCGCTTTCGACAGTCTCGTACGCGGAGGTGGCCGCCTGGGTGCAGCGGCTCACCGCGTCCGGCCTCGCTCCGGCAACGGTCCGGTACGCGCACCGGGTGCTGTCGTTGGTCCTGGCGCACGCCGTGCGGGACGGTCGCATGTCCCGGAATCCGGCAGAGGGCGTGCGGCTGCCTCGGGTGGTCAAGGAGGAGCCGGTGTTCCTCGACCACGACCAGGTGGCGATGCTCGCGGAGGCGTGCGGACGATACGGCTTGCTGGTGCGGTTCCTGGCCTACACCGGGCTGCGGTGGGGTGAGGCGTCGGCGCTGCGGGTGTCGCGGCTGGATCTGCTGCGGCGGCGGGTGACCGTGGCGGTGGCGTTCGCCGAGGTCGGCGGGGAACTGGTGGAGGGCACGCCGAAGAACCATCAGCGTCGGTCGGTGCCGATTCCGCGGTTCCTCGTCGACGAGCTGGCCGCGCACATCGCCGGGAAGCGCCGCGACGAGCTGGCGTTCACCGCCCCGAATGGCGGGCCGCTACGCAACACCAACTTCCGATCGAGGGTCTTCGCGCCGGCCGCAGCGTCGGTCGGGCTGGCGGGCCTGACTCCGCACGACCTGCGCCACACGGCGGCGAGTCTGGCCGTGGCGGCGGGCGCCAACGTCAAGGCGGTGCAGCGGATGCTCGGGCACGCCTCGGCGTCGATGACGCTGGACGTGTACGCGGGGCTGTTCGGTGACGACCTGGACGCGGTCGCCAACCGGCTGGACGAGGCGGTCGCTGCGCGGGGTGCGGACTATTTGCGGACTGGCACGGCCGGCGGCGGTGTTGTCGACCTCGGGAAACGGCGAAGCCCAGGCCGATGACCTGGGCTTCCGTGCCGAGCCGCCTGACGGAATCGAACCGTCGACCTACGCATTACGAGTGCGTCGCTCTAGCCGACTGAGCTAAGGCGGCAACGATCGTCAAGTGTACGGCACCCCACGGCCGTCGCCCGAACGGGATACCCCCTCCCCGCCCGCTGCCGCCAACCGGACAACCGCCGTCATCTGGACGTTTACCGGACAGCGGATCATCCGGGTCGGTACTACGCTGCGGCGGGTGAGCGACGATCACGCCCCCCTCGACCGCCCCGACCAGCAGGACCCGGCGGACGGACGTCCCGACGGCCCGCCGGCCGGGGAGCGGGTCGCCCACCGGCCCCGCACCACCGACCCGCTGGAGCTGGGCTTCACGCCGCGCAAGCCGGTGCCGTGGCTGGCCCCGTTCCTGCTGATCAGCACCGGCATCCGGACGCTGCTGGCGATGCTCTTCGGGGCGTACCTGGACAAGCGCGAGTTGCAGAACGCGTTCGGCGACGACGCCTTCCGCCAGGCCGGGTCGGACGGCGGGCTGTGGCTCGACTACGTGGCCGACCTGGGTGACGGCTTCAATGCCACCTACTCGGTGGCGTACCTGCTGGCACAGCCGGAGCTGACCGTGGACGGGCACCGGCTGCCCCGGGCGCAGACCCTGGTGATGGGTGGCGACCAGGTGTACCCGTCGGCGGCCTACGCCTCGTACGAGGATCGGTGCAAGGGCCCCTACCAGGCCGCGCTGCCAGCGACCCCGCCGGAGCGGCCCACCCTTTTCGCGGTGCCCGGCAACCACGACTGGTACGACGGCCTGACCGCCTTCCTGCGGTTGTTCGTCCGCTCCAGGGACCGGCACTTCGGCGGCTGGGGCACCGGGCAGTCGCGCTCGTACTTCGCCGTGGAGTTGCCGGCCGGCTGGTGGCTGCTCGGCGTCGACGACCAGTCCGGCTCGTACCTGGACGACCCGCAGCTGGCGTACTTCGACGAGGTGGCCCGGCGGCTCGGCCCGGAGTCGAAGGTGATCATCGCGACGCCGGCGCCGACGTGGGTCAAGGCCGCCGACCATCCGACGGCGTACGACTCGGTCGACTACTTCATCCGAACGATCATCGACCCGACCGGGGCGCAGGTCCGTCTGCTGCTCTCCGGCGACCTGCACCACTACGCCCGCTACGCGGGGCCGACCCGGCAGCTGATCACCTGCGGCGGCGGTGGGGCGTACCTCTACCCGACGCACAAGCTGCCGGAGCGCATCGAGGTGCCGCCGCGGGACACCCTGGCCCGGCGGGCCAGCCGTGCCCAGCCGTACGACCTGGTGGCCCGCTATCCGGACGCGGCCCGCTCGCGCCGCTACGGCTGGGGCATCTTCCCCCGGCTGCCGTTCCGCAACCCCGGTTTCACCACCCTGCTCGGCACCCTGCACACGCTGCTGATGCTGGCCATGGCGGGCGCGGCCGCGAACTGGGCGGACGCCACCGATCAGCGGCTGTTCACCGTACCGCTGGTGTTGATGTTGCTCGTGACAGTGCTGGCGGCGGCTCTGTTCGCCAAACCGCCGAGCGCGAGCGGCAAGCGGCACGCGCGGCACTGGATCCTCGGCGTCAGCCACGGCCTGGCACACGTGGGGCTGGCCGCCGCCGGCACCTGGGCCTGGTTGGCGCTGCCGCTCTACGACTGGCCGTGGCCGCTGCCGGTGGTCGCCGCCGCGGTGCTCTACGGCCCGGTGAGCGGCCTGCTGGCCAGTCAACTGGTGGCGGCGTACCTGCTGGTGGCGGGGTCGTTCGGGGTGAACGTCAACGAACTCTTCGCCGGTCAGGGCATCGAGGACTCGAAGGCGTTCCTGCGGTTGCGCATCGACCCCGACGGCACGCTCACCATCTACCCGGTGGCCGTCGACCGGGTCTCCCGCGACTGGCAGGTCAACCCCGACCAGTCCCCCACCGCCAGTTGGCTGACCCCGAAGGCCCCCCTGACCCCCCGCCTGGCCGAACCCCCCATAGTCCTGCACTGACCGGTCGGACGGGGCCCTGCGGGGTCAGGACGTGTAGTGCTGGTCGTGGGCCTGGCGGGGGGCGCAGACGGAGGCGCGGGAGCAGGAGCAGCGGGAGCCGTCGGCGTCGAGCCGGACCGTCACCGCGTCACGGGGGACGCTGTGGCCGACCACGCGGCCGTCCCCCTCCGGCGTCGAGACCCGGCTGCCGACGGTCGGGGCGGTCTCCTGGAAACGCTGGTAGAGCGGGTGCTCGTACTTCAGGCAGCACATCAGCCGGCCGCACGCGCCGGAGATGCGCAGCGGATTCAGCGGCAGGTCCTGGTCCTTGGCCATCCGGATGGTCACCGGCTCGAAGTCGGTGAGGAACGTGGCGCAGCACAGGTCCCGCCCGCACGAGCCGATCCCGCCCTGCACCCGCGCGGAGTCCCGTGCGGAGAGCTGCCGCAGCTCGACGCGACAGTGCAGGGTGGCGCCCAGGTCACGGACCAGGGAGCGGAAGTCCACCCGGTGCGGCGCGGTGAAGTAGACGGTGCTGCGCTCGCCGCCACCCTCGGTGGAGCCGAGCACGTGGTCGACGGCAACCACCTTCATCGGCAGGCCGTGCGCGCGGATCAGCCGCTTCGCGGCCACCTTGGCCTCGGCCTTGCGCCGACGCAGCGCCTCGTCCCGGCGCAGATCGTCGTCGCCGGCCAGCCCCACCAGCCGGGGGAAGCCTTCGGTCTCCTCGGTCACCCACTGTGCGGCCCAGACGCACTCGGCCACCTCGGGCCCGTCGTCGGTCGGCACCAGCACCTTGTCGCCGACCTGCGGGCGCAACTCGCCGGGGTCGAGGTAGTAGAGGCGCCCGTACCGGTTGAAGCTGACCGCGCAGAGCATGCCCATGCACCCCACCCTACGACGGATCACCGCCGGAGGGCGCGTCGGCCGTCGCCGGGCGACTACCGCCCGCTGCCATCCATGACCGTCGACTTGACCGATGGCAGGGCCACCCGTCGTGCCGTTGCTCCTCGCCCGGACGGTTGAATCCTGGCCGCAGTAGGGGACAAACGCGTCCGGGCGGCGTTGAGTGGAGGCAGACCTGCGGGGGGTGCAGGGGGAAGACCACGGCGTCGCCGTCGGTGCCGGCTCAGGCCGGGCGCCCGCGGGCGACGCCGTGGCCTGTCCGGGGCGCGGTCGGCCGGCTACCAGCCGACCTGGGTGGTCTGGTCGTGCCGGGGTCGACCGTCCACCGGCGGCCGCCAGGCGGACTCGGCCAGGCTCGGCGCCCATTGGTGCAGCAGCGTCTCGGCACCGTCGTACGCGACGCAGAGCACCGCCAGCACCCGCGCGGCGATCTCGGCCGCATCGGCCACGCCCGGCCCCCACCGGGCCGGGCCGGAGCGGCATGCCCGTGGCCGTGGCGGCGACCACGGCGACCGCCTCGGCCGAGCGGAGGATGTCGGCCAGGGTGCGGGCCAGGGCGAGCCGGGTGCCCTCCACCCAGTCGGCGAGGGCGTCGGCGTATCCGGCCGTGGACTCCAGGCGCCCGACCAGGCTCTCCGGCCCCTCGTCGAGGTGGCGCAGCAGTGCCGCCCGCTCCTGCCCGTAGGCCGAGGCGGCTGGGCCGGACCAGAGCACGGGGTCGCTGAGCGCGGCGGAGACGTCGTCGTACCCCCGGACCAGCCGGCGCACCGCGTGCCCGGCGCCGGCGAGCGGCGCCGGATGAAGGTCGAGGAAGCCGCGGACCGCGTCGCCCGGGAGCACCTGCATCCGGCGCAGCAGCGGCCAGACCCGGTGCCCCTCGGGGACCCCGGCGGCCAGCAGTGTGTCCACCCGGCGCAGCAGGTCCAGGCCGGGCTCGGCGAGCCGGTCCAGCGGGTCCATCAGGGCTCCCCGGTGATGCGGCGGCGGGCGGCCCGGTCGACTTCGCCGTAGCGGTCGGCGGCCTCGCGCACGGCCGAGGCGGCGGCGGCCAGCCGACCGGCGGCGGCGCGTGCCTCGCGGGCCCGGTCGTCGGTGGCGGCGGTCCACTGCCGGTGCAGGGCGCGGCCGATCTCGCCGGGCCGCCCCGGGGCGTCCGTGCCGAAGGCTGCCTGGGCCGGATCGCTGGCGGTGACCGTGCGGGACAGGGCGGTGAGCGTGGTGCTCGCCTCGTCCAGCCGGGCGGAGAGCGCGCGCAGTGTGTCCATCTCAGGCCCCCGCGAGCGGTCGGTAGGCGGCGAACGTCTCGTTGTGCAGCTTCTCCCGGGCCCACTCGGCTCCGTGCAGGCCGCGGCGGTGACCGCGGCCTGCACGGAGCCGGCCACGTCTCGCGGGCTGCGGCTGTGCAGCGGCCCAAGGAACCGGACGTCGGTGATCCGCCCACCGGCGGTGACCACCACCTCGACCAGCCCGTCCGGCGAGCGGACGGTGACCTCGACGGTCGAGACCGCCTGGTCGAACTCGGCCGGGAGCGACTCGATCCGGCGGTAGCGCCGAACCGCCTCCTCGATCCAGGCTTCGTCGATCTCCCCCCGCGGCATCGGCCGACTCCTCCCGGATGACCCATCACCGAGCGTGCCGTCACCGTCACAACAGCACACCGGACCGTACCGCACAGCAATCGCGCGTGTCGATGCCTGTCGATGACCGGTCCGGCGGGCGGGACCACGGCACGGAGGGTGCGGGTCAGCCCTTCCAGAGGGCGAGCATCATCGCCTCGACGGCGATCCGTGGCTTGACGTTCGCCTCGATAGCCGCCCGGCAGGCGAGCACGGCCTCCAGCCGGCGCAGCGACCCCTCGGCGTCCCACTTCTGTGCCCCGGCGCCGGCCAGCACGGCGGTGTCGGTGTGCACCGGGGCGACCGGAGCGCGCAGCGCCATGGTGAGCGCGTCCCGGTAGAAACCGGCCAGGTCGACCAGCGCCCGGTCCAGCGCGTCCCGTTGAGCCCGGGTGGCCCGCGACTTCTGCCGCTTCTCCAGCTCCTTGAGCTGCCCGGCGGCGCCCCGCATCGCGCCGGCCGCGCCCCGGCCGGTGCCGCCGGCGCCGAGCGCGGTCTCCAGCGCCGCCCGTTCGGTCGCGTCGGCCTCGGTGACCGACGCCTCGGCCTCCGCCTCGGCCGCCTCGATCAGTGCGGACGCCGCGTCGAACGCCGCGCCGACGCCGGTCAGCCGGCGAGGCACCGCGAGCACCGCCTCGCGCCGCTGGCGGGCCTCCGGGTCGCGGGCCAGCCGGCGGGCCCGACCCACGTGCCCCTGCGCGGCCGCCGCCGCCCACTGCGCCACGTCGGGGGCGATGCCGTCCCGACGGACCAACACCTCGGCCACCGCCGTGGCCGGCGGCTGCCGCAGGGGTACGACGCGACAGCGCGACCGGATGGTCACCGAGATGTCGTCCGGGTGGGTGGAGGGGGCGCAGAGCAGGAACACGGTACGCGGTGGGGGCTCCTCGATCGCCTTGAGCAGCGCGTTGCCAGCCGCCTCGGTGAGCCGGTCGGCGTCCTCGATGATCACCACCTGCCAGCGCCCGCCGGACGGGGTGCTGGCCGCGCGGAGCACCAGCGCGCGCATCTCGCCGACGCCGATGGAGAGCCCCTCCGGCACCACCATCCGGACGTCGGCGTGGGTGCCGCCCATCGTGGTGTGGCAGCCGGGGCACTCGCCGCAGCCGGTGCCGTGGACGCACTGCAGGGCGGCGGCGAAGGCGCGGGCGGCGACCGAGCGGCCGGAGCCGGGCGGCCCGGTGAAGATCCAGGCGTGGGTCATCCCGGCGCTCGGGTCGACCCGGGCCGGTGCACCGGCCCCGCCGTCCGTGCCGGCCGGGCCGGCGGCGATCAGCGCGGGCGAACGGTCGGCCGCGCCCACGCGCAGCACGGCCGCCGCCGCGGCGGCGGCCCGGCGCAGCTCGGTCACCGCCTCGTCCTGACCGACCAGGTCGGCGAAGACCTCCGGCATCAGGTTCGATGCTCCATCGTCACCAGCTCCGCGTCGGATAACTCCGGCTGCACCGAGGTGTCCGGACCCTGCGCCGGCCTGGGGTGCACGATGCCGCCCGGATTTCCGAGCATCTCCTCGACGCGTCGGACCACCTGCCGGGTGATCTCCTCGGCCGGTCGGGACCCGTCGAGCACCAGGTAGCGCTTCGGGTCGGCGGCGGCCAGGTCGAGGAAGGCGTACCGGACACGCTCGTGGAACGCGATCGACTCGGCCTCCAGCCGGTCGACGCCCGCGCTGCGCGATGCCACCCGGGACAGGCCGGTCTGCGGCTCGACGTCCAGCAGCACCACCAGGTCGGGCTTGAGCCCGCCGGTGGCCCAGGAGGAGAGCCAGGAGACCTCGTCGACCGGGAGTGTCCGCCCCGCGCCCTGGTACGCCAGGGACGAGTCGACGTACCGGTCGCTGATCACCACGCCGCCACGGACCAGCGCGGGTCGCACCACGGCGGCCACGTGGTGCGCCCGGTCGGCGGCGTAGAGCAGCGCCTCGGCGCGCGGCGAGGGCGCCTCGTCGCCGGAGGTGTCCAGCACCAGCGACCGGATTCGTTGACCGACCCCGGTCGCCCCCGGCTCGCGGGTGACCACGACGTCGCGCCCCTGGCCGCGCAGCCGCTCGGCGAGCGCGGCGAGCTGGGTGGACTTGCCGGCGCCCTCACCGCCCTCGAAGACCACGAAGAGCCCGGCGGAGACGAACGGCTCGGCCGGCATCAGCGGGCGACCCCGGATGGAGCCCCAGAGGTCGGCGAGGACCGGGACGCCCTTCTTGTCGTCCATCTGACCGAACGCGCTGATCCCGGCGAAGATGCCGGCGACCCCGGCGGCGAGCAGCAGCAGCCGGGTCGACGAGATGGACAGGCCCAGGTCGGCGATCTCCAGCTTGCGCGAGCCACCGACACCGGCGAGCAGGCTGCTCAGCGCGATGGCCAGGATCAGCACCAGCCGGGTGCCGATCTGCACGACGGCGAAGACCCGGCCGCGCACCTCGTCCCTGATCTCGCCGCCGAGCAGCGTGGTGCCGGCCAGGAAGGCCATCCCGGCGCCGGCGCCGACCAGCACCGCGCCGACGATCGCCATGGACAGGTGGATGGCGAAGGCGAGGGTCATCACGGCGGCGCTGGCCAGCACGATGCTCATGCCGAACCAGCGGCGCCGGGACATCTCCTTGACGATCATCGGGCCGAGCCCGATGCCGAGTGCCAGGCCGACGAAGATGGCACCGAAGAGCAGCGAGAACGCGGCGTCACCGGCACCCAGCGAGCTGGCGAAGAACTTCGCGGTGCCGATGACGATGCCGCCCCCGGCGAACGCGCCCAGGATGCCGAGGACCAGCCCACGCACCAGCGGGGTCTGGCCGATGAACTGCCAGCCCTCCTTGAACTGGCGCAGCATGCTCTGCTCGTGGCGGTCGCCCTCGGCAGTCTGCCCCTGGCTGATCTCCCTGATGCCGAACGCGACGACCAGGGCGGTGGCCAGCCGGGACAGGGAGTTGAACCAGAGGGCCAGTTGGGCCGGCTCGGCCCAGTCCGGGAAGTTGCCGCCGGTCACGCCCCGGACGCTGCGGTCCAGACCGGCGCTGACCAGCGCGGCGAGCACCGGGGTCAGGCCGTACGTGGTGATCAGCGTGAGCTGGTTGGCCGCCTCCAGCCGGGCGCGCGGGATCAGGTTGGGGACCGCGGCCTCCTTGGCCGGGATCCAGATCAGGGTGATCGACTCGATCAGGAAGGTGGCGATGGTCGCCCACAGGACCACCACCGCGCCGCTGGCGCCGGCAAGCGCCACCATCGGGATGGACGCGAACAGGACGAACCGGAGCAGGTCGCAGATGACCATCGTCCAGCGTCTGTCGAACCGGTCGGCGAGGACGCCGGCGATCGGTCCGAGCACCAGTGCGGGCAGCAGCCGGATGGCGATGACGCCACCGAAGACCGCGCCCTGGGCAGTGCTGCCCTGCACCTGGGAGGCGGCGAAGACCGAGGTGGCCAGCAGGCCGAGCCAGTCACCGAAGGAGGCCGCGCCGAGCACGATCCAGAGCCGGCGGAACGGCCGGATGCGCAGCACTGACCGGATGGCGGCGTAGCCGGATGAATCGACCTGGCTGCCGCCGGACTGGTTGGCGGCGTTGCCCGGCTGGCCTCCGGAGCGCGACACGCCGTGCGACTCGCCGCTGTTCTGGCTTTCGATGGCCGTACCTCCACGTGCCGGCCCATCGCTGGGCATTCCCGGTGGAACACTCTAGACCCGGTGGGGAGCCATCCCACTCGCGACATTCTCCTGCTCGCTGAGCCTAGGCCGCCGAAGGCACCAACCGCAGCCCGGGTTATACGCGAGGGTGTTTCGCATTTGCCGTCAGACAGATTAGCGTGCACACGTGGTCATCGAAAGCGACAAACTTCGCGAGCGCCTGGATCGGGCGACCGCCCACCTCGACCCGCCGTACGCGGTGGTGGATCTCACCGCCTTCGACGCCAACTCGGCCGCCCTGGCCGACCGCGCCGCCGGCAAACCGGTCCGACTGGCCAGCAAGTCGGTCCGCAGCCGGGAGCTGATCAGCCGGGCGCTCGCCCGGCCCGGTTGGCGGGGCGTGATGGCGTTCACCCTGCCCGAGGCGATCTGGCTGGTCCGGGTGGGGGTGAGCGACGACGTGCTGGTCGCGTACCCCAGCGCGGACCGCTCGGCGCTCGCCGAGGTGGCAGCCGACCCGGCGCTGGCCGCCGCGATCACCCTGATGATCGACGGCAGCGGGCAGCTCGATCTCATCGACGCCGTGCGAGCCCCCGGGCAGCGCGCCGAGCTGCGGCTCTGCCTTGACCTGGACGCCTCCTGGCGACCGCTGCGCGGGCGGGTGCACGTCGGCGTCCGCCGCTCACCGGTGCACAGCGCCCGAGCGGCCGGCGCGCTCGCCGCCACCGTCGCCGGCCGCGCCGGCTTCCGGCTGGTCGGCCTCATGTCGTACGAGGCGCAGATCGCCGGCCTGGGCGACGCGCCGCCGGGGCAGGCGCTGCTGGCCGGCGTGATCCGGCTGGCCCAGCGCGGGTCGTACCGCGAGTTGCTGGCCCGCCGGAGCGCGGCGGTGGCCGCGGTCCGTCAGCACGCCGACCTGGAGTTCGTCAACGGTGGCGGCACCGGCAGCGTGGCCGCGACCAGCGCCGATCCCGCGGTCACCGAGGTCACCGCGGGATCGGGCCTGTACGGGCCGACGCTGTTCGACGCCTACCGTGCCTGGCGGCCCACCCCGGCGGCGTTCTTCGCCTGCGCGGTGGTGCGTCGGCCGACGCCGGAGCTGGCGACCGTGCTCGGCGGCGGCTGGATCGCCTCCGGCCCGGCCGCCGACAGCCGACTGCCCCGACCGTGGTTGCCGGCCGGCCTGAAGCTGGTCGGCACCGAGGGGGCCGGTGAGGTCCAGACCCCGCTGGCCGGCGCGGCGGCGGCAACCCTGGCCATCGGCGACCGGGTGTGGTTCCGACACGCCAAAGCCGGTGAGCTGTGCGAACGGGTCAATGAGCTGCACCTGGTCGACGGGGACGCGATCGTGGCGACCGTGCCCACCTACCGGGGTGAGGGGCAGGCGTTCCTCTGACGCCACCCCCGCTGCCCGGTCCGCCCACCCGGCGGGCCGGGTCAGGCTGGTTGGGCGACCGCGGCCTGCTGCTCGGCGGTCGACCGCGCGCTCTCCGGGCCGTCGACCTGGCGGTGCAGGTACTCCCGGATCAGCGCCTTGGCCTCGAGCAGCACCCGCTCGTCGCCGTCGGACCTCCGGCGGAACGCGAGCTTGATCAGCGCGTCGGCCGCCTCCACCGCGATCTCGAGGACGAAGCGGAGCTTCGGGACGTCGGTCAGCCCGAAACGCTCGGTGAGCACCCGCGCCAACTGGTCGGCGATCACGCCGTTGTTGTCGCGCTGCTCATCGAGCAGGTGCAGGTCGACCACGTCGCCGAAGTGCAGGGTACGGAAGCCGGGGACGGTGCGGTGCATCGTGATGTACTCATCGATCCCCGCGTCGACGCCGTCCCACCAGTGGGTCATCTCGTCCGAGGCGAACCGCTCGTCGAGCCGCTGGAGGTAGGACTCCATCGTGCGCAGGGTCAATGCCTGCACGATCGCCCGCTTGTCCGGGAAGAACTGGTAGACCGACCCGATCGCCACCTCGGCGCGCTCGGCGAGCAGGGTCGTGGTCAGCCCTTCGTACCCCACCTCGTCGACGAGTTCGGCGCAGGCGTCCAACATGCGCTGTACCCGCGCGACACTTCGACCCTGCACCGGTACGCGGCGCAGCGGCCCGGTCGTGGCGGCTGGTGTGGACACTCGGCGCCACCCCCCTTCGACGGATGAACATATCTCCACGTCACGAGTCCGTGACTACCGGTACAACGAGCGGACCGCAATTGCGGTATTTACCAGCTACAACGTTCCTGATATGAAGTCACTTCATATTCATTTTCGAGGAGCGAGCATGGTCGGCACCGCACCGCTCACCGCCCGCTGGTCCAACTGGGCCGGTAACCAGCGTGGCAGCGCCAGCGCAATCCTCCGCCCCGGCTCGCCGGCTGACGTCGCCGAGGCCGTCCGGGCCGCCGCCGCCTCCGGCGGCCGGATCCGGGTGGCCGGCAGCGGCCACTCATTCACCGCCATCGCGCTCGCCGACGACCGGCGGATGGAGCTGTCCGAGCTCGACACCATGGTCAGCGTCGACCTCGAGCACAGGCTCGTCACCGTACCGGCAGGGATGACCCTGCACGCCCTCAACGGCCTGCTCGCCCGACACCGCCTCGCCCTGCCCAATCTCGGCGACATCGACGCGCAGACGGTCGCCGGGGCGATCTCCACGGGCACCCACGGCACCGGCGCCGGATTTGGCTGCCTGTCCACCTTCGTCGAGGCGATCACCCTGGTCACCGGCACCGGGGAGGTGCTGCGCTGCTCCGCCGACGAGAACCCGGACGTCTTCGCCGCCGCGCGGGTGTCGCTCGGCGCGCTCGGTGTGCTCGTCGAGGTGACCCTGAGCTGCGTGGACGCCTTCGTGCTGCACGCCCACGAACGCCCGGCCGCGCTGGCCGACGTGCTCGACGAACTGCCGGCACTGATCGACGGCCACGACCACGTCGAGTTCTACTGGTTCCCCTACACCGAACGGGTCCAGGTCAAGACCAACGACCGGGTACCCGCAAACGACCGGCCGCTGCCCCGATGGCGCGGCTGGCTGGACGACGACTTCCTGGCCAACACCGTCTTCGCCGGCGCCTGCCGGCTCGGCCGGGCTGTGCCGACGCTGGCACCGAGGATCAGCGCCGTCTCCGCCCGCGCGCTCACCGAACGCCGGTACACCGGCCGCTCCGATCGGGTGTTCTGCACCCCGCGCCGGGTCCGCTTCCTGGAGATGGAGTACGGCCTCCCCCGCGAGGCGCTACCCGAGGCGCTGGCGGCACTCCAGCGGATCGTGGACGGGCTGCCGTTCAAGGTGCTCTTCCCGGTGGAGGTGCGGTTCACCGCCGCCGACGACATCTGGCTGTCGCACGGCTACGGCCGAGACTCCGCGTACATTGCCGTGCACCAGTACGTCGGCATGCCGTACGAGCCGTACTTCCGGGCCTTCGAGGAGGTGGCCGCCGGACTGGGCGGCCGGCCGCACTGGGGCAAGCTGCACTACCGCGACGCCGCCTCGCTGGCCACCGCCTACCCGCGCTTCGCCGACTTCCTGGCCGTCCGCGACCGCCTGGACCCCGACCGCGTCTTCACCAACGCCCACATCGACCGCGTCCTCTGTGGCGGCGCTCAGCCGCCCGACGCCACCACCTGATCCGGGCCGGCGCCGAGGGACCGGACGTAGCCGAGCACCCGCTGGTACGCCGCCCGGTAGTCGCCCCGCAGACCCGGCGGGGTGGCCGGGTCGGCCAGCGCTGCGGTCAGGTCGACCAGCCGGAGGGCCGGTGCCAGGTCGGTCCAGGTTGGCAGCGCCTCCATCCGGGTCACCGTCCAGCGCCCCGGGGCGGTCTCGGTGAAGGTCGCTCGCGCCATCACACCCTCGCGGTTGTCGTCGATCGGCTCCGCGTGCCGGGCCAGTTCGTTGCCCATGCCGAAGACCACCCACTTGTCGCCGAAGCGCTGGAACGGCTGCACCGCGTGGGCGTGGTGGCCCAGGATGAGGTCCACGTCGGGCGAAGAGATCAACTGCTGTGCCCAGGCCCGCTGGTCGGCGTCCGGCAGGTGCTGGTACTCCGTACCCCAGTGCAGGCTGAGCACGACGATGTCGGCGCCGGCGGCGCGCGCCTCGTGGGCGGCGGCGAGGATCTCTGGCGGATCGATCAGGTTGGCCAGCCACGGCTGGCCCGGGGGGCGGCTCAGCCCGTTGAAGTTCAGGCTGTACGCCAGGTGGGCGACGCGGACGTCGCCGACCTGGTAGATCCGGGGCGTGGCCGCCTCGGCGGCGCTGCGGGCGCTGCCGGTGTGCCCCAGCCCGGCGACTTCGAGCGCGCGGACCGTCCGGGCCACCCCGTCGGCGCCCTGGTCGAGGGTGTGGTTGGAGGCGGTCGAGCAGCCGTCGAACCCGGCACCGCGCAGCCCCTCGAGCACCTGCGGGGGCGCGTTGAACGACGGATAGCCGGCGAACGGGCCGGCGGGATCGGCCAGTGGCGTTTCGAGGTGGCACAGCGCCAGGTCGGCGCCGCCGACGGCTGGGGCGATCCCGGCGAACATCGGGGCGAAGTCCAGGCGGCCGGCCCGGGCGCCGTCCCGACGCGCCTGGTCGGTCACAGCGGGATGAACCAGAACGTCACCCGCGGCGACGAGTCGCACGGTCCGCCGATTGGCGGCATCCCGGGTCGGCCCGGTGGACGACCCCGGGGCGACGGTCTGCGGGGCAGCCTGTGACGCGGTGGCCCCGGCCGGCGCGGAGCTCTCGGCATCCATCGCCCAGGAGCCGACCGCGGCCACGGCAAGCAGCAACGCTCCCGCCGACGCGCTGACGAGTAAACGGCGACGCGTGGCAGTGGTGGCGAACATCCCCTCACGTTAGGGAACCTCCACCAAACCCTCGTACCAAATAGAACATTTCATCCATTAGGGACAGGGGTCGGTGACCGTCACTCCTCGGCGGGCCTGGCGGCGGCCTTCTTCGGGGCCGCCTTCCTGGCAGTGGTCGCCTTGGCGGTGGTGGTCTTCTTCGCGGCGGTGGACTTGCTGGCAGCGGCCGTCTTCTTGGCCGCCGTGGCCTTCTTCGCCGGAGCCTTCTTCGCCGCCGCCTTCTTCTTCGGCGCCGGACCCTTGGCCCGCTTCTCGGCCAGCATCTCCGAGGCTTCCTCGATGGTCAGCGCCTCCGGGGTCTGCCCACGCCGCAGCGACGCGTTGAACTCCCCGTCGGTGACGTACGGGCCGAACCGGCCGTCCTTGATCACCATCGGCTTCTCGGTCAGCGGGTCGACGCCCATCTCGCGCAGCGGCGGCGCCGCGGCCCGCCGTCCACGGGCCTTCGGGGCGGCCAGCAGCGCCAGCGCCTCGTCCAGGCCGACCGTGAACATCTGCTCCTCGGACTCCAGCGACCGGAACTCCTCGCCCCGCTTGACGTACGGGCCGTAGCGGCCGTTGTTGGCGAACACCTCGACCCCGTCGGGCGCGACGCCGACCAGCCGGGGCAGGCTGAGCAGCTTGAGCGCCTCCTCAAGGGTCAGCGAATCCGGCGTCTGCGAGCGCAGCAGCGAGGACTTCCGCTCGCCGCTGGACACGTACGGGCCGAACCGGCCGGACTTGAGCACGATCGGCTCGCCGGTGCCCGGGTCGTCGCCGAGCTTGCGCTCGCCGCTGCCACCGAGGAACAGCTCGTGCACCTTCTCCGGGGTCAGCTCGTCGGGGGCCAGCCCCTCGGGGATCGGCGCCCGGTCACCCTGGGTGCCACCCTCCTCACCCTCGGCCGGTGCCGCCGGCTCGCCGCCGGGCAGCTCCCGCTGGAGGTACGGCCCGTACCGGCCCACCCGGACCACGACCTCCCGGCCGTCGTCGTCGGTGAAGAGCGGGATGGAGTTGACGCTGCGTGCGTCGATGTCGCTGAGGTTCTCGGTGACCAGCTTCTTGAGCCCGCCGGAGCGGGCGATGCCCTGGTCGCCGGCACCGTTGGCGCCGCCGAAGTAGAACGCGGTGAGGAAGTCGACGGCGGCGTGGCCGCCGCCGGCGATCTCGTCCAGCTCGTTCTCCATCGTGGCGGTGAAGTCGTAGTCGATGAGGCGCGGGTAGTGCCGCTCCATCAGGCCGATCACCGCGAAGGCCAGGAAGGTCGGGATCATCGCCTGGCCGCGCTTGGTGACGTACCCCCGGTCCTGGATCGTCTGCATGATCGACGCGTACGTGGACGGCCGGCCGATGCCCAGCTCTTCCAGTGCCTTGACCAGCGACGCCTCCGTGTAGCGCGACGGCGGCTGGGTGTGGTGGCCCTGCGCGGCGAGTTCGTCGGCGGTCAGCGGCTGGTCCTTGACCAGGGTGGGCAGGCGGCGCTCGGCGTCCTCGGCCTCGGCGGTCTCGTCGTCGCTCGACTCGACGTACGCGCGCAGGAAGCCCGGGTCGGTGATGGTCTTGCCGGTGGCGCCGAAGTCGGCCTCCTCCTGGGAGGTGGAGACCGCGCGGATGCGCACCGAGACGCTGGAGCCGACCGCGTCGGTCATCTGCGAGGCGATGGTGCGGCGCCAGATCAGCTCGTAGAGCTTGAACTCCTCGGCGGACAGCTCCTTGGCCACCTCGCCCGGGGTGCGGAAGTTGTCCCCCGCCGGGCGGATCGCCTCGTGCGCCTCCTGCGCGTTCTTCACCTTGCCGGTGTAGCGGCGGGGCTCCGGCGGCACGCTGCGCTCGCCGTACAGCTCGACGATCTGCCGGCGGGCCGCCGAGATGGCGGTCTCCGACAGGTTCACCGAGTCGGTACGCATATAGGTGATGTAGCCGTTCTCGTACAGGCGCTGCGCGGTGCGCATCGTCTGCTGCGACGACAGGCGCAGCTTGCGGGCCGCCTCCTGCTGGAGCGTCGAGGTGATGAACGGCGCGTACGGGCGGCGGCGGTAGGGCTTCTCCTCGACCCGGGTGACGGTGAACGGCCGTCCCTCGAGCCGGGCCGCCAGCCCACGGGCGCCGCCCTCGTCCAGGTGCACGACGCCGGCCCCGGGCTTCACTCGACCGGTGGTCGGCTCGAAATCCTTACCGGTGGCGATCCGGTCGCCGTTCAACGCGATGAGGGTGGCGTTGAACGCGCGCGGCCCCTCACCGACGTTCGCCACGGCGAGAGTGGCCAGAATGTCCCAGTATTCAGCGGTGCGGAAGGCCATCCGCTGCCGCTCCCGCTCGACCACGATCCGGGTCGCCACGGACTGCACCCGGCCGGCCGAGAGCTTCGGCATGACCTTCTTCCACAGCACCGGAGATACCTCGTAGCCGTAGAGCCGGTCGAGGATCCGCCGGGCCTCCTGCGCGTCGACAAGGTCGCGGTCGATCTCGCGGGGGTTGGCCACCGCCGCCTGGATCGCCGGCTTGGTGATCTCGTGGAAGACCATCCGCTTGACCGGCACCTTGGGCTTGAGCGTCTCCACCAGGTGCCAGGCGATCGCCTCACCCTCGCGGTCCTCATCCGTCGCCAGGAAGATCTCGTCGACCTCCTTGGCCAGCTTCACCAGCTTGCTGATCTGCTGCTTGCGGTCGGCGGAGACGACGTAGAGCGCGTGGAAGCCGTTGTCCACGTCCACCCCGAGCCGGGCCCACGCCTCACCCTTGTACTTGGCCGGCACGTCGGCGGCGTTGCGTGGCAGGTCGCGGACGTGACCGAAGCTGGCCTCCACGACGTACCCCGGGCCGAGGTAGCCCGAGATCGTCTTGGCCTTCGCCGGTGACTCGACGATGACCAGACGGGTGGTTCCAGCGTTGCTCGGCACGTCTCTCCCCGACCTCACTCCTGCTCGTGGTCTGCCGGCCCCCGGACAGCGACCGCTCTCGACCCCGCCGTCGCACCGGCGGTCCGGATGTCCAACGTAACGCGCCGTCCGCGTTTCGGGTTTCGCGGGCGGCAATCCGCTCCGGCGCGGCGGTCCACTTCCGCCCCACCGCGCTCGGCACTGCCGGACGGCGCCACCGTACACCGTGGGTAGGGCTCGAAGCGGGTCACTGTGACGATGGCGGACCCTCGGCCGAGGTCCGACCCGCCCGTTTTCCGCCCGGATCAACCCGCCGGCTGTCCGGCACCAGACAGCCGCGGCCGCCCGGGCGCCACCTCCGCCTTGAGGGGAATGACCCGGTTCGTCCCCTGGTCAGGGTCGGGTCGGCCAGGCGTCGGCCGGTGCCGCGCGCGGCGGCCCGCCGACCAGTTCGGCGAGCCGGCCCAACCGGCGCCGGCCCGTGATCCGGTACCCCGGGCCGCCCTCGTCCGGGCCGAGCAACGTGCCGGCGAGCCCGGCGGTGGCGAGCGCCGTGCCGACCGGGTCCCAGCACTCCTGGTCACCGGCGCCGAGCCGTAGCAGGAAGCTGTCGGGTGGCTCCGGCGTCCCGGCGGCGGCGAGCCACAGCCGCAGCCGCCGGCCGGTCAGGTGCAAGGTGGCCGGCGGACGTTTCGCCGGGCCGTGCAGCCACGCGACCGCGAGCGGCTTCAGGACCCGGGTGTACGAGGTACGGACGGCGTGTCGCGCGTCCCCGGTCGGCTCCCAGCTCGCCGCCAACCCGCGCAGCGCCAGCTCCGCGACCAGCACGTGCACCCGCCAGGCGGCGTCCACGTGCACCGAGAGGCGGGCGGTGCCGCCCATCCGCACCATCTCGCCCGGCCCGGCGAGCAGTCCGGCCAGGTCAGCGACCGTCGGTTCGGCCGCCTCCGCGCCGAAGAAGACCAGTTGATGTCCCGCGTCGTCGGTCTGCGCCGGCCCGGAGGACGGCCCGCTCGACCCGTGCCGGGTCGGCCCGCTCCGCCGTCGCGTCGCCTCGGAAGCCGACGGGTCGGGCTCGGGTGCCGGGAACAGCGCCGGGGGCGGCTGCGCCGCTCCGGTGTCGCCGAGCCCGCTCAGCGACACTCCGGCACCTCGTCGAAGGCTTGTTTCAGCTCCTCGGAGTTGAGCCGGCTGGTGTCCAGCGCGCTGGCGTCGTACTCCTTGTTGAGGGTGTCCACCGCGGCCCGCACGCCGTCGTAGAAGACGGTCGGCTCGCCGGTGCCCAACTTGTCGATGGTGTCGCGGGCCCGCCCGTAGGCGTCCCGCATCTTCCCCAGGGAACTGCGGAAACCGGCCGAGATGGCCTCACCGTTGTCCGTCTCCGGGATGCCGGCCTGCTCCACCTTGCGGCGCGCGGTCTCGCTGGCCTGCTCCGCCCCACCGAAGAGCCGCACCAGGTTCTCCTTGGCCTGCGCCGGCGTGGTCTGCGCGGTCATCTGCTCATCCGTGCTGCTGGTCAACTTGCTGATCTCGGAGCGCCACGGGGTGAGCGCGCCGCAGACCGTCGCCGCCCAGGCCCGTGGGCTGGGACCGCCACCGCAGCCGGCGAGGACAACGACGAGCGTGGCCAGGACCACCGTGAGCTTTCCGGCGGCAGACGCCTGGCACGTACGCATGCGTTGCAGCGTACGACCTCCGCCCAGGCGTGGCACCGGTCAGACGGCCCCGGAGGAGGAACCGACGGTCCCCGGCCGGCGTGGCACGCCGACCGGGGACCCGGTGCCGAGGATGGTCAGGCGTTGACCGTCTCCGGCCGGTGGTCCGTGCTGCCCGCACCGGTGTCGGAGTCGTCCATCGCGATGCCCTTGCGCTTGCTGAACACCACCGACGCCACGATGATCAGCGCGGCCACCACCGCGATGGCCACCCGCACGGGGGTGTTCCGGTCGTCGCCGATGCTGAACGCCACCACGGCCGGCGCGATCAACAGCGAGACCAGGTTCATCACCTTGAGCAGCGGGTTGATGGCCGGGCCGGCGGTGTCCTTGAACGGGTCACCGACGGTGTCGCCGATGACGGTCGCGGAGTGCGCCTCGGAGCCCTTGCCCCCGTACGCGCCGTCCTCCACCAGCTTCTTGGCGTTGTCCCAGGCGCCACCGGAGTTGGCCAGGAAGACCGCCATCAGCGTGCCGGCCCCGATCGCCCCGGCCAGGTAGGCCGCGAGCGCGCCGGGCCCGAGGCCGAAGCCGACCGCGATCGGCGCCAGGATGGCGAGCAGGCCGGGGGTCATCAGCTCGCGCTGCGCGTCCCGGGTGCAGATGTCCACGACCTTGCCGTACTCCGGGCGCTGGGTGCGGTCCATGATGCCGGGCAGCTCACGGAACTGCCGGCGGACCTCCATCACCACGGCACCGGCCGAGCGGGACACCGCGTTGATGGCCAGCCCGGAGAAGAGGAACACCACCGCCGCACCGATGATCAGGCCGACCAGGTTGCGCGGGTTGGCCACGTTCAGCGAGTTGAGGATCTCCGTCCCGACGTCGCCCACGCCAGCCGTCGCGTACGCGCTGCGGAGCGAGTCGGTGTACGAGCCGAACAGCGCGGTCGCGGCGAGCACCGCCGTGGCGATCGCGATGCCCTTGGTGATCGCCTTGGTGGTGTTGCCGACCGCGTCCAGCTCGGTGAGCGTCCGGGCGCCGTGCTCGTCGATGTCACCGGACATCTCGGCGATGCCCTGGGCGTTGTCGGAGATCGGCCCGAAGGTGTCCATGGCGACGATCACGCCGACCGTGGTGAGCAGGCCGGTGCCGGCCAGCGCCACCGCGAACAGCGACAGGGTGATGGAGCTGCCGCCGAGCAGGAACGCGCCGAAGACGCCGGCACCGATCAGCAGCGCCGAGTAGACCGCCGACTCCAGGCCGATGCTGATGCCGGCCAGGATCACGGTGGCCGCGCCGGTCTGCGAGCTCTTGCCGATGTCCTGCACCGGGCGCCGGTTGGTCTCGGTGAAGTAGCCGGTCAGTGCCTGGATCGCGGCGGCCAGCACGATGCCGATCACCACGGCGCCAATGGCCACCAGCCGCGGGTTGCCGCCCGCGTCGGTGAGCCCGCTGTCGAACTCGCCGAAGGTCGCCGGGAGGTACGCGTAGGCGGCGATCGCCACCAGCACCGCGGAGAGCACCGCGGAGAGGTAGAACGCCCGGTTGATCGCGGTCAGGGCGTTGCGATCGGACGCGCGCAGCCGGGTGATGAAGACGCCGACGATCGCGACCAGCACGCCGATGGTGGAGATGATCAGCGGGAAGACCAGGCCATCCTCGCCGAACGCGGCCCGACCGAGGATCAGCGCGGCGACCAGCGTCACCGCGTACGACTCGAACAGGTCGGCGGCCATGCCGGCGCAGTCACCGACGTTGTCGCCCACGTTGTCGGCGATGGTGGCGGCGTTGCGCGGGTCGTCCTCGGGGATGCCCTGCTCGACCTTGCCGACCAGGTCGGCGCCGACGTCGGCCGCCTTGGTGAAGATGCCGCCGCCGACCCGCATGAACATCGCGAGCAGCGCGGCGCCGAAGCCGAAGCCCTCCAGCACGGTCGGTGCGTCGCCCCGGTAGACCAGGACGACCAGCGCGGCGCCGAACAGGCCGAGACCGACGGTGAGGAAGCCCACCACGCCGCCGGTGCGGAAGGCGATCTTCATGGCCGCCTCGCGGCCACCCTCTCGCTCCCGGGCGGCGGAGGCCACGCGCAGGTTGGCGCGGGTGGCCAGCCACATGCCGGCACCACCGATGGACGCGCTGAACAGGGCGCCCACCACGAAGAAGAGCGAGCGGCCGAACTTCACGGCGGTCTCGCTGCCGTCGGTGTCGTGCACCGGCAGCAGGAAGAGCAGCACCACGGCGATGACAACGAAGATCGCCAGAGTGCGGAATTGGCGGAGCAGGTAGGCGGAAGCGCCCTCCTGGACCGCCCCCGAGATCTCCTGCATGTTGGTGGTGCCCTTGCCGGCTGCCAGCACCGCCTTTGTCAGGGCGGCGGCGAAGACGAGCGCCACCAGCGCGATTACCGCGGCGATGACGACGTACGTGACATTGCTTCCGGTTAGGGACAGCCCGCCGGCGTCGGCGGCCAAGGTTTCGGACATCTGTGTCCTCCTGTTACCGAACACTCGCGCCGGTGAGTGGAGACGCACCGACCGGCGCCTGAACGCGGACTCGCAAGCGCGCGCCAACCCACCCCAGCGGACCAGCGATGACCACCCATTCCCGCTGGCTGCGGGATGGATCACTTGCTGACAACCCGGGTACTGTAGCCCTCCGGAGTGTTGGAGGTCACACCGAGGTGGCACCATGTCTCGATGATCTTCGTCGCTGTGTTATGAAACGAAATCTGATATAGGGCCCGGCCCATGGCAAAAAGGCCGCACCCCGGCGGGGATGCGGCCTGTATGGAACAGAACAGAACGAACGGGTCAGCGGCCGACCGGCCACACCATCCGCACCTCGGTGCCGACGCCATCGTCGACCGGACGCACCTGAAGGTCCTCGACGAAGCCGGCGAGCAGGGCGAAACCAACTCCGGTGGTCAGCGCCTCATCGGTGAGCGACTCGTTGGCCAGCTCGTCCGGCGGCAGCGCGGCCAGCCCGATGCCGGCCTCGATCGGCGCCCGGTCCACCACCCGCACCGCGTACGACCCGGCGTCCGACATCTCCACCAGCACCGGGTCGGCCAGGCCGTACTGGCGGTGCAGGGCCACCGCCCGGGTGCACGCCTCGCCGATGGCCAGGCGCACCTCGTCCAGCAGATCCTCGCGGACCCCCGCGCGCCGGGCGACGGCGACACCGACCAGCCGGGCGGTACGTACGTGCACCGGCGCCGGGGAGAAGGAGAGCTTGACTGTCGCCATCACGCGCTGGCACCGGTCGGTTCCGCGCCTACCGCCGCGTCGACCGAGGGGTACAGCGGGAACACCTGGTCCAGCGCGGTGATCCGGAAGATCTTGAGCAGCGGCTCCTTGTCGCAGACCAGGGCGAACGAGCCACCGGCCGTGCGGAGCCGCTTGAGCGCGCCGACCAGCACGCCCAGCCCGGTCGAGTCGAGGAAGTCCACCCGACCGAGGTCGACCACCACGTGCCGGGCGCCGCCGTCGATCAGTTCGAGGAGCCGTTCGCGGAGCCGGGGCGCGGTGTAGACGTCCACCTCACCGCCGACCTCGAGCACCGTGTGCTCGCCCACGGTGCGGGTCGCCAGCGACAGCTCCATCGGTCCTCCTCGCCAGAGCCGTAAACTCTCCTGGGCATCTAACCACTACCGCTGGGCCACCCTGCGGTCACCAACGGAAGCTCCCCCTTACCCCCCGGCCCGACTTTTCATCTCCGAACACCAGTGCGAGAGTGCAGGGCGTGTCGTCCGCAGCCACCGTATCCGCAGATCCCGGCCCCGAGCCATCGCCGGTCGACCTGCTGCGCCGGCTGCGCGCCCGAAGCGCCGGTGACCCGGTCACCCACGTCGAACGGGTGCCGGCCCGCGCCGGAGTGCCCGCACCGTGGCCGCCGTGGGCGCCCGTGGAGCTGCGCGAGGCGTTCGCCCGCCGCGGCGTGGTCGCGCCCTGGCGGCACCAGGCCGAGGCGGCCACCCTGGCGTACGACGGCGGCCACGTCGTGGTCGCCACCGGCACCGCGTCCGGCAAGTCCCTGGCGTACCAGCTCCCATCGCTGGCCACGCTGCTCGCCGACCCCCGGGCCACCGTGCTGTACCTGGCGCCGACCAAGGCGCTCGCCGCCGACCAGCTGCGGGCCGTGGCCGGGCTGGAACTGGAGGGCGTACGCCCGGCCTGCTACGACGGGGACACTCCGCGCGCCGAGCGGGAGTGGATTCGCCGGCACTCCCGGTTCGTGCTGACCAACCCGGACATGCTGCACCACGGCATCCTGCCCGGGCACGCCCAGTGGTCGGGCTTCCTGCGCCGGCTGGCGTACGTGGTGATCGACGAGTGCCACACCTACCGGGGGGTGTTCGGCTCGCACGTCGCGCACGTGCTGCGCCGGCTGCGCCGGCAGTGCGCCCGGTTCGGGGCCACCCCGGTGTTCGTGCTCGCCTCGGCGACCTCCGGCGACCCGGCGACCGCGGCCGGACGGCTGACCGGCCTGCCGGTGACGGCGGTCACCGAGGACGCCTCGCCGCGCGGCGGGGTGACCTTCGCACTCTGGGAGCCGCCGCTGCTGCCACCCGACTCGTCGGCGACCTCGTCCCCGGCGCCCGCCCAGGCGGCGGGCGGGCACGACGACGTGCCGGACCTCATCCAGGTCCGCCGGTCGGCGCTGCGGGAGACCGCGGACCTGCTCGCCGACACGGTCGCCGAGGGGGTACGCACGCTCGCGTTCGTCCGGTCCCGCAAGGGCGCCGAAGTGGTGGCCGCCAGTGCGCGCCGGTCGTTGGACGAGGCGGTGCCGGGGCTCGGCAAGCGGGTGGCCGCCTACCGGGGTGGCTACCTGCGTGAGGAGCGGCGTGAGTTGGAGCGGGCGCTGCTGCACGGTGACCTGCTGGGCCTGGCCTCCACCAACGCGCTCGAACTGGGCGTGGACCTGATCGGCCTGGACGCGGTGCTGATCTGCGGGTATCCGGGCACCCGGGCGTCGCTCTGGCAGCAGGCCGGCCGCGCCGGGCGCTCCGGGCAGGAGGCCCTGGCTGTGCTGGTGGCCCGGGACGATCCACTGGACACCTATCTGGTCCACCACCCGGAGGCGATCTTCGGTGCGCCGGTGGAGGCGACGGTGCTCGACCCGGCCAACCCGTACGTGCTGGCCCCGCAGCTCGCCTGCGCCGCGGCCGAGGCCCCGCTGACCCCGGCCGACCTGACACTCTTCGGTGACGGGGCGAAGGAGGCGATCGACGAGCTGGTGACGGCCGGGGCGCTGCGGCAACGGCCCACCGGCTGGTACTGGCGGCACCGGGAGCGCCCCGAGGTGGACCTGCGCGGCCAGGGCGGCGCCCCGGTCTGCGTGGTGGAGTCGGCCACCGGCCGGCTGCTGGGCACGGTCGACGGCGGCTCCTCGCACTTCCTGCTCCACCCCGGCGCGGTCTACCTGCACCAGGGCGTCTCGTACGTGGTGGACGACCTCGACCTCGCCGACGGCTGCGCGCTGGTGCACGTGGAGGAGCCGGACTGGTCCACTCACGCCCGGGACGTCACCGACCTGTCCGTGGTGTCGGTGCGCTCCTACGTGGACGCCGGGCCGGTCGGCATGTTCCTCGGCGAGGTGGACGTGACCAGCCAGGTGGTGTCGTACCAGCGACGCCGGATCGCCACCGGTGAGGTGATCGACACCCGGCCGCTCGACCTGCCCACCCGGGAGCTGCGCACGGTGGCGGTCTGGTTCACCCTGTCGCCGCAGTCACTGGCCGCAGCCGGTGTGCAGGCCCCGGACGTGCCGGGTGCGCTGCACGCCGCCGAGCACGCCGCGATCGGCCTGCTGCCGCTGATGGCCACCTGCGACCGGTGGGACATCGGCGGGCTCTCCACGGCGGTGCACCCGGACACCGAGGCGCCGACCGTCTTCGTCTACGACGGACACCCCGGCGGCGCGGGCTTCGCCGAGCGGGCGTACGGGACAGCGTCGGCGTGGCTGCGGGCCACCCGGGACGCGATCGCGGAGTGCGGCTGCGAGACGGGTTGCCCGTCCTGCGTGCAGTCGCCGAAGTGCGGCAACGGCAACAACCCGCTCTCCAAGCCGGACGCGATCCGGGTGCTCGACGTGGTGCTGGCGAACCTGCCCGCCTGAACCACCTTGCATGATCCCGAGCCGGACGGGGCACAATGATGGGAGCGCTTCCATCGATGCCTGCCTTTTCTGCCCGTCCCGTGCCCAAGGAGGAGCCGTGGCCGACACCATCGCCGAGACCGTCGACCTGCTCTACACCATCGACCAGGAGAAACTCACCCTCGACCAGCAGATCGCGCTCGGATCCGCACTGGCCGCCCTGGCCCAGGCAGAACGGCTGGAGCAGATCAACGAGCGGCTGCAGGGCATCCACCAGGTTCTCAACGGCTGGGCGCTGCGCGTCACCGTCGACGGCCGCTGACCTCTGCAGGGACGGCCGCACGGTCACGGGTGGGAGCGCCGGGACGCGGGCCGGCGGCGGTCGCCGGGCTGTGCGAGACTCCGGCGCACAATCCCCCTGAGGAGACCAGATGCAGCTCGACAACTTGCAGACCCTGCAGCAGTTCCACATCCGCCAGCGGCTGCGGATGATGGTCAACCAGTACGAGGTCCGGGCGGTCTCGCCGGACGGCACCGAGGGTGAACTGCTGGCCTTCGCGCAGCAGAAGCGGCTCGCCTTCAAGGAGCAGGTGACGATCTACACCGACGACTCCAAGCAGCAGCCCCTGCTCGGCTTCAAGGCCCGCCAGCGCCTCGACCTGGGCGCCACGTACGACGTGACCGACGCGGCCGGCAACCCGATCGGCCTGTTCCGCAAGGACTTCGCCCAGTCGCTGCTCCGTTCCACCTGGCACGTCGAGCAGAACGGCCTGCCGCAGGTGACGGGCCAGGAGCGCAGCATGCCGGTGGCGCTGCTGCGCCGGTTCGTCGACTCGCTGTCCTGGCTGCCGTACCACTTCGACTTCACCGCCGGCGGCCAGCCCGTCTTCTCGGTCGTGAAGAAGTGGGGCCTGCGCGACAAGTACATCGTCGAGGTACAGAACCGGCAGATCGACCGCCGCCTGGTCATCGCCATGGCCGTCGCTCTCGACGCGCTCCAGTCCCGCTGACCCACCCCGGCTCACCGAGCCACCCATCTTCTCGCCCGCTGGCCGGGACACGGGCCCGTCGGCCCACGTCCCGGCCAGCCGGCTGTCGGGCCGCCTGCTGTTCTGCGGCGCCTCTCGACCTGATGTCGTAGACGCATCGCGGCTGATGCCGTCGATGGGTGCGGGCCGCGCATCGTTCAACCGCGCACCGGGCCCGCGCGGGCCGTTGACGCCACTACCCGGGTCAGGCCGGGCAGCGGCGTGATCGCCACCTGGACGGTCACCAGCACATCCAGCCCGTCGGTACGACAGTCGACCAGCCGGCCACCGTTGCGACCAGCGATGTCCGCAGCGGACGCACACGCCGCCGCGTCGCCGTCGAGCGCCCTGGCCGCCCCGGCCAGCGCACCCAGGTCGGCCGCCACCGCCGCCCGTTGCGCCGCCATTCCGGCCGCGGCGACGGCGGCGCCGAATGTCCCCACCAGCACGAACACCAGACCCATCGCGAGCAGGAGCACGGTTGCCCCGCCTCGCTCAGCCTCCGTCCGCTCCGCATCGGGCGTGTGCCCGGGCGGGTATGCAGTCTCCGTCCGCTCCGCGTCGGGCCTGTCCCCGGGCGGGCATGCAGTCTCCGTCCGCTCGGCGTCGAGCCTCTCCCGGTGCGGACATTCGGTTTCCGGTGGCTCGGTGTGCGGTCGCTCGGTTTCCGGTGGCTCGGTGTGCGGTCGCTCGGGGTGCGGTCGTTCATGGCGGAGGTGCGCCCGGCCCGGCCCGGTCTGCTGCTTCGGCATGCCTGGGCATTGGTTCATCGGCTGCCCTCGGTGGCCCCGGGTTCCACGGCCGCGACGGCGGTAGCGACCACGGTGATCCGCGGGAGGCGACCGCCCAACGCGCGTACGGGCGCCCGGACCGTCGCCTGCGCCCGGTCGCCGTCGACCGACACCGACACCTCCGCCCCCGGCGGCGCCGCGCGCAGGCCGCCGGCACTGCCGTCCGCGCCCCGGGCGGCGGCCAGCGCCGCCTCCCGGGCCGCGTGCAGGCAACTCGCCCGGGTGCTGACCGCGTTGACCGCGGCCAGGCCGGTGAGCAGGAGCAGGAGCAGCGCCGGCAGGCCGGCCGCCAGTTCGGCGGTGAAGGACCCCCGGTCCCCACCGGCTGCCCGGTCGACGAAGCGGAATCTCCGTCCGCCGCCGGCCGCCCACCCGGTGGTGCCGGACCCCCGACAGCGGCCGGTCTGCCGGCGCCCGATCACTTGAGCGCCCGGTCGATCACGGCGGTCAACGCCGACTGGACGTTGCCGGAGGTCAACACCTTCAACAGGATCCCCGCGAAGGCGACGGCGGCGAGAGTGCCGACGGCGTACTCGGCGGTGTTCATCCCGGCGTCGCCGTGCAGGCGGGCCATGAACCAGTCGTTGCACACGACGGTCATCGGGCCCACCGGCAAGCCGGTGGAGATGCAGATCCGCACGTACGCGATGCACCGCACCGCCGAGTTCGGCATCGCCGCGCACTGGAAGTACAAGGAGCACAAGGGCACCCAGATCGTCGGCCCGCCGGCGCACATCGACGAGATGACCTGGCTGCGGCAACTGCTGGACTGGCAGCGCGAGGCGGCCGACCCGAGCGAGTTCCTGGACGCGCTGCGCTTCGACCTGTCCAGCCAGGAGGTGTACGTCTTCACCCCGAAGGGTGACGTCATCCCCCTGCCGACCGGGTCGACGCCGGTAGACTTCGCGTACGCGGTGCACACCGAAGTCGGGCACAAATGCATCGGGACGCGGGTCAACGGCAAGCTGGTGCCCCTGGAATCCACGCTCTCCAACGGCGACGTGATCCAGATCGTCACCTCGAAGTCCGACACGGCCGGCCCGACCCAGGACTGGCTCGGCTTCGTCAAGAGCCCACGTGCCCGCACCAAGATCCGGCAGTACTTCAACAAGGAGCGCCGCGAGGAGGCGATCGAGGCCGGCAAGGACGGAATCGTCAAGGCCATGCGCAAGCAGGGCATGCCCCTGCAACGGATGCTCACCTCCGACGCGCTGATGTCGATCGCCCGGGACCTGCACCTAGCCGACGTGGCCTCGCTCTACGCGGCGGTCGGCGACAACCAGGTCTCCGCGCAGTCGGTGGTGCAGAAGCTGATGACCACCTACGGCGGCGAGGAGGGCGCGGCGGAGGACATCGCCGAGACCACCGTCGCCACCGAGCCGCCGCGCAACCGGGCCTCCAGTCACGACCCGGGTGTCGTGGTCCGCGGGGTCAGCGACGTCTGGATCAAGCTGGCCCGCTGCTGCACCCCCGTTCCGCCGGATTCGGTCTTCGGCTTCGTCACCCGGTCCGGCGGGGTCAGCGTGCACCGGGACAACTGCCCCAACGCCGAGGACCTCAAGGCCCAGCCCGAGCGGCTTCGCGAGGTGACCTGGAAACTCACCTCCTCGTCAAACTTCGTGGTGGCGATTCAGGTCGAGGCCCTCGACCGGCGCGGGCTACTTGTCGATACCGCGCGGGTGCTGTTCGACGAGCAGGTCAATGTCCTCTCCGCCACCGTCACCATCACCCGCGACCGGGTGGCAGTGAGCCGATTCAGCTTTGAGATCGCCGACCCAAAGCACCTGGGGCACCTGCTGGCCGCGGTCCGCAGGATCGACGGCGTCTTCGACGCCTACCGAACAACCGCATAGTTAGGCTGACCGGTGCCGGACTACGGGGCTACGCCGTCGGGGGATCGTAGGACTGGGGCGAATAGGGACGTAGCGAATACCGCCCGCCACCAAGGGCCCGGCCGGACATGTCGGTGTACGACGTGCCGCTGCTGCTCGGCGAGGAGGAGGGCTATTTCGGCGAGTCGTAGCAGGCCTGCGGTCGCGGGGCGACTCTCGCCAATCGCGAGGTGCAGGATCGCCTGGCATGACGCCGGCCACCTGGCCTGGCGACCCGCCCGCGTAGGCTGTCCTCCGGGGCCGTGGCGGCTCGCCCCGCATGACAGGGTGGCCGAGAAGGTGTGACGTTGAGCGACAACTTGGAGCAGTTAGGTCCAACAGGCTTCCAAGACCTTGCGGCCAGCCTAGCGGTCGCTTCCTTCGGGCCAGGTGTCCAGGTGATGGGCGCGGGCCGGGACGGCGGGCGGGACCTGTACCACCGGGGTTCGCTCATCTGGAAGCCGACGGAGGATCAGCCTGCCGAGGTGTGGGAGGGATACACCGTCCTGCAGGTGAAGCACCGGGCGACCCCCTCCGCCAACCACCAGGAGAACGCGGCCTGGCTGTGGGGGCAGGTCCGCGGCGAGCTCGATGACTGGGCCAACCCCTACGGAGATCGCAATCCGGTTCCCGACTTCCTGATCATCATCACGAACGTGATGCTCACGCCGTTCCCCCAGGTCGGCGGCCATGATCTTCTCAACGACAACATCAAGAGCTACCTAGAGCGCCTTGCCGACAAAACTCGGGAGGTCGACCCCGAAGCCGCAGAGGAGCGGAGGGCGCGCCTGGCCAGGCTGAAGCGCATCAAGAAGGTGCGTATCTGGGATGGCAACCAGATCCAGGCCTTGCTCAAGGTGCACCCGGGCATCCGCAACGCGTTTCCGGGGTTCCTCACCGCCGGCGACGTCTTCGCCGCGTTGGCACAGTTCACCGACACCATACCGCTGAAGGACCTCGAAGAAGGGCTCCGGGAGCACGCCAAGACCACGCTCATGGGCGAGGGTTTCATCTACTTCGACGAGGCGGGCAGCGGTGACGGCCAGGGGATCCCCGTCCACGACGTCGCCATCGACCTGCCCATCACCTTCGCCGCCGGCACGCGGCGTACGAGCGTAGTGAAGTACGTGCTCGACCGCGCCGAACATGTCCTCGCTCCCGGCGTCACCACCCAGGAGGCGCCCCGGCACATGATCGTCACCGGCGCGCCCGGCAACGGCAAGACGACGATCTCCAAGTTCCTCGTCCAGATGTTCCGCGCGGCCATGCTCGAACGCGCCGAAGACCTCAGCGACGGGCACCGCGACGTCATCAAGGGCACCGCGGCAGCCCTGAAGCGCTTCGGCCGTGAGCTGCCGAAGAACCGCCGCTGGCCGATGCGCATCGACCTGGCCTTGTACGCCCAGGAAGGAGGGCTCAGCGACGACTCGACTCTGCTGCGGTGGATCGCCCACAAGGTTTCGCGCCGCTCCGACATGGGAGAGGTGAAGCCGTGGGCGCTGAGAACCTGGATGCAGAGGTGGCCCTGGCTGCTCGTCCCGGACGGCTTGGACGAAGTCACCGAACCGGCTGTGCGCAAGCGCCTGATCGAGCGAGTCACCGAGTTCGTCAACATCGCTGAGGCCGACAAATGCGACGTGCTGGTTGTCCTCACCACTCGCCCGGTCGGTTACACCGAGAACATCGCGCCCGCGCACTTCGAGCGGATCGACCTGGACTTCCTCGAACTCGCCGAGGCCGTCCGCTACGGCGAGCTTGCGACGAAGGTCCGCCTCCGCACGGACCTCGATCGCATCGAAAGAGTGCTCACACGCCTGCAGAAGGCCGCGGACGACGAGGCGCTGCAACACCTGCTGCGGACCCCGCTCCAAGTCTTGATCTTGACCATCATCATCGATGGCGCCGGACAGCTGGCCCCGAGCCGGCTGGCTCGGGTGGTGGCGAAATGCACTCGGCCCGGGCGCCTGATCCGGCCGTGCCGCGGCGGTTCACTGGCTGGGTCGCCAGCGTCGAGCCGGCCAGGGCATCGCCAGACGTCGACGTTGCGTTCGGCTAGTCCCATCAGTATCTGCGGCGAGATCTGCGGCGAGGTGAGCACTCATGTGTGGTGGACGACGCGGTGCGACGGCGCCGCTGCGGCCGCGTCCAGTCGGGTTGCCGCCAGGATTGACGCAGGAGGTCAGAGTGTCAGGATAATTTTTCCTTTGGTACGGCCGGTTTGGCCGATCTCGTGGGCCTTGGCGACCTGTTCGAGGGGCAGTACTGTGTCCACCTCGACGCGGAGCTGCCCCGTGCCGACCAGGTTGGCGAGGGACGTGAGCCCGGCAGCGTCCGGCTCGACGATCATGAATCGGGCGCGTTTGCCCTGCCGGGCTGCCTCCTCCTCCAGGTACGTCTCGGCCGGCGAGGCGAGGGCGACCAGGATGCCGCCCGGGCGCAGGGTCCGCAGCGAGCGCGGCCCGTACTCGCCGCCGATCGAGTCCATGACCACGTCGAGGTCGTGGAGGCGCTCGGCGAAGTCCGTCGTCGTGTAGTCGATGACCTCGTCGGCACCTAACCCACGGACGAACGCGTGCTTGGCGGCGCTCGCGGTGCCGATCACGTGTGCGCCGCGCGCCTTGGCGATCTGCACGGCGAGGTGGCCGACGCCGCCCGCGGCCGCGTGAACCAGTACGCGCTGGCCCGGCTGGACGTCGGCGACATCGACCAGGGCCTGCCACGCGGTGAGCCCGGCGAGCCCCAGACCGGCCGCCTCGACGTGGGACAGCCCGGCGGGCTTGCGAGCGAGGTGCCGCGACGGTGCCGTGACGTACTCTGCGTAGGTGCCGGCCGCCCGCGGTAGCAGTGGCATGCCGAAGACCTCGTCACCGGGCCGGAACAGCGCGGCGCCGACACCGACGGCCTCGACCACGCCGGACAGGTCCCAGCCCAGCCGCACCGGTCGGCCGAGCAGGCCGCCGGTTGCGCGGTGCCAGAGGTCGGTCGGGTTGACCCCGACCGCGTGGACCCGGACGAGTACCTCCGCCGGGCCGGGCTCGGGGCGGTCGACCTCCATCAGCTTGAGGACCTCGGGGCCGCCGAACCGGTCCTGTTCGATCGCACGCATCGCATGCCTTTCTGTCCATCTTCGGTGTGTGCGATCCACCCTGCCGGAGCGGCGTTCGATGGTTCGAGTGGCCAGATCGCCAATATGTGGAAGGATCTGGCCATGCATCGCGTGGTCGTCTTGGCGCTCGACGGCGTGTACCCGTTTGAGCTGAGCATTCCGGTCCGCATCTTCGGTACCGCTGTCGGTCCCGACGGTGAGCCGCTGTACGAGGTCGTCACCTGCAGCGTCGACGGCGAACCAGTCGCCACCAGCGCGGACTTCACCGTGGCCGTCCAGCACGGCCCTGAGGTGATCGACACGGCCGACACACTGGTGTTGCCGCCCTTCGTGTGCGATCCGATCGGCGACCAGGACTGGCTGCCTGAGCCGGTCGCGGCGGCGCTGCGCCGGCTGCGGCCGGATGCGAGGATCGTGTCCATCTGCACAGCCTCGTACGTGCTGGCCGCCGCCGGGCTGCTTGACGGCCGGCCTGCCACCACGCACTGGAACAATGCGGAGCATTTCCAGCGTACGTTTCCGAATGTGAAGGTCGATGCCGACGTGCTGTTCATCGACGACGGACAGGTGCTCACCGCGGCCGGCGTGGCGTCCGGCGTGGACCTGTGTCTGCACCTCGTGCGCCGCGACCACGGCAGCGCCGTCGCCAACCGGGTGGCACGGCTGTGCGTCGTGCCGCCGTGGCGCGAGGGCGGCCAGGCGCAGTTCATCGACCGCCCGGTGCCCGAGCCGGCGACCACGACCACGTCCGAGACCCGGCAGTGGGCACTCGGACAGGTGCACCGGCCGATCACCCTCGCCGAGCTGGCCCGGCACGCCCGCATGAGCGTACGCACGTTCTCGCGCCGCTTCCGCGCCGAGGTCGGCATGACACCAGTGCAGTGGCTCGCGCGGCAGCGGGTCGAACACGCCCGCCGTCTGCTGGAGACCACCGACCTGCCGGTCGACCGGGTCGCCGCCGAGGCCGGCTTCGGCACCGCCGCGTCGCTGCGTCAGCACCTGACCGGCGCGATCGGGGTCTCGCCGACGGCGTACCGGCAGACCTTCCGCACCATGGTGTCGACGGCCCGCGCGTCGTGACGTCCGCTTCTGCCGCTGACCGTGCGTCCGGCACCGCCCTGTCGTGTCGAGAACAGTGCGTCCGATCTTGAGACGTGCAAAGACGTGCAAAGCTTCGTGGGTGAC